>NZ_VUNG01000034.1 GCF_009695775.1 Hallella mizrahii | reverse complement strand
TAAGTACGACTTGTTTGATCATCTAATCAGGACGGCCGCACAGTATACCTCGGACATAAAATGGAGGGACTATGAGAAGGCTATCAATAGTCTTAACGTTTATTAGTACAGACATCACCACACAGAAGTTTTTTGTGTCACATTTAGCGAGAGAATACACAACGTTACTTGTATTAGAGGCAGAGGTCATCTCCATCAATTGAGAAGAGACTGCTATCTTCAAGTTCTTAGGTAACAGATTCCAACCGATGAACTGCCCGACAGACTTTACTGCCTCCTTGGCATAGGAAAATCTTTCCTTTGCAATGCTATCATTGGGGTAGTATCTCACCATGACAGTATCGCCATTTAAAATACAATGCTCGTCATCGATGTTCTCAAAGAGAAATTCCAAATGGTGAGTAGGCTCTATCATGCATGAATAATACTTGTAAGAAGGATAATAGAAGAGATAGAAATCAAGTGGATCTTCTTTTGGTAATACTTCTACATATTTCTTCCCCATTTCGTCCGTCTTAGGCATTTTACTTGTCCAAACGTAGAATGATGAAGGGTCAATATCAAAATATACGCAAACAGTATCTTGTAATATTCCATTCTTGTGTATGGCATACCAATTGCCCTTTTCGCACTGTGTATATAGTGCTGGCGCATAATGTTTCTTTCCGGCAAGAGCTCCAGACCCCACGGTGCAATCGTTTCCCGGGCTATATGAATAGGCTATATCTTTGATAAATTTATTACGCATTTCATCTTTCCCCAAATCAAGACAACTAACCTTGTCCCATGTTGTCTTGTTTTTGACTCGCATGTCTGCAAAAATAAGCATATCAGCAGCCATACCCGCTATGCCGGATCCTATGTTAGGAAAATAGATGTCTGCCATACTTATACTATCACAAAAACTGTGACGTACTCTTACCTGAACGCAGTTCGGAGTATAGCCTCGGGACTCTACATCTAACTGTGACATGTCAGCAGGTGAGACAAAAAAAGCAGTAACAACAATTTTCTCCTTCGAATGGATGCAGCCTATGTTATAAAAACTTAGGACCAAAGTAAGAAGTAATATATTAATGGGTAACGATTTCATAATAACATTTTATCAAGAATTCAAACATTGATCTGTCAAGGTCACATTTCCCTTTTAAGTAAGCTTGATTAGCTTTTTTCCCCATAGAGTGTTTTTGGCTTGCACACCCATGGGGACGAATCCCCGTCAAGCGTCCACCCATGCCCTGTCAAAAAGCCGTAGGCTAATCCTCGGTCTCGATTTTCTTTCTCCGTTTGATCAGACTCTTTGCGAGGAAATAGAGGAGGGCTACAGCGACAATGGAGCAGATGCCCACCTTGATGTATTCGCCGTATTCCATGATCTTGTCGTTGAGCATCTCCTCTGGAACCATTGTGTGGAGATACCATCCGAGTGCGGCAAGAATGCAATTCCAGCATCCGGCACCTAGAGTTGTGTAGAGAAGGAATTTCCAAAATGTCATTTTGGAGAGTCCGGCAGGGATGGAGATGAGATGGCGGATGCCGGGGATGAGCCGGCCTGTGATGGTAGCCGCCATGCCGTGGTCATTGAAATAGTTTTCACTCTTCTCCACCTTTTTCTGATTCAGCATACAGAAATGTCCCCAACGGCTGTTGGCGAAACGATAGATAATAGGTCGGCCAAGATAGTAGCCCGCCAGATAGTTGATCGTGGCACCACAGTCAGCTCCTAAGGTGGCGAAGAAAATGACCAGCCAAACGTCGAGATTACCAGCGGCAGAGTGGTAGGCAGCCGGAGCAACTACCAACTCAGAGGGTACCGGGATGACTGTACTCTCAAGCAACATTAGCAGGAAGACCGTCCCATAGTTGAGGTTTCCAAGCAGTGAAGATAAAAAATTCATAATGGTGTTTCTTGCGTTATGTATTTGTCAATCGTTATTTCATTCAGTCTTTCAGCTCTTCATACGGCATGGTGCCCATCTGCGGATGCTGCAAGGCATAAGTGTAGTAGTCGGTGGCACTCAATTCTTGCGGAAAGAGGGTAGAAAGAAACGAGGACGCGGCCTCGGGATCAAGTTCTACAGTGTGTTTCAAATCAGCGAGAAAAGCTCGGCGGTCGCCAAGCTCATGGTCGCACAGCGTAATAAACGCCCAGCCTCCGGACCACGATCCTTTGTCGACATGGTCCACGATTTTGAGATATTGCTCACGGGCATAGCGGATGTATCCACATTCGTAGGCTGCGTAGGCTACGAGCATGGTAACCTGGTCATGGCCTACGCCGGCTGAGGACAGTGCCTGGCCAAAGTACCGCATGGCGGCTCCTACTTGATTTTGTTTGAGGAAGAGGAATCCGCGCATGACGTATAACTCGGACTGGGTCGCTCCTTGACTGTTTTTTATTTTTTCTAGGCATTGCAGTGCCTCGGCATATTTCCCGTCGCTGGAAAGCAGATTGAATTTCTGCCGTAGGATTTCCATGTGGTTGATGCTCTGCGGCGGGCACAGCTGCTCAGCACTGGTAAGAGCCTCAATTGCTTTCTTGCGCTCGTTCTGAGCCATGTAGACCGTGGCTATGCCCATATCTCCAGCTTCATTGAGTGGCTGCAGTTTCTTGAACCGCTGATAGTATTTCAGTGCTTCGTCGTAGTTGCCCAGTTGTACGAGCCCATTGGCTTTGTTGAGCACCGCGTCGAAGTCATCGGGGTCGATGGCCAGAGAGAAGTCACTGCTCTCGATGCTGGCCTGTAGATGGTGCTGGGCAAACTGCAGTGAGGCAAGCTGATTCCAATAGCCGTTGGCATAGGGATCCTCGTCGATAAGATGGTTGAAGATGTGCTCACTGCGCCGAAAGTCGCCTTGCTCCATGGCTATACGGCCTTGCAGCTCTTTGTAGTCCAGGGAATCGGTGTCGGTACTTTTGGCAAGCCAAAACTTGGTCTGCTTGATACAGGAATAGTCGGCAAAGAGCGTGGCGACATCGAGATAGTAGTCCTCAAGATCGTCTTCGTCGACCTCAGCCTCCTTTTCCTCCAAATATTTTTCAGCTTCAGTCACTTTTCCGTCAGCGATGAGTATCTCTGCGATGGTGTAGAAATAGTCCAGGTCTCCCTTGTCGTTGATCTGATGGGCATAGGCAAAAGCTTCCTGCGCATTGCCGTTGACAAGAATGGCATAGCGGGCGCGGAAAGCTAAAGGATGCAAGGATCCCGGAAACATATCGATGGTTTTATCGATAGTCTCCAAAGACTCTTGCGTCCTTCCGTGATAAAAATAATATTCAGCAATATCGGTCAAGTCGTCTGCGTCCATGAAGGGGAAGCTGCCCTTGCTGCGGACAGCCTCATACTGTTGGAGCATCTCCTTGAACTCTTTGCTTCGATAGAAATTATCGCTCAATCGTGTATTTTCCTTCTTTGGTTATTTCTTACTCTGCTTGGCCCATGTATCCTTGAGTCCCACAGTCTTGTTGTAGACCGGTGCAGCCTCAGTGCCGTCGGGGTCAGCCATGAAGTATCCGATGCGCTGGAACTGGAGATACTGTCCCGGCTTCATCTTGGCGGCGAAGTCCTCGACATAGCAGTTGTCGTGAACGTGCAGAGAGTTGGGATTCAGCAGCTCATGGAAATCGCGCTCATCGGCGGATGGATTCTCCACGCTGAAGAGTCGGTCATACTCTCTGACCTCAGCCTTGACACAATGGTCAGCGCTCACCCAGTGAAGCGTGCCCTTGACCTTGCGGTTGGCACCCGGCATACCGCTCTTGCTGTCGGGGTCATAAGTAGCCTCGATCTCGATGATGTTGCCGTCAGCGTCTTTCTTGCATCCGGTGCACATCACGATGTAGGCATTCTTCAGTCTCACCTCTTTGCCCGGTGTCATGCGGAAGAACTTCTTCGGAGCATCCTCCATGAAGTCTCCACGCTCGATCCATAGGTTGCGGGTGAAGGTGATGGTGTGTGTGCCGGCCTGCTCGTCTTCGGGATTGTTGACAGCCTCCATCTCCTCGCTTTGTCCTTCGGGATAGTTGGTGATGACCAGCTTCACGGGATCGAGGACAGCCGAGACACGTGTGGCACGCTTGTTGAGATCCTCACGAACGGCAGCCTCCAGGAGAGCCATGTCGTTGAGCGCGTCGAACTTGGTGTAGCCGATCGACTTGATGAAGTTCTTGACCGACTCAGGCGAATAGCCACGACGGCGCATACCACAGAGAGTCGGCATACGGGGATCGTCCCAGCCGTTGACGAGATGCTCGTCGACAAGGGTGTGGAGCTTGCGCTTCGACATGACGGTATAGGTGAGGTTGAGTCGGTTGAACTCGATCTGCCGCGGGCGGAAGTCGTTGAGTCCCTTGGCAGCTGTGCCGTCGTACTCTTTGAGGAAATCGATGAACTTGTCGTAGAGTGGGCGATGGGGTACAAACTCCAGCGTACAGATGGAGTGGGTGACACCCTCGAAATAGTCGCTCTGTCCGTGGGCGAAGTCATACATCGGATAGCAGTGCCACTTGGTACCGGTGCGGTGATGTGGAATCTGAATGATACGGTACATGATCGGATCACGGAAGTGCATGTTGGGGTTAGCCATGTCGAGCTTGGCTCTGAGCACCATAGATCCCTCGGCAGCCTCGGGGGTATTCATCTGCTGGAACAGACGCAGGTTTTCCTCCACGGGGCGGTCGCGATAAGGACTGGCAACGCCTGGGGTGGTCGGCGTACCCTTCTGCTCAGCGATCTGCTCAGCGGTCTGCTCGTCGACATAGGCATTGCCCTGCTTGATCATCCAAATGGCGAAATCCCACAGCTTCTGGAAGTAGTCCGAGGCATAGTAGATATGTCCCCACTGGAAGCCGAGCCACTTGATGTCGTTAAGGATGTTCTCGACATACTCGGTGTTTTCCTTCGAGGGGTTGGTATCGTCGAACCGCAGGTTGCAGACACCATTGAACTCCTCAGCCACACCGAAGTCCATACAAATGGCTTTGGCGTGTCCTATATGCAGATAGCCGTTGGGCTCTGGGGGAAAGCGCGTCTGTATGCGCCCACCGTTTTTGCCGTTGGCCAAATCCTCCTTGACGAATTGCTCTACGAAACTCAAGCTATGCTTCTCTTCGCTGTTCTCAGTCTTGCTATTTTCCATAATTACAATGATACTTTTTCTTGGTGCAAAGATAATCATTTTCTATAGATTTTCATTGCTCGGAATAAAATTTATCGATATAAAATCAAAAAAACATTTGCAAATATCAATAAAAAGGATTAACTTTGCACTCGTTATCCTGAATACAATCTTTTTACCTTAGAGAAAGACTAATACCTATTGAGGATTGATGGCACTCGCTGTGAAGCGGGTGCCATTGTTTATTTATGCCTTTTCATCGTCTCTTCACCGTTTTCCCATTGTCAAAACATTGCTAAGAGCCAATAAAAAGACGACCCTTGCGAGCCGTCTTCTTCTATTGTCATGTTCTTGTCTGTTGCTTAGTTGCTTATTTGATGCCTCTGCTGTTGAGGGCGGCGGCATATCGTTTTGCGTTGGCAAGATGTTCCTCATAGGTTCTTGCAAAGCGGTGGGTGCCACTGAAGTCCTCGTTGGCGCACATGTAGAGATAGTCGTGATGCTTCATGTTCAGCACTGCATCGATACCGGCCACCGATGGGATGCGGATAGGCCCTGGAGGCAGTCCGGGATTGCGGTAGGTGTTGTAGGGGCTGTTGATCGAGAGCAGGTTGTTGTAGATGCGCTTGAGTCCGAATTGCTTCCAGGCGAACTTGATTGTCGGGTCGGCTTGCAGCGGCATACCTTCGGGATATTTGGCATCGCGAAGCATCAGCCGGTTGTAGTACATACCGGCGATCATCGGTTTTTCGCCGTTGTTGGCAGTCTCCTCGTCGACGATGCTGGCCAGCGTAGTCACCTGTATGGGATCGAGACGGAGGGCATTGGCCTTGGCCATGCGATCATCGTTCCAGAAGAGATGGTTTTCTTTCTGCATACGCTTCATCAGTCCGTCGACCGAGATATTCCAGTAGATATCATAGGTGTTGGGGATGAACAGTGCGGCAATAGTGGTCGTGTCGTAGCCGTATTGCTTGCAGAAGGCCTCGTCGGTGAAGTCCTTGGCCAACGTGGCACTGTCGACCATCAGTTTTTCACCGAGCTCTCCTGCCAAATCCTGCATGGTTCTCACGCTGGGCACCGTGAGGCTTAATGGTTCCTGCATACCATTTTTGAAATGACGGAAGACGACCAGTGCGCCCATACCCGGTTTGATGGCGTAGCGGCCCGTGCGCACGCGTGAGGTGAGCTTGCTGTGCCGGGCCAGTGAGCAGAAGGCATGATAGCAATGCCGCTGTGAGATGGGCTCCACCTTATTTAATAAGGAGTCGAAATTGTCGTCCTGATCAATGTAGACATACTTGGTGCTGCTCTGGCCGGTAAACGACGTAAAGAAGTAATAATATCCGAATCCGAACAGCACGACCAAGCAGGCTACGGCCGGAAGGATGTATTTTTTCAATTCTCTTGTCATAGTAACTAATCTGTTAAAAAGACGGTGCAAAGATACAGTAAAACACTGAATTGGCAAAACTTTTAAGATACAACATCGTGGAGAAGAATTTATTTTGAATAATTTTATGCTTAAAGTAATGTGTTATCACGAAAATGATTATCTTTGCAAACATGAAGATGTCATTTCAAATCGAATACCGAGCTCCGTTCGGGCAGTCCATGCATCTCTGCGTGACCTACTACAATGCTGAGATGCATCGCCGCGTCCACGACCTGCTCATGCATACCGACGACGGCAACACTTGGGAGGTGGAGACCAGCAGCATGGTGCTCTCGCATTTTCCCATTGCTTACGTGGAATATCACTATCAGGTAGAGGATGATCACGGCAAATGCATCCGGAAGGAGTGGAGTGGCGTACCGCGCGTCTACGCCATCGACGATTCAAAGAACTACATCTTCCAAGACCAGTGGCGCGACCTCTCGCTGCAGCACTATCTGTTTCGATGGACCAAGCGTCCGCTGGCTTATCTCAAAAACATCCCCTTTTTCGACCGGTCCATTGTGTTCCGAGTCTCGGCACCACATATCAAAAGCCATCTGCGCGTGGCGCTGCTCGGAAGCGAGGGACCTTTGGGTGCTTGGAATATGAAGCATCCACTGCCCATGCACTATATCGGTGACGGCGACTGGATGCTCTCGATCAACGCCTACGCCATCAGACTGCCGCTGGAATATAAGTATGTGGTGGTCAGCGACGAGACCCACGATGTCGTGGAGTGGGAGAAGGGCGAGAACAGACGGACGAAAGTCAAGCGACTGGAGTGGGGAGAACAACTCGTCCTGCATGGCGGAAATCTGCGCACCGATTGCGAACTCGTCTGTCACGACGATTATTTCAACAAGGATAACACTATTACACATGAAATTCGAGAGTTATATATTTGATTTAGACGGAACATTGATAGAATCATTACGGGACTTAAAGGAAAGCTGCAACTATGCGCTCCAAAGCTGTGATATGCCGACCCGTACACTTGAGGAGGTGAGAATGTTTGTAGGCAATGGAGTAAAGAAGCTCATGGAGCGCGCTGTGCCCGACGGACTCGCCAACCCTCGCTTCGAAGAGGCTTATGCCATCTTCCGCCAGCACTACCTCCACCACAATCTCGACCACACGGCTCCATATCCCGGTATCATGGAGATGCTCGCCACCCTGCAAGCCAATGGAAAGTCTGTGGCTGTGGTCAGCAACAAGTTCTATGCTGCCACGCAGCAACTGGTTCGTCACTTCTTCTCCGATTATGTCTCGGTGGCCATCGGTGAGTGCGAGGACATCAAGAAGAAACCTGCTCCCGACACCGTGATGGAGGCTCTCCGCCAGCTCCATAAACCCGTCTCCACTGCAGTTTACATCGGTGACAGCGATGTCGACATCGACACGGCCAAGAACTGTGGCATGCCCTGCATCAGCGTCCTGTGGGGATTCCGCGACAAGCCTTTCCTCATCGATCACGGTGCCACTACCTTTGCCGCCACCCCGGCTGACATCCTGAATATTTGATGAGTATATGATTTGCGCCCCGTTTTTGATTCTCGCTGCAAAGTTACGGCACAATCTCTCTGTATCCAAATTTCAGCGTTCTATTGCGGTTAAAGTCTGTGAATAAAAAGGCGTAAGCTTCTTTTTCCCATATTTATGGTTTGAGGGGCGCGTAATTACAATTTGATCAAAGCGAACATATCGTTGCCAGGGGACGAGACTCCTAACTCCCCATTTCTAATTCCTAACTCCCCATGCGTCGCACCGTCGCACCGTCGCATAAGGCCGGTTCTGACATGCGGCGGGGAAATGGCAAGAAATGAGACTATAGAGTAAAAATATATTATATTATTATATATAATAATATTAATTAATATATTAATAATTAGTGTTTTATGTTATTTATATAATCTCTCTTCTTATTTTACGATATTGATTTCCCTGACATGCGATAGCTATAAATGCGACGGTGCGACGGTGCGACACTGCGACGGATGAGGGAGGAAAGAAAATTGCAGAGTTTGAGCGAACCATAACGAAATGAATCTTGAGAATCTCAATCCGCCATGCAAAGCCTCAAGCATCAGCAAAGCATCGCAAAGCCTCACAGCATTGACATGTAAGGTCAGCCAGTGGGTGCAATATGCTGTAAGCAACGAAATCTATGCCAAGCAGTATCGTATAGCCAAATGGCTTATAGAAAAAACGATGTAAAATTGTCGTTTATCTTTTTCTCATTCCCAAAATCGTTCCCATTTTCCCCATACCGTTCCCAATCGTGAGAAAATCGTGATTGGGATTTCTTTTTCCACTACATTTGCACCGTAATCAGTCAGCTGCTGGTTGCGGTGCTTTTTCGTTATGGCTAAGGCTGTTCACGATAGGCACAAACCCGGATAGGTGCGCACCGTCCATTCAACAGAGTATTAATTTTAAATGTTTTAGATGCAATGAAAAAGACGTTCAAAGTAGTTAAGCTCCTCGCCCTTCGTCAGGGCACTTCGGAGCGCACGGGACAGGAGTGGAAAAGCCGCAAGGTCGTGCTCGAATCAACCGAGGCGGTGATGTACCCCGACCTCATCGTGGCCACCCTGCGCGGCGACTGGGCTGAGAACCCCAACTTCAAGGAGGGCGACATCGTGGAGGCTGGACTGAGCTTCTTCGCCCATGAGAAAGACGGGAGATGGTTTAACAATGTACGAATCATAAAAATTGAGAAACGATGAACAACGAGTTGATTAATTTCCATCATGAGATGTTCGGTGATATCCGGGCAATAGAAAAAGACGGGGAACCGTGGTTCGTGGGAAAGGACGTGGCAGTGGCATTAGGGTACGTGAATCCGACAAAAGCCGTGAATGTCCACGTAGAGGATGATGACAAGGAGATGGGTTCCCAAAACGGAACCCCATCCATCAAAGACTCCTTAGGCAGAACACAAAATCCTATATTCATCAACGAGTCGGGTCTCTACTCCCTCGTCCTCTCCTCGAAGCTCCCTTCTGCCAAGAAGTTCAAGCACTGGGTCACCGCCGAGGTGCTGCCCTCCATCCGTCGCCATGGGGCTTATGCCACGGCGCCGACGATAGAGAAGATCATCGCGTCTCCGGAGTTCGGCATCGCACTGCTGAAGAATCTCCAACAGGAGCAGAACATGCGACGGGAGGCTGAGCAGCGGGTGAGGAAGCTGCAGCCTTTGGCCGACTACACCGCCCTGATCCTCGCCTGCCCCGAGACGGTGAGCGTCTCGCAAGTGGCGCAGGACTATGGCATGTCGGCAGTGGCTTTCAATCGTATCCTCAACCGCGCCGGCATACAGTACAGCGTCGGCGGACAGTGGGTGCTCAATGCGGCCTACAAGGACCAGGGACTGGTGCAGAGCTACACGTTCAACTACCGCCACACCGACGGCACCGACGGCTGCCGGATGTACACACGATGGACGCAGCGCGGCCGTCTCTTTCTCTACGACATTCTTAAGAAAATAGGTATCATACCGATGATTGAAAAAACAAATGACTATGAAGATTAATTTGATATTATCCGACGACGACTACCGTCGCATCCTTGCCACGCCGAAGCGTGTGCGTGGCACCATTTGTCAAAACTCGCCCAAGGAGTTCTGCTTCCGGGCCTACAGTGAGAGCAACGAATCTGAGCAGTTGCCCAAGCGACAGTTCAAGACGAAGCACTCCACGACCACGGTCAACAGCAAGCGCATCCGCCTCTATATGAGCATTCCGCGCGAGGAGACCACCGACCCGGCCGAGATCATCTACGACGAGGTGGACGATGCCGCGAGCTTCGTTGAACAAAATATGGAGGAATAAGGTGGAACCGTAGGGGCGGGGTTCATCCCCGCCCTCACCCCAAGAAACAAATGAAAACGCCATGATTGGTTGCCATTCGGGGGTTAAGGCTGATTGGTTGCCATTCGGGGGTTAGGGCGGGGATAAACCCCGCCCCTACATCAAAACCGTGGTTAGGGCGGGGATAACCCCGGCCCCCACATCAAAACCGTGATTAGGGCGGGGATAAACCCCGCCTACATTCAAAACAATAAAATATGTTCGATTACATCTCAAATATTCGTTCGCACCATACGGTGCCATGCACCGCCGAGATTCTTCACACGGTGATGCGCTCGACAGTCGTCGGCCAGACCTGCGCCGAGATTGCCGACTGTCATGAGCAGCTGCTACGGGGCGAGATGAGCCGCGAGGACTTCGAGACGAAGAAGTCGGAGCTCAAGCGCCGTCTCCCCGCCTTCTGCTTTCACGCTCATTTCAAGAATGGACGACGGCTCAATGCCGAGGCCGAGCCGTCGGGATTAAGCATTCTCGACATCGACCACATAGGAAGGCACTCCGAGGTAGGCCTCTCCCCGGCCCTCCCCGTGGGGGAGGGAGAAGAGCAGCCTAAAGAGCAACCCAAGGAGCAATCAAAGGAGCTGTCTAAAGAGTCTGTGACGCTGATGGAAACGCTCAAGAGACATCTTTTCACTTGCACGCCCATCACTGATGAGAAGACACTCGCAACCTTGAAGCGGTTAGGGATTGTTCTTATTCATAAGACTCCGAGCGGTGAAGGTCTTCGTCTGGTCTTCGTCATTCCCCAGGGCAAGGGACTTGTGGAGGCCCAGCAATGGCTGGCGAAGCAGATAGGCTTAGCGGCTTTTGATGAGGCTTGCAAGGATTTGGCGCGCTGCTCGTTTGCAGTGCCAGAAGAGTATGTGCTGTATTGCAATGAGGAGGAGATGTTCAAACGGCCTCACGCCCGGCAGCCTCACCCCCAACCCCTCTCCAAAGGAGAGGGGAGTGATATGCTTCAAGACACCCCTGCATCCACTAACAACGCGCCAGCCATAACGCCCGCAGAACATTCTCAGCCTCACCCCCAGAGTGATATGCTTCAAGACACCCTTGCTTCCACTAACAACGCGCCAGCCATAACGCCCGCAGAACATTCTACGCATCAGCCTCACCCCCAGAGTGATATGCTTCAAGACACCCTTACTTCCACTAACAACGCGGCAGCCATAACGCCCGCAGAACATTCTACTCCCCTCTCCTATGGAGAGGGGTTGGGGGTGAGGCTCCTTTTCGTCTTCGACCTCTGCCGTGAGCAGGCGGGGCTGAAAGACGTGGACATCAACTCGCGCGGCTCCCGCCACAACTCGCTGCTTGCCATCCTCAGTGTCGGTGCCGCACGACTCTTGTCAGAGACTGAGGCCATGGCCGTGGTAGCCCAGCGGATGCCCGACTTCTATAAGGAGCCCGACTGCCGCCAGCTCATCCACGACTTCTACGCCAAATATCACGACGACTCGAAGATCATGTCAGCCACCGTACAGCGCATCAACGCTCGTGCCGAACAGCTCGCACAACAGCAGCAGGGCAAGGACGAGAAAGCCCACGACGACGAGTGCGACGACGAAGCAGAGACCTCGGAAACAGCAACGCCCGCCAATCCAACCAATGCTGAGTCGACCATCCCTCCCATCCCTGGACTAAAGCAGAGTCTCACGGGAGTGCCGGAGCAGATGCGGATGCCCGCCCTCTGTGCCCTGCTGCCGATGGCTGCCGCCTATGCCGACGACGTGACCTTCCGCTATTGCGACGGACGTGAGCAGCGGCTCGGACTGATGAGCATCGTCGTGGGTGAGCAGGCCTCGGGCAAGAGCGTATGCAAGGACATCATCGACCTGTGGCGGCAGCCCATGGACGAGGACGACGAACAGGGACGCCGCAAGGAGGACGAATGGAAAAAGAAACGCAAGAACCGCCGGGCCAACGAGAAACTCGACCCCGAACCGGAGGTATTGATACGCGACGTGCCCATCACCATCTCATGCTCCACGCTCCTCAAACGACTCAAGAACGCCCAGGGCCATACGCTCTATTCTTTCTGCTCGGAGCTCGACACCCTGAGAAAAACCAACGGAGCGGGCTCGTGGTCGTCGAAATACGACATCTACCGCCTCGCCTTCGACCACGACGAGTGGGGTCAGGACTACAACAGTGACCAGGCTGAGAGCGGAATGGTCAGCGTGGGCTACAACTGGACAATCCTCGGCACCTACGGAGCCCTCGGCAAGTGCTTCAAGGGCGAGAACATCGAGAACGGACTCTCCTCGCGCGTCATTGTCAGTGAGATGCCCGACTCCGCCTTCGCTCCGATGCCCACCTTCCAAGACCGGAAAGACCGTGATGCCCAGGCCATCCTCGATGCCGTCGGCACCCTGCGCGCCAAGCACGGTTTTGTCGACACGCCACGGCTGCGCAAGGCCATCGCCCAGTGGGTAGAGGACAAACGTCAGCAGGCGCTCCAGCGCATCGACCGGGTGATGGACACCTACCGCCGACGTGCCGCCGTCATCGGCATGCGCTGCGGCGTGGTGGCGTGTTTGCTGTCGGGAGAGATGGAGACGAAGCACGTCATCGACTTCGCGCTGATGATGGCCGAATACGTCCTTCAGGAGCAGTGCCGACTCTTCGGCGACGTCCTCCGCAAGCAGTATGCCGCCGACGCTGACGACACCCGCCGCAACTCGAAGAACCGAGCCGTCTTCGACCGACTGGCCGACACCTTCACCTCCCACGACATCCTTGCGCTGAAAACGGACATCACCGATTCCACCGCACGGAACATCATTCGGCGATGGCATGAGGCCGGATGGGTGGTTCCCGTGCCAAGACAGAAGGGAGAAAAGAGCAGGAAATACAAGAAAACGAAAGCGCAACCGTCGCAGTGTCGCACCGTCGCACCGTCGCATTTATAGGTATCGGAAGCCCCTCTCTAACTCTCCCCAAGGGGAGAGGATCGCAAAACCATCAAAACCATTCAATTGTTTAACCCATTAAAAAAATCCCTCCCTCCTCTTTGGTAGGGCTATTCTCCTCCCTTTCAGGGAGGCCGGGAGGGTCTTGTAATCATGATAGAACTCCATCTGAAACGCATCGCGAAGCGTCCGACCTACACCATCGGTCGCCTCAGTATCCGCCGCCGTGAGCGCGGAACGTTCACCCCGTGGACTTATTTCTGTGACACCCTTGAGCCGCATTGGGTCGACTTTCACCACGGCGGCCGCAAGACCAAGGGCAAGACCGCCATCCCCGAAGGCCGTTACCCGATAGTGGTGACGATGAGCCCACGGTTCAAGCGCTGGCTTCCGCTGCTCGTCGGCGTGCCCCACTACAGTGGCATCCGCATCCATAGCGGCAACACCTCCGCTGACACCGAGGGCTGCATCCTCGTGGGCCGCAACACCGAAGTCGGCAAAGTCACCGACAGCCGCCGCACCCTCTACCGTCTGATGCAAGTCATCGACCACCGCGACGAGGGCGAGCCCGTGTTCATCGAAATAGAATGAAATAGAAAGAAATAGAATAAACGTTCTTATCGGTTTGCCGCAGTCACGCAATGAGGCGAGGCTGCGGCAATTTTTTATCTCTATTTAGAGAATTGCAGAATGGGGGGGAGCTAACCCAATCACCACTTTCTGAACAGCTCGAAACCGAACTTGCACCTGACTTCGTCAATGCGTCACCCTGAATCGAGAATAAGTTTTTGGAAAATAGTCACGTACAGACTTTAGCTTCTCATGGAGCGTAAGCCTGTACATGATTTTCTTTTTTCGTATCATCTGGAGATGGCAAGGCAATATGAGTCAGGACAAAGACATTGACTGTCTGCCGGGCTGTTAAGGAGGGATATCATTCCATAATTCGTAATTGCGTCACCATCAATTGCTGAAATAAGGTTATAACTAACTGATAATCAATGATGACACTTCATGCAACCAAAGATGTGATGAAGTCAGGGCTGCGACGGATGATCATCCAAGTCCGGCGACTGTCAAGATCAAAGTTTCGACATGCTTAATGATTTTTATGAAAGAGAAATGATCATTGCAAGAGATTTTTTCGTATTTTTGTAATCAAAGAAAAATCCAAAATCATTTGCTATGACAAAAGCCATCATCTCTTACTACGGTCACAGCTGCTTTAAGATAGAGGCAGAGAACTCGTCGGTTGTTTTCGACCCCTATGAATGCGGCAGTGTGCCAGGGTTGCAGTTGCCGCGTGGCATCATTGCCGATGCCGTCAGTTGCTCACATGAGCATGGAGACCACAATGCGGCGCATCTTGTCAAGACAACCGGGCGGAAACTGAATTTTCAACTCCATAAGCTCACCGTTCCGCATGATCACCACGACGGGGCGCATCGGGGCTTGTCGGACATCACCTTCGTGACATTGCCCGGCATGACCATCGCGCACCTTGGCGACCTCGGTCGGCTGCCGACGAAGGCCGAATATGCCGAACTGGAAAAGGCCGACGTGGTGCTGCTGCCTTGTGCCGGATACTTCACCATCGACTCCAAGGAAGCTGCTGAGATCATCGGCCACCTGAAACATCCGTGCCTCAAAATACTTATGCATTTCCGAGAAGGGCAGCGAGGCTATGACGTGCAGGAAAACATTGACGAGATAATGGGGGACATCCAAGGAGTAGAGAGACTGAATAAAAGCACGATGTCGGTCAACTCTGATGATATTCCGGACAAGATCATCACGCTCGAACCCGCACAATGAATATGAGCTCTTATACTTTCTGATTGCTTGCAGCCTCCAGACCGCAAGCGTCAGAAGATAGAAAATCAGCAACCATTAATCTTTACACTGTTATGATCATAGACAATTTGGAAAATCTGATGTTGTATGCTCCGCTGAACCCGCTTATCGAAGAGGTGTGGAAATTCATGCAATCACATGACTGGAAGAATATGGCCAACGGGCATTATGAGCTCATTACCAATCGTCTTTTTGTCAACATTGAAGACGACCCAGGCAGAACCAAAGATGAAGCCGTCATAGAGTACCATCGCAGAATGATAGACATTCAAGTGCCGTTGAACCGTAATGAGATTTACGGCTACGTTCCGGTAGGCGATCTCCCCAACATTCCCTTTGACACGGAGAAGGATATTGCCAAGCAACCCAATGCCTGTCCGCGTGGCTATATGACGTTGCGGCCTGGCGAGTTTGCCATTTTCTTTCCGCAGGACGGCCACGCCCCATGCATTTCGGAAGGCACTATCCACAAGGCTGTCTTCAAATTGTCTGTAAACGGATAGTATATAAGTGCTCAACTTCATGGCCGCCTGACGGAGGCGGCTACCCCTTAGTACGGTCTTTAAAAGAAAAAGATATGAGAAAGATTGTTTTTATTATGATTCTTGCGCTGGTCACATTGCTGGCCGACGCACAGACAGCATTGAAAAAAGTTTATGATGAAAAGATAGATCCGATGGAGCAGATCGACAAAGCACTCGCTGACGCCAAGGTTGCGCAGGGCAAGAAGTTCGTGATGTGTCAGGTGGGTGGCAACTGGTGCCCGTGGTGCCTTCGCTTCGCCGACTTCATCACCAACGACAGTGACATTGCCAAGGTGGTGTCGGATAACTATATCTACATCCATGTCAACTATGACCCGCGAAAGTCTGGTGGTGAGCAACAGGCCAAGGCTGCCAAAGATTTGATGAAACGGTTGGGAAATCCCCAGCGTTTCGGCTTTCCGGTGTTTGTTCTTCTCAACACCGACGGCAGTGTGCTTCATATACAGGACTCCAGCTTTTTGGAAGAGGGCAAAGGATATAATAAGGAGAAGGTGCTGCGCTTCTTCAAGGCTTGGACACCGCTGGCTGTGAATGGGAATGCTTAATCGGGGGGGGCGCTACACCGCTACACCGCTACACCGCTATATAAGGCCGATACCATTATCGGAGGGTGATCCAGTTGAGTTCGCTTCCCGTGGCAAAATCCTGCTCATGCAAAATAATACGTCTCTTTTGAGAAATGTAGCCTAATCCTTGTTTTATTTGAAATAATATTTGTACATTTGCAACCGATATACAAATCTTGCATCTTCGAGAGAGCAATCTCACGAGGGTATTAAATCTAACAAGGACAACTATGGAAGGAATCTTTAGAGACGAAATAGAAGTACGGCAGATCGACAAGTTCTTCTGCGCTGAGATGGGGCGGCAGATCCATCGCTATATCAAGGCTATGCATGGCTCTCTGACCATGATGGAGAAGTTTGAGGCACGCTTGCAGCAGCTTGATATTCCGAATCGAGAGGATGCCATAGCACGCTATATCGACTTGAACCGCAAGGTGATCACATCTCTTGACTGGAGAATGCTTCTGGCCAGATCGATTGCCAACTTCTGCGACTCCTATCCCTATTTCCGCAGTATGATAGCCGATGAAAAGACGATGAAGTTCTATGTCGAGCGCATGAAAAGCAAGTATATCCGCTATCATCAGGTGTTTGAGCAAAATGGAAAATACGGCATCAAAGACCATGAGGGCAATGTGCTCTTGGGTGCCCACTACGACTTCCTTCGCACTCCCTACGTCTATGTTGACGATTTGACTATGATGCCTATCATCGCTGAAAAAGATGGAAAGATGGGACTCGTGCTCCCTGACGGCTACGACACGGTGGTGGTGCCTTTTGAGTATGACGACATCTCTCTTCGCGACGAAGAACCATGGTTTGAACTGACTAAATCGGGTACTACAACATTGTGGCCCGAATAAAAAAGTATCGATGAAATCGGGTAAAATTGCGGCTTTAATAATTTTTATATTTCTTCTGTGGGTGTTGATCTTCATCGCGCAGAAGCCGTTTTTCTTACTTTTTTACGGTGGTTTCAGTCATCTGATACCCGTAGTTTGGCATGGCTTGCCCTTGGATTTCAGCATGTCGGGATATCTCACCGTGCTGCCGTCCTTGCTCATTCTGCTTGGCAGTCTGCCCGTAGTCCGTAGTCCAAGACTGTCTAAGACGATAACAAAGGGCATGAAGGCCTATTTCGGTATAGCCGCCGTATGCTGTTCCATGGCTTTCGTGTCCAATATCGCTCTTTATGGTTATTGGCGCTTCCCCTTGGACTCCACTCCGATTTTCTTTGTCACATCATCGCCTGCCGCCGCTATGGCCAGCGTAGCGTGGTGGCAGCTTTTGTTAGGGCTGCTTGCCATGGGCTTCACGGCGTGGGGCGTCTGTCAACTCTTTGCGCTTCTTCTCAGCCGGTTTGCATGGCAAAATAATCCTACCTCATGGCGTCAGAGCCTGTTGTTGTTGCTGCTCTGCGCCCTTCTGATACTTCCTATCCGTGGCGGCGTCAGTGTGGCGACGATGAACACAGGACAGGCGTATTTCTCACCCAATCAAGAACTTAACCATGCTGCCGTCAATCCGCTATTTTCCTTTATGGAGAGCGTTACCCACCAAACCGATTTCGCCAAAGCATATCGACTGATGGATGACAAAGAAGCGCACCGACTATTCGCAAGCCTCCACAAACCACTTAACGACGCTGACAGTATGCATCTCAGCCTCATCCGCCGTGAGATAGCTCAGCCCGATATTTACCTGATTATCATGGAGAGCTTCTCCGACACCATCATGCATGTGCCGCATGTCACTCCCATGCTCAACCGCATCAAGCAAGAGGGTGTGTGGTTTTCCCGTTTCTATGCCAACAGTTTCCGCACCGACCGCGGACTGGTGTCCTGCCTGCTTGGTGTTCCGGCTCCGTCGACAATCAGTCTGATGAAGTTTCCCCGTAAGACATCTTTGATGCCCTCGTTAGCTGCTCAGTTGGTCAAGCATGGCTATGCGACACATTACTATTATGGTGGTGACGCAGATTTTACCAATATGCGCTCTTTCCTTATCAATCAAAGATTTATGAATCTTACCGAGGCTCATGACTTTCCCGTGGAAGACAGACTCAGCAAATGGGGTGTGCCCGATCATTTGCTGTTTCAGCGTGTAGAGAAAGACCTTAGCGCCAGCCACAGCATGCGTCCCACCTTCCGCGTTATTCAGACCTCCAGCTCTCATGAACCCTTTGATGTGCCCTTCCATCGGTTGAGCGACAAGAAACTCAATGCTTTTGCCTATAGCGACGATTGCATCGGACGATTTGTCGAATGGCTGAAAAAGACCGACCGTTGGAATCGTAGCCTCGTAGTGCTGATTCCCGATCATCTTGGCGCATGGCCCGACGATATCGACAATTTCTCGTTTTGGCGTTTCCATGTGCCGATGCTTTGGACGGGTGGTGCCTTGTCTTCCACAAAGAAAGTTGTTGACATCTATGGCTCCCAGCAGGACATTACGGCCTCACTCTTGGGTCAACTGGGCTATGACCACAGCATGTTTCCATTCAGCAAGGATTTGCTCGATCCGAAGGAGCCTCACTATGCGTTCTTCATGATGAATGATGGTTTTGGACTGATCGACGATCATGGCTCGATGATCTATGACTTTAATCGCAAAGCTGCCGTCAAATCCAAAGGCTCATCATCACTTTTTGAGCAGCGTGGAAAAGCCATCACTCAAGTGTTGTTTGACTATATAGCACGGCTACGGAATAGTTAAAATGATATAATTAATTACTTTATCCTCCTTTTTGTTATCATTATTTTATATTTTTGCACACAACTAAAGACAAAAGGGACAAACAATGTCTCTAATGCTTACTGAAAGGTGACGGGCTGAAAGGGCTCGTCAGAGGGGTGCAGAGCCGTTGTCACCTGTGGCGACAAGGCGAAGCTGAGATGATACCCGTGAACCTGATGCAGGTAATGCTGCCGTAGGAAGTTGCCAGTATTTTCCGTTGGGCACAGCTTGGTTGTGCGCCTCTCTGATCGTTATAGTTAGACAGATGAAATCAGAGTGAGGTACAGCTAATATGTGCAGTAAATATATTTCTACATTGACCATTGCAGGCTCTGACAGTTGTGGAGGGGCAGGGTTGCAAGCTGATATTAAGACCATGTCAGCCTTGGGGTGCTATGCCTGTAGTGTGGTCACCGCCGTCACTGCGCAAGATACTACCGGGGTACGCTGTGTAGTGGATATGTCTGCTGATTTGGTGGAGCGGCAGTTGCGTGCCGTCATGTGCGACATATGTCCTTCTGCCATAAAGACGGGTATGCTTGGTGATGCCGACGTGGTTGCTGCTATTGCAGACACCCTTTCATCCTTTCCCCGTGTGCCCCTTGTCGTTGATCCAATCATTGCTGCCACCTCTGGCGACTCACTCATGCGGCAAGGTACGCTGCAGATGCTTGTCGACCGGCTCATCCCGCTTGCCAGCCTGCTCACCCCTAATCTTCCTGAAGCAGAAACTTTGGCTGGCATGAACATCCGGTCTACCGGCGACATCCACATGGCGGCACGCCACATCCTTGACATGGGCTGTCAAGCTGTTCTCATCAAGGGCGGACATGCCGACGGCAAGACAAAGACAGACTGGCTCTTCACACAGACAGGCATGGTCAAGTCCTTTAGTGCTCAGACCATTACCACGTCCAACACGCATGGTACAGGATGTACGCTCTCCGCCGCCATCACGGCTTATCTCGCAAGGGGACTGGACCTTGTCTGCGCTGTGGACAAGGGTAAACGATACCTGAGCCAAGCGATCAAGGCAGGGGCTGAGGTGACGACAGGTCATGGCCACGGCCCGCTCAACCATTTTTTTCACCCACAAAAACTTATCATCCAGCCATGAAGCATCTGCAATTTATCACACATGCCACCGACCGCTACACCGACCTTGACGAGGTGAGGATGGCACTTCAGGGTGGTTGCCGCTGGATACAGCTGCGTATGAAGGGAGCCACTGACGACGAGGTGTTGAGCGTCGGCAGGGAAGCCGTACGCCTTTGTCACCATCAACATGCCACTCTCATCCTCGACGACCGTGTAGCTCTCTGCCCGCTCATCGGTGCCGACGGAGTGCATCTTGGTCGCCGTGACATGCCCGTGGCTGAAGCTCGGAAGATCCTTGGGCCACACGCCATCATCGGAGCTACTGTCAACACGGTGGAGGATCTGTGCAGGGCTGTTGACGAGGGCGCCGACTATGCAGGATGCGGCCCGTTTCGCTTCACCACCACCAAGGAACATCTCGCGCCCCTGCTTGGTCTCGACGGCTATCGGCATCTCGTGGCTGCACGGAAAAAGTTGTCAGTCCGGCTGCCTCTCATAGCTATCGGGGGCATCACGCGTGACGACATCCCCGTTATCCTGTCTACGGGCGTTGACGGCGTGGCAATGAGCGGATGCATTGTCCGAGCCGCCACCCCCGTAGAAGAGATGCACAAGATTTGCAAAACGATTAACCCAACACTATGAACCAGAATATCAAAATTCATTATCCACATTCCGAGAAAATTTATCTTCAAGGCAAGCGCTATCCCTTCCTTCGGGTAGGCATGCGACGCGTTAGCCTCATGCCAACCGTAACTGTGACCGACGGCAAGGAAACGCGTCACGACAATGCTCCTGTATTCATCTACGATACCAGCGGCCCTTACAGTGATCCTGATGCCGACATCGATTTGGAGCGAGGTCTGCCCAGACTGCGCGAGACGTGGATGCCCGAACGCAAAGGCACTCAGCGCTACTATGCCCGCCATGGCATTGTCACTCCCGAGATGGAGTATGTTGCCATTCGTGAGAACATGAACAACGAGGCGCTGGGCATAAGCTCCTATATCACCCCGGAGTTTGTGCGCGAGGAGGTGGCTGCCGGCAGGGCGGTCATTCCCTGTAATCACCGTCATCCCGAGGCGGAACCTATGATTATCGGTGACCGCTTCCTGGTAAAAATCAACACCAACATCGGCAACTCGGCACTCTCGTCCAACCTCGAAGAAGAGGTGGAGAAAGCTGTGTGGAGCTGTAAATGGGGTGGCGATACGCTGATGGATCTCTCCACAGGTAGCCATATCCACGAAACGCGTGAGCATATCCTGCGCAACTGTCCGGTGCCGGTGGGCACTGTGCCGCTTTATCAGGCTTTCGAAAAGGTGAACGAGAAGATTGCCGACCTGTCTTGGGATGTCTACCGCGATACGCTCATCGAACAGTGTGAGCAGGGCGTAGACTATTTCACCATCCATTGCGGCATACGCTTGAAAAACGTGCACTACGCGCTCGACAGGCTCACGGGCATGGTCAGCCGAGGAGGCAGCATCATCTCGTCGTGGTGCTCCATGCATCAGCAGGAGAGTTTTCTCTATACCCATTTCGACGACATCTGCGACATCTGCCGACGGTACGATGTCGCCATCTCCCTCGGCGATGGTTTGCGGCCGGGCTCCATCCACGATGCCAATGACCGGGCGCAGTTTGCGGAACTCGACACCATGGGTGAACTGGTGCAGCGGGCATGGGACAAGGATGTGCAGGTGTTTATCGAGGGGCCGGGACATGTACCTCTTCAAAAGATTCGGGAAAACGTGGAGCGTGAACAGGAGAAGTGTCACCATGCTCCTTTCTACACCCTTGGACCTCTGGTGACCGACATCGCGCCGGGCTACGACCATATCACCAGTGCCATTGGTGCCGCTCTCATCGGTTGGGCTGGCACATCGATGCTCTGCTATGTCACGCCCAAGGAGCATCTCGCATTGCCCGACTTGCAGGATGTGCGCGACGGCATCATTGCTTACAAGATTGCAGCTCACGCTGCCGACATTGCGAAAGGTCACCCCGGAGCCATGGTGCGAGATAATGCGCTGTCTAAGGCTCGCTACGACTTCCGGTGGCTCGACCAGTTTAGTCTAAGCCTCGATCCCGAACGCTCCCAGGCTATTTACCAGGCTGCTAACCCACAGCAGGGCCGCTACTGCACCATGTGCGGTCCCAATTTCTGTGCGGCCCGCATCAGCCACACGCTCTGCGAAGAAAAATAGCCGTTTCTATTAGCTGCCGCGGCCAGTAACTATCACTATAGTAGTCACGATAGTCGTTGCTGAGTCTATAGCTTGGTTCCGTATGAGATTCTGCTTTGCAGCATCCTTCTATGTTTTAAGCACATATCAAATAACAAAAACATCAACCATTATGATTGAAACTGAAATTTCAAAGGGCATCATCCAGACCTATTTCAACAAACTGGAAAAGAATCTTCAACTCGATGTGGCCATTGTGGGCGGTGGCCCGTCCGGCATTGTCGCCGCTTACTATCTTGCCAAGGCAGGATTGCGTGTGGCTCTCTTTGACCGTAAACTCTCACCGGGCGGTGGCATGTGGGGCGGTGCTATGATGTTTAATCAGGTAGTCATTCAGCAAGAGGCCATGGACATCATCCGCGAGTTCGACATACGTTATGAGCCATTTGAAGAGAATCTGTACACCGTCGATTCTATCGAGAGCACCTCTTCGCTGCTCTACCATGCTGTACATGCCGGAGCAACCCTTTTCAACTGCTATTCTGTGGAGGATGTCATCTTCAAGGACAATCGCGTCAATGGTGTGGTCGTCAACTGGACACCGGTGCTGCGCGAAGGACTGCATGTAGACCCGCTCAACGTACTGGCGAAATTTGTCATCGATGGTACTGGACACGACAGCGAGATTAGCAAAGTGGTAGCCCGTAAGAACGGTATTCGCCTCGACACTCCTACGGGTGCTGTCGCAGGTGAACGTTCGCTGGATGTGGTAGAGGGTGAACGTGAGGTGGTCGCCGGTACCAAGGAAATTTATCCGGGACTGTATGTTTGTGGCATGGCTTCGTCTGCAGTGTCGGGCACGCCACGTATGGGACCGATCTTCGGCGGCATGCTTATGTCGGGTAAGAAGGTTGCAGAACAGCTCATTGCCCGTCTGAAAGGATGACGTCACCTCTACGCCTCATCGCCATCACCTCGCCCCGCTTCTTACCGGACGAGGGTGAGCGTATTGCTGTACTGCTTGCTGAAGGCTACTTTTGGAGGGTGCATGTGCGCAAGCCTGAAGCCTCGGCCGACGACTTGCGCCGTCTGCTCTCCACGATACCTGCTTGGTGCTATCCTCGTCTCGTTCTCCATGATCATTATGAGTTGTGCGGAGAGTATTGTGTGGGGGGGCTTCATCTCAACCGACGTAACCCCGACGCACCGAAATTTGCCAAAAGCTCCGGTCTGAGTTTGTCGTATTCGTGTCATTCGCTCAGTGAAGTAGAGCTGCGCAAGTCAAAGATGGACTATGTGTTTCTGAGTCCGATTTTCGACAGCATTTCCAAACAAGGCTATCGCTCACAGTTCTCGTTGACAGAGCTTCAAAAGGCTGCTGCAGAGGGCATCATCGACTCGAGGGTAGTGGCTCTCGGAGGCATCACTAAGGACAAGTTGCCCTTACTGCAATCCCTTCACTTCGGAGGCGCTGCTATGCTTGGAGCTATATGGGAATAAAATACCGTAACTCATAAATTAATAATAAGTTATAGAGCGATGAGAGAAAGCAAACCAGCATCAGTAATAACTACGGGATGGTCGAATCCGTGTTGTCCGGCCAAGTCCTTTTGCATCGCATATTTACTTTGTGTGAGCATAGGAAGTCCGCAACGCTGTATCAAGCGTTGCGGAGTACATCAATTGCGAAGCTTTATTTCTCAAAGACGTTGTGTCGGATTTTTGTGAGATATGCTTTCATGCCTTTGGCATCTTTCTGGTCAATGATATGAAGCAGTTCCTTCATCTCGTTGCAGATATTCTCCACCTGATCGTGAGTATAAGGGTTGAAGAGAATTTCTTGTAACAGATAGTCATCTTCAGAGAGGACGCCTCGGGCTATATTCATATGTCGCTTGAATGTTGTTCCCGGTGCATCTTGATGCTTCATGACTGCTGCAAACACGAAGGTAGACACAAAGGGGATGCTGAGCGAGTAAGCGACGGTCTTGTCATGCTCTTCGAAAGTATACTCATAGATATGCAATCCCAGTCCGCGATAAAGATCTTTGAAGAAAATGCGCCCCATGTAATCGCCTTCAGAGATGATAATGGCGTTTTCCTCAGACAGCTGGTTGAGATTGGCAAAGGTTGGGCCAAACATAGGGTGCGTCGAGACATAGGGGTGTCCGGCTTGCTCGTAAAACTCTTTGAGGTGTGTCTTTACGGAAGCGATGTCTGAGATGATGCAATCGGCAGGCAGATAGGGGAGGATCTCCTCAAAGGCCGGAATTGTGTATTTGACAGTCACCGCATTGATGACCAGTTGAGGTGCAAAAGCCTTTACCTCATCCAAAGTGGTAAAACGTTGACAATTATATGTGAAGCGCAGTCTTCTTGGGTCTTTCTCGAAGACGCCCACTTCATGGTCGAAGCTGAGCAGGTCGATAAAGAAAGATCCCATCTTTCCTGCACCCATGATAAGAATCTTCATTTTTCTTCTGTATAAGAATATTTGTTGATTGATGATGGGCAATGAATATCCATTGCCCATCATATAAAGAGCGTATTATTGATTGATGATCTCCATTTGCTGGCGTACACTCTCCTGATGGATGAGCTCAAAGACATGAGCAGCGCACTCCGGGTCGATGCCGCACAAGCTGGCTTGTGCGCCACGCTTCTCAAGAATCTCGTTGTAGCGGTTGGCTTGGAATACGGTCATGTTGTGTTCTTTCTTATACTGGCCAATTTCGCGACAAACACGCATACGTTTAGATATGAGTTCCATGAGTTGGTTGTCGAGATCGTCGATTTGCCGGCGAAGCTGGCTGATGCCTTCTGTGGTCACGGTCTCATCACGCACAACCAAAAGGCTTAGGATGTAGTCCAAAACATCAGGAGTCACCTGCTGACGGGCATCACTCCATGCGTCATCCGGACAGCAATGGCTTTCAACGATGAGGCCGTCAAAGCCTAAGTCCATGGCTTGCTGGCACAGAGGTGCGATCAGTTCGCGGCGTCCCCCAATGTGACTGGGATCACAGATGATAGGCAAGTTAGGGATGCGGCGATGCAACTCCATAGGAATTTGCCACATGGGTAGGTTGCGATAAATCTTTTTGTCGTAGCTAGAGAAGCCACGATGGATAGCAGCCATACGTTTCACGCCTGCCTGATTGATACGCTCCATGGCACCAATCCACAATTCCAGGTCGGGGTTGACAGGATTCTTTACTAACACAGGGATATCTACGCCCTTGAGAGAATCAGCCAAATCCTGCATGGCAAAGGGATTGGCGGTGGTACGGGCACCTACCCAAAGAATGTCAATACCGTATTTCAGACAGAGCTCCACATGCTCAGGTTTGGCTACTTCGGTAGCGACCAGCATACCCGTCTCGTCTTTGACTTGCTTGAGCCAAGGCAGAGCCTTCTCGCCACAACCTTCAAAGCCTCCTGGTTTGGTACGTGGCTTCCATACGCCAGCACGAAACATGTGGCAGCCTTTGCTTCTCAACTGACGGGCTGTGTTCATTACTTGTTCCTCGGTCTCAGCACTGCATGGACCGGCAATCACTATCGGTCGCTCATTATCACTCGGTAAATTCAGAGCTTCAAGTTCAAGTTCCATATCCTTAAGTATTAAATTATTGATTTCTATTTGATTTCAAATACAATATCAGATCCAGTACTGTTTTTACTAATTATTTGGCCGTACTGTTTTTCCATTCTTTGATACGTTTGAGTGCTTCTTCTATTTTCTCATCTTTAGCGCAAAGAGAGATGCGGATGTAGCGCTTACCGTTAGAGCCAAAGATAAAGCCTGGAGTGATGAAGACCTTAGCTTCGTGAAGAACTTTCTCGGTCAGGTCTTCTACATTGGCATAACAGTCAGGAATACGTCCCCAAACGAACATACCCACCTGACTTTTGTCGTAGGTGCATCCCAGTGTGTCGAGGATTTGCTCGGCAATGATGCGCCGGCGGCGATAGTTCTCAATGTTGTTTTCGCGGTGCCAATCTTCTGAATTGGTGTTATAAGCCTCGGCTGCAGCAAGTTGGATACCACGGAAAGTGCCATTTTCGATATTGCTCTGAATCTTAAAGATCCATGAGATAAAGTCTTTGTTGCTTAGCATCATGGCCACACGCCATCCAGGCATGTTGTGGCTTTTCGACATGGAGTTGAGTTCTATGCAATAGTCTTTGGCTCCCGGTACCTGCATGATGCTCATAGGATGCTCGTTGAGGATAAGAGAGTAGGGGTTGTCGTTGACCACGACAATATCGTGGCGACGGGCAAAGTCTACCAGTTTCTCATAAGTCTCCATCCGTGCATTACCGCCGGTAGGCATATTGGGGTAGTTGGTCCACATTAGCTTCACTCCTTGTAAGTCCATCTTCTCAAGGGTATCGAAGTCCGGTTGCCATCCATTGTTCTCCAACAGGTCATAGTATTCGATCTGCGTACCGAAGATTTTGTTCACAGCAGTATAGGTAGGGTAGCCGGGATTAGGAATCAACACTTTGTCGCCTGGGTTGCAGAAAGCCAGGGTAGCGTACATGATACCTTCTTTTGAGCCTATGATAGGCTGTACTTCGGTAGCCCAATCGATGTCCACTCCGTATACCCGCTTATAGAATCCAGCCATAGCCTTGCGCAGCTCCGGCAGTCCACAAGTGGGCTGATAGCCGTGTGCCGATGGATCATGAGCAACTTCACAAAGTTTCTCAATGGTCTGTGGCGATGGCGGCATATCCGGTGAACCTATGGCAAGCGAGATGATGTCTTGTCCTTCTGCATTGAGTTTTGCCACTTCTTTCAGTTTTCGGCTGAAATAGTATTCTTGAATTGTGTTAACTCTTTGAGCTGGTTTCATATTGATGATTATTGCAGTTGTTATTTTTCTATATATTCTCCGATTATCTTGATATTGCGTGTCAGCGGCGTGATCGCATCCACTGCTTGTCGGTAGCGTACGAGATCATCATAGGTGACATCTACGTAGAAAAGATATTCCCACTCTTTGCCAATGATCGGAAGTGACTGGATCTTGGTCAGGTTGATGTCATAGAAGCTCAGGATAGTCAGCACTTTAGAGAGAGAGCCTTCTGAGTGGGGAAGAGAAAAGACGAGACTGGCTTTGTTGACTGCATTGACCGGTCTGAGAAAATCAGCTTTCTGTGGAGCACAGATCACGAGGAAGCGAGTGAAATTGTGCTTGTTGTCTTCGATATGGTCTTCCAGAATCTTTAAGCCATATAATTGCGCGGCATGTGCGTGGCATATGGCTGCCCATCCGAGACAGTTGTGGTTTTTAATGTATTCAGCGCTACCGGCGGTGTCGTCAGCTTCTACAGCTTTAAGGTCGGGATGGTTTGACAACCATTGACGGCACTGCATCAGTGCTACAGGGTGGGAATGCACTTCAGCGACGGTAGTCCAGTCATCTTCCGGCAAGCAGCAGATGCTGTGAGTGATATGAAGCCGATGCTCTCCGACAATAGTCGCTCCGCTGTCGCGAAGCAGTTCATAGTTGTGGAGAAGTGAACCGGCGATTGTGTTCTCAATAGCCACCAGTCCGATGACAGTAGGATCGCGTTTGATATTCTCGAACACTTGTTCGAAAGTGTCGCAGCAGATAAGCTGTATTTGCTCGCCCTCGAAATATTCATGGGCGGCGATGTCATGAAAGGATCCTACCCGTCCCTGTATTGCTATTCTCTTCATCTATCTGACGTTATTTATGTTCTTATTTATGTACTTATCAATTTCTTGGGTTCATGTTACAAAAAATCCCACCTCATAATTTATGAAGCGGGACCTTGTATGCAAACCTTTATGGGTTATTGTCAGTCTTAAGTTGAAATCTACACGCAACTTCCCGCTTCGCATTTCCATGCAAAGTAAAAATAATAATAACGGAAAGATGCAAATGACTTCATAATGTTATTCTTTTATTTTGTGCAAAAGTAAAACAAATATCTGATATATGCAAACATTTCCTTAGAAAAAATGCGCAAGAGATAGAAAATTAATATTTAGTCGAGCCGAAAATGGCCGTTTGCCAGTGATGGATTGATGCGTAACACCGCTTCGGCATCTTCTTCCGCTCCCCGTTTGTCTCCCATTTGCAGGAGCAGGTCACCGCGCAAGCGATGAGCTTCTTCTGTTTCTTTTTCCGGTGTGCAAGCAATATATTGACTGAGCAAAGCCACGGCAACGACTTTATTGCCTTGAACTGCCATTGCTTTAGCCTGGTTCAACAATGTTGTAGACTTATCAGGTGTTGATGATGGTTTCTTTTCCATGATATCGTGATATTTTATATTATATATAATGTGCAAAGATAATAAGAATCAACCTCTTTGCCACATTATCCCGAGGGAAATCAAATGCTGAAGGGGCGCATTTATGTATTTTTAATCAAAACTACTCTAAAAATGATGAAGTGGCAGATAGAGCATTCGATCTTTTCTTATCTTTGCAAAACAATAGAGGCAGGGCCAAGAAAATCATCTTTTGGAAAAGCTTGATGATGATTGGTCTTTGCCGGAACTAATTAAAGAGAAGATGAATAAAAGTAATTATATATTGGTAGGCTTGTTGCTGTTGAGCACTGGCGTCAGTGCCCAAGCATATCAGGATTCCATCCCGAAGTCTGCTCAGGGACTAAAGAGCGATGCACCTCTGTATGCTGAAGTGACGCCAAGTGGTGAATGGAGTGATGGCAACAGTCTTCATGCCGGTCTCAACGCCAGCATGGATTTGAGTGCTTACACCACTTTCGGTGGCAGGCGCCATCACAGTGGCTTTGCCCAAACGGCTAATGTCGCATATGCGACACCCATTGGCAAGAAAGGGAGTCTCGTTGTTGGCGGCAGCCTCAGTCATGTCAATGAGGGTGCGAACAATTATGTGACAGGGTCTGTTTATGCCGAGTTAGGTTATCGGTTTAATGACCAATGGTCAGCCTTCATTTACGGTCAGAAGTCGATAGGCTCTAATGGCTTTTATCCTTATTCTTATTATGGATGTTCGCCGTTGGGGTATCAGAGCCTGATGAGTCCATTTGGTTGGGGTCCTTATGGGATAGGTGCTTATAGCTATGGTGCTGGTTCTAACTTCTTCAATAATGTGGACAGGGTTGGGGCTTCAGTGCTGTGGAAGCCGTCGCCTTCGTTCTCATTACAATTGTCAGTAGAGAAAGATTGGTATCGCGATCCTTATAAAGACAGTGTCTTTGGCTCTCATAAATACGATTATCCTTTACCGAAGGTACAGTGAGAGAGATAGAAATTGGAAATTCATAGATAGCATACTTGAAATACAAAAAAAAACAGGGAAAAGGTTTATGCCTTTTCCCTGTTTTCTTTATATATATTCCTTATATCTTGCTTAGAAGAAGAGGTAGCGGTTGTCGACAACCTTAGCCTTGACATAGAGCTCGTTCATGAAGTTGCCGGCGTACTGCATAGAGCGCTGACGGAGCTTCATCTCTTCCTGAGCCTCATTGAACTTCAGTGCGTTCTTCTTGCGACTGACGACCTGGAACTGATAGACACCGGCCAGGCCCTTAACAGGATGGCTGCTGAATGCTCCGGGCTTTGTTGCGTAAACAGCTCCACTCAGGGCTGGTTCGCTTCCTCCAGTAGACTGGACGAATACGGGAGCGGCAAAAGTCACCTGGTTGACAGCAGAGATGATGGCACCCTTAGCTTTGGCGGCGTTGATGCTGTTAGCACCTTTTGCCTTAGCAATGAGCATCTCGGCCTTTTTGTCACGCATCACTTCTTGCTTGACCATCTCCTTTACCTGAGGATCACTGAGGTCACGGTAGCCAATCGGATGGATCTTCTCGCAGACGATGAGCAAAAGGTTGTTGCCGTTGTCACCGCACTCATACATTGGTGAAACTTCACCCTCCTTGGCGGCGAAAAGCCACTTCATAGCGTCGCGCGTAGACTTGATGCCTGCAAGATTGTGCTGACTGGTGGTCACGTCTTTTGCTTCTTGAACAGAATAGCCGCTACGCGCTGCGTTCTTCACGATGTCAGCGGGCGTCTGATTGGCACTGACGAAGGTGCTGAACTTATTGTAGACATTGCTACGTGTCGTATTGGAGTAGTCGATTGGCTTCTTGATGACAGCAGCCGTGTACTTCTCTACCATATTCTTGCGGTCGAGAACTTGAACAATCAGGTTGCCTTGAGTCAGCTGAACGTTTTTCAGCTCATTGACGTTAGAGGTGAGCAGTGTGTTGAGATAGTTTTTGGAATCGTTGTCCATGGATGTAGAGTATTCATACATCTTTGTTGTCAGCCACTGCTCTTTACCTTCCTGATTATATTTCTTGGCAATCGCGGCGAAATCAGCTCCGGCCTTTAAAGCGTTGTAAACAGAGTCTGCAGTCTTGTGAGCCTCATCTGGAGTAGTACCGGCGATTTGAATGGCGCGGAACTGCACAGAGTCAGGGAGCTCTTGCTTTGCAACCAGCTTGACAATATTGAAAGTATTGTCTTGCTTGTTCTCCACAGGACCCAAAGTCTGACCGACAGACATAGAGTCGAGCTTGTCAGCGATATCTGTTGGGAAAGCCTCCTTGCCAACGGGAATTCCCATGTAGGGAACAGAAGAAGTGCTCTTGCGTACGATCTCAGAAGGATCAGCGGCGGCTTGCAGTTGGCCAGCCCAACCCTTGAATTGCTTCAGCAGTGCTGCGCGGTCAGCGGGAGAAGCTGAGATCTGAACGTCTACATACTTGATGTCCCGACTTTCAACATACTGGCGAAAACGAGCTTTCAGCTCATCGTATTTAGCCTGGAGGTCAGCGTCAGAGATGTTTACTTTGGAATCCTGAATACTGGAGTAGGGATAGGAAGCCAGCTGGATTTGGCTCTCCTGGCTCTCTTCGTTGAAGGCCATCTTAGCCTCAACAGGGTTGGATAGCAGACAGTGAGCAAGCAGTCCGTTGTATTTCTGAATGAGCAGTTGCTGACGGAGAGTCTTTTCAATGTATGTCCAATATTTGTAGATGGCATCCATCTGCTCTGCCATTTGTGGGTTCTGCTGTTGAGCCTGAGCCTGTTTATACTGAGCGAGGAATTGCTTGAGCTGGTTTGCATCGAAACGCCCAGTCTGCTGATTGACGAAAGGTGTGGAGAGGAGCATTTGGTTGGTGCCCTCGTTGAGCACATTCTGCATTTCCTGGTCTGTCACGGTCATGCCCAACTTATCGCACTCGTTTTCGATGAGGCGATACTGCACGAAGTTGTTCCACACTTGGTCACGAAGTTGATTAAGCTGGTCGTCGTTGAGATTTTCCTGCCCCATGAACTTCATTGCCTGCTGAGCTTCATCCACTTGCTTGGCAAAGTCCTCGTAATTGATTTTGTCTCCTAATACCTCACCGATTTGCTGGCGCTCATTGTTGCGAGAGGATTCGCAAGAACGGAAGGCCTCTTCGGCGATGAAAGCGAAAAGGCCGAAACCGATGATGGCGATCAGAGCGACACTTCTGCTTCTAATTTTTCCTAATGCTGCCATTTCTTTTTGATAATTGTATTTTTTGTTTATTGATTTTTCATATTAAAGCATACGCTTTTAAAGCGTACAAATTTACTAAATAAATAGCAAACGAGGGAAGGTTTTAAAGAAAAAAACGTCTGAGATGCTTATTTATTCATTGATATGCAATTTGACGAGCTCTATTTTCGTCATCGTGCTTTTAATGATTTTAAATTCGAACTTGTCTATCTTGATGATTTCGTTGAGTTTCGGGAAACTTTGATATTCGTGCAGGATGAGTCCGCCTATTGTCATATATTCGTCACTCTCTGGCAATTCCAGTCCGAATTCTTCGTTGACTTTGTCGATTTCGAGTCGGGCTGAGAGCAGATAGTCATGTTCGTCGATTTTCTTAGCGATGTAGTGATCTGTATCGTGCTCATCCTCGATATCGCCAAAGATCTCCTCCACGATATCCTCCAACGACACCAGTCCGCTGGTACCCCCGAACTCGTCGATGACCACACCGAGGCTTTTCTTCTGTTGCAGGAAGATGCGCATGAGTTTTTGCGCGAGCATTGTTTCAGGCACGAAGGGCAGTGTGCGGATATGATCCTGCCATCTTTTGGGGTCACGAAACATCTCGTGGCTATGGATATATCCCACGATATGGTCAATATCTTCGCGATAGACGATGATTTTGGAGTTTCCACTCTCCACAAACTTTTGTTTCAGTTCCTCCAAACTGCATGTTTCCATGTTGACCGCATTGATTTCCGTGCGTGGGATCATACAGTCGCGTACCTTCAGATCAGGGAAGTCGAGTGCGTTTTGGAAAATTTTCACCTCATCGTCGACAGCATCTTCGTTGGGTGCGTTGTCAATGGAAGTGTGGATTAAGTAGTCGAGATCCACTTTTGTAAATCCTTCGTCGCCTTCTTCCTTCGGCATACGCACACCGAAGATGCGCAAAATGGCTTTAGAGAGGAAAGTCGCGAATTTGCTGATGGGCCAAAGGATGATATAGAAGACATAAGCGATGGGAGAGAACACCGTCAGCATGGTGTTGGGGATGCTCTTGAACAATGACTTAGGGAGAAATTCACCGGTGAAGAGCATGATGAGAGTTGAGAGGATGGTGTCGGCGGGTACGGTAAACCCTGCCGTACATCCTCGAAAGATGGTGTTGTCAAAGAGTTGTGCGATCAAGATGCCGTAGATGACAAGCACCACGTTGTTGCCTACCAGCATGGTGGAGACGAAACCGTTAGGATGGCGATAAAAAAAGGAGATGATGTGTTGGGAAAAGCCATGTTTGCTCTTATCCATCTCGGCCAACATACGGTTGCTTGAGACAAATGCGATTTCCATACCGGAAAAGAAAGCACTGAGCACCATCGTGCACAATATCTCTAATAAAAGTGGTATATCAACTTGCTGCACAATAATATAGTTACTATTATAATATTTTCTGTTCTCATTGTTGTTTTCCGCCACGTTCCGGTACGGCCTGGCTTCTTTGGCTCTTTTGGATGCTGTCCTGGTCGGAGCCCGTTGAGGCAGAACTGTTTTTATCACCCTCAAGATCGCTTTGCGAGAAGGATCCTTTGGTATTGGAGACCATGTAGCGGGTCATCTTCTCGTCGGAGCGGAAATAAGATCCTTGCAGTGTGCGGTCGGGTGTGATGAGACGAGAGAAGACGTTGGAATACAGTTCATGCGTGTTTTGATCCCAGAACAGTTCCTGGCTCGTAAAGCGCAGGCCGTCCTTGGTTCTCACACGCACTCTTGATCTGAGTTCCCACAATTTGTTCTGACTGTAATAATAGGCAGTGTCGCACTGTATATAGGCTTGAACATGAAACTTCTCATCAAACTGCTCCAGGAAGAGGCCTTTCTCAAAGATCCATCTTGGCGGCCGCTTGTTTTCATTGACCTCCCATTTTTCTGTTACGATGCGGTATTTGATCACGCCCGAGTCAGAGATGAGTGTGTTGACGCCCCAGGAGGTCATCACGGCGACGGAGTCGCGTGCGCGCACGGCAGGTGCTGTATGCTCCACGGGCTCGGTACATGAGGCAATGAAGCACACAAAGAAAAGGATGAGAAGACTATGATGCAGAGATAATTTCATGAGAAAATGCCTATACATCTTTTATTATTGAACTTTCCACTTAGCAAACCACTGCTCGTTGAATGTGATGCCGACGTTGATGCGGAAGGTGTTTTCCGTGATGAGATTCTTGGCACTACGCTTGACCCATTGGGCACTGATGTTGAGCAGTGAGCGGTTGTTATATCCGTTGACGATGGGGATACCGAAGCCCAGCGAGGCACTGAGTTCTTTGGGACCTTCCTGATTGCCTATATAATAATAAGGTGTAGCATAGCTTACGCCGGCGCGGTAACGAATGCGTTTCAAGAACGAACGACCATACTCGTCGGGACAGATTTGTGTGCCGAGTGTGAACTGATGGCGGTCCTTATAGTATCCTTTCACCTGCTGATAGCTGATGTTGCCGCTGTTGTCGGTAACCAGTTCGGGCGCACTGATTTTCGCCCATTGCTGGAGTGTATAGTCGGCTCCAATCTTAAACTTATTATTGTGGTTGAAAGTGAGTCCGGCTCCGAAAGTGTTTGGAATCCTCAATCTTAAATTCACTTGTCCAGCGCCAGGATAGGTAGTGGTGTCAGCCACCGCTGTGACAGAGTTACTGGAGACGATGGTCACTTGTGGCTTTCCGTTGATGTTGTGCCCCATGCCATAGGTCAGGCCCAGTGTGAGTTGGTCTTTCTTGCTCAGCGGTAATGTATATTGCAGTCCTGCATCAAGCTTGTAGCTTCTCACGTCGGCAGAGTATGTCTTGATGAGAGAATTGGCAGATGTGTTGCTGTAGCTGTTGGTCACCGTGCGTGTATAGTCACCATAGAGATAGGTCCCGTTCACACCGATGGAAAAGTTGCGGATGGGTTCCCAACCAAAGCCCAAATATACCTGATGGAGTCCACCTTCACCGTTATAGGCATTGTATGAGTAGGTCTTGTTGACGTCGCCCACAGAGGTTGTGGTAGAGTAGGAGTAGCCGATATTGGTATAGGGAAGCAGACCGAAACTCACGCCGAAATGGCGGAACAGTCTAAATCCTGCTACCACATATTCAAAGTCAGCGTTGTTGGCATTGAGCTTTCTGCCGCCTTCTTTGAAGTTGGTCTGTTGCAGTGAGATGCCGGCATCGAAAATAAACGAGAGACTGTCGATCGCTGAGTATGATGCCGGGTTGGCAGGGTTCACCTGATTGTGCTCCCGGAAGCCTAAGGCCAATCCGTTCATGCCGCGATTGAAGCCTGTAGACTGGTCAGAAAGTGTTCCCAGCCCATATTGGCTATATGGAGAGTTGGTGCCGCTCTGAGCCCAGCCCGTAGTGGCGAGCATAGCGAGAGCGATGACGGTGAGTTGTTTTTTCATTGGTTTACTAACGAATTCGTTTATCCTTACTTGTGGCTTCCATCCTCGACCGCAGTGATCTACACACAGGTCTTGGCAGAAGTCAACTGCAAAAGTATTGAAAAAAATCGAAATTAACGCACGAAAGTGAAAATAATAAGGTATTTTTGCATCGTGAAACGTTTAAAGCTAAATTTACGAGTTGTTTTTCTCGCTGTTTTGGTTTTCTTAACGACAAACCTTTGTGCGCAAGAATCATCGCCAAGACAGTTGCAGGAAATGGACAGTGTGGAGATTGGACTACTCACCTGTTCACCGGGGAAAGAGATTTACAGCTTATTTGGACATACAGCGATCCGCGTTCATGACGCGGCAACAGGGCAGGACGTAGCGGTCAACTATGGCTTGTTCAATTATCATACACCCTATTTCATACCTCGCTTCGTCTTCGGGCTTTGCGACTACGAAATGGGTATTTACCCTTTTGATCTCTTCATGGAGGAATATACCGAAGAGGGAAGAGGAGTCGTCGAGCAGCGTATCAGGCTCACACGGCAAGAAAAACTCGATATCATCAATGCGTTGGCTCTCAATGCCCGGCCCGAGAACAAGGTATACCGTTACAATTTCTTCTATGACAATTGTTCGTCAAGAGCACGTGACATGATCATTGACCATATACATGGTCACGTGGGTTATCGTGTCAATGCGTCCGTGACGAGTTCCTACCGCGCTATGGTGCACCAGTGGGATGAGCAGCACCCGTGGGACAGCTTTGGCTGTGACCTGCTGTTGGGAGTGAAAGCCGACCGACAGACGACGCTGCGTCAGCAGCAGTTTCTTCCCGACTCTTTGCGAGCTTCCTTCGCTTCGGCAAAGGTCTTCCGCGAGCACCAGTCTCCGGCAGATCTTGTTGACAGTACTTGGACGGTACTTGAGGCTCAGACACCAGCGACGGGTAGCTCCATCTTCGATATCTTCACACCGAGGGTTGTCATCTCTATACTGACACTGGTGGTGGTGCTTGCCAGCGTGAGAGAATACCGTAGAAAAAAAATCTATTGGGGCATCGATCTGGCTTTGTTGCTGGCCGACGGATTGGCTGGTTTCGTGTTGTTTCTGATGATCTTCTCCAAACATCCGACAGTCAGCCTTAATTTACAGATACTGTTGCTCAATCCCCTGTCGCTCATCGCCTTTTATTCAGTAGTGAGAAAGAGCCGGAGAAGTCAGTACAGTATATGGTGGACGGTGTTTACTGTCTGTATTTTACTGTTCTTCGTCGGCAACCTCTTACAAGATTATGCGTCGGGGATGAACATTTTGGCATTATGTTTGTTGGACAGATGTATCGTCAATTATTGCGTTCATGCCAAAGGCAAATACGCTTCCTCTCTAAATACTAATAAGAAAATAATATAAAGAATGAGATATTTAGCTTTCATTATCGCTGCGCTGACATCCGCTGAGATGCAGGCCTTTGGGCTTGCACCGCGTTTGGTGGTCAATGTGACCATCGACCAGCTGCGCACCGACTATATGGAGGCTTTCTACCCTCTTTACGGTCAGGGTGGCTTTCGCCGTCTCATGCAGCAGGGATTGGTCTATGAGGGAGGACGCTATCCCTTCACTCCTATTGACCGTTCATCAGCCACTGCCACCTTGTCTTCCGGAGCCACGCCTTATTTCAATGGCATTGTGGGAACGCAATGGCTTGACCGCGCTACGTTGCGTCCAGTCAGCTGCATTTCCGATGATAAGTACAGCGGTTCACCGCAGCGTCTGTTGACATCTACTTTGGGTGATGAGCTCAAGATGAGCAGCAACGGCACTGCCATTGTCTATAGCTTTTCTCAAGACAAGGAGTCGGCCATTCTGTCGGCAGGGCATGCAGCCGACGGTGCTTTTTGGCTGGGCGATAACGGTACGTGGACAGGTTCAAAGTACTATAGTACTTCCTTGCCCGCATGGCTCAAAGCCTATAATACGCTTCATCCGCAGCAAGGCCGTGTGCAGGCGTTGACCAACGACAACGTGGTATCTGTGTCGTTGCAGGCTGTGACTTCTGCGGCAATGGGGCGCGACGAGATGCCCGACCTGCTTTATGTCACCCTGTCGGCAGCACGTGCCAAGGGTAAGGAGAACGAAAGTTGGCAAACGTGCATGGAGAGCGTGTACATGCAGCTTGACCATACCTTGGCCACTCTCATCTCGGGGGTGGAGCAGCGCGTGGGCAAAGACAAAGTGTTGTTCGTCGTCACCTCCACCGGGTACTCCGACGAAGCCCGCAAGAACTTGGATAAATATCGTGTACCGACAGGTACTTTCTATATCAATCGCACGGCCAATCTGCTTAACGTGTATCTCAGTGCCATCTATGGCCAGGGTAGATATGTCGAGCAATACTATGGCAATGAGTTATATCTCAATCATAAGCTCATCGAGCAGAAACGTATAGCAATGAGTGAGATCCTTGGTCGCAGCCAAGACTTTCTCATTCAGAATGCCGGCGTCGCCGATGTCTATACCAGCGAGCGTCTTATGGCCGGCAACAACGACATTCTCAAGATCCGCAACGGATACAATCCCATCAATTGTGGCGATATTATCATCGACGTGGCACCGGGATGGAAACTACTCAACGAGGAGACCCAGCAGGTCATCTACAGCAGCGCCGGTTTCATGCCTTTCCCCATCATTTTTTTGGGAAGCAACATGCCTCACGAGGTCGTCAAGACGCCCGTGAGTGTAGACTGTGTGGCTTCCACTGTGGCAAAGGCCATCCGCATCAGGGCTCCCAACGCCTGCACCACCGCTCCCTTGTTTTAAGCACTCCATTGATAGTACCAAGGGAAATTCTTTCCACCTATACGCAAATATATGGTAAATGGTGGTAATTTTTCAGAAAAACTTATTAATTTTGCAAGGGCGACCCGTTCGCTCCTATTCCTTATCGTAATAAATAACAGACAAGATAAATGAATTTCAACAAAATCTTAAAGTCGCTCTTCGGCGATAAGTCAAGCCGTGATATGAAGCTTATTCAGCCACTGGTTGAGAAAGTCAAGCAAGCATATCCTGATATCGCCAAGTTGAGCAATGATGAGCTCCGAGCCAAGTCAAAAGAAATCCGTGACTATGTACAGGGAGCTGCCAAACCCTATCAGGAGAAAATCGCTGAACTCAAGGCTAAGATTGAAGAGACTCCTATCGACGAGCGTGAACCGATCTTCAACGAGATCGATAAGCAGGACAAGGAGATGCTTGATGCCTTGGAGAATGCACTCAACGAGGTGATGCCCGTCGCCTTCAGTATTGTCAAGGACACGGCACGCCGCTTTTCCGAGAACGAGGAAACCGTGGTCACTGCTACGGATTTCGACCGTGAACTTGCTGCCAACCCAGCCAACGACTTCATCACCATCGACGGCGACAAGGCCATCTATCACAATGAATGGACAGCCGGTGGCAACAAGATCAAATGGAACATGGTCCACTACGACGTGCAGCTCTTCGGTGGTATCGCCCTCCATCAGGGTAAGATCGCCGAGATGGCCACAGGTGAGGGTAAGACCCTTGTGGGTACCCTGCCCGTGTTCCTCAATGCCTTGACCGGCAACGGTGTGCACATGGTCACCGTCAACGACTATCTGGCTAAGCGTGACTCTGAGTGGATGGGACCCCTCTATGAGTTCCATGGACTTTCGGTCGACTGTATCGACAAGCATCAGCCCAACTCCCCCGCACGCCGCAAAGCTTATCAGGCCGACATCACTTTCGGTACCAACAACGAGTTTGGATTCGATTATCTTCGCGACAATATGGCTCTCTCACCAAGCGATTTGGTACAGCGACGCCACAACTTCGCCATCGTCGATGAGGTAGACTCCGTGCTCATCGATGATGCCCGTACTCCGCTGATCATCTCTGGTCCTATCCCCAAGGGCGACGACCAGATGTATGAGGAGTACCAGCCGCTGGTAGAGCGCCTCTACGAGGTGCAGCGTAAGCAGGCCACTGAGCTCCTGGCTGAGGCACGACAGAAGATCACTGAGGGTCGTGAGAAAAACGATCAGAAGGAGATTGAGGACGGATTCCTCTGCCTCTTCCGCTCTTACAAGGCATTGCCTAAGAACAAGGCACTTATCAAATATCTCTCTGAGGAAGGCATCAAGGCTGGTCTGCAGAAGACCGAGGAGATCTATATGGAGAACAACAACCGTCTGATGCCACAGGCCATTGAACCTCTCTATTTCGTCGTCGACGAAAAGCTCAACAGTGCCGACCTTACCGACAAGGGTACAGATTGGCTCTCTAAGCAGGTCAACGACAAAAACCTCTTTGTGCTCCCAGATATCGCCGCAGAGCTCTCTGCCCTTGAGGGCGACAAGACGTTGAGCGACCAGGACCGTCTCGACAAAAAGGATGATCTGCTCAACCATTATGCTGTACAGAGTGATAGAGTCCATACGTTGCAGCAGTTGCTAAAGGCTTACACCATGTTCAACAAAGACGATGAATATGTCGTCATGGACGGTGAGGTGAAGATTGTCGATGAGCAGACCGGACGTATCATGGAAGGACGTCGCTGGAGCGACGGTCTCCATCAGGCCATTGAGGCCAAGGAACATGTCAAGGTGGAGGCTGCCACACAGACCTTTGCCACCATCACGCTGCAGAACTACTTCCGTATGTATCATAAGCTTGCTGGTATGACTGGTACCGCCAGCACTGAGGCCGGTGAGTTCTGGGATATCTACAAGCTCGATGTGGTCGAGATTCCTACCAACAAGCCTGTCATTCGCAACGATATGGATGACCGTGTCTATAAGACCAATCGCGAGAAATACCGCGCTGTCATCGAGGAAATCGAGAACATGCGTGTCCAGGGCCGTCCGAGCCTGGTGGGTACTACATCGGTCGAGATCAGTGAGCTGCTCTCCAAGATGCTGACCATGCGCAAGATTCCTCATCAGGTCCTCAACGCCAAACTCCATCAGAAGGAGGCTATGATCGTTGCTGAGGCAGGTAAGAGCACCAAGGGTATGGTGTGGGTGGCCAGCGACGGCCGTGCCTTCACCGACAAGCCGACCACATTGCGCTATGAGCAGCAACTTATCGACGCTGCTGACAAAGGTGTCAAAGGCGCAGACACAAGCCTCAAAGGACAGAGAGCCGAGGACAATATTCATAATGAGGAGCGGATGCTCGGTGCCGTCACCATTGCCACCAATATGGCAGGTCGTGGTACCGATATCAAGCTTACACCTGAAGTTAAGGCCGCTGGCGGTCTCGCCATCATTGGCACCACACGTCACGAGAGCCGTCGTGTCGACCGCCAGTTGCGTGGTCGTGCCGGACGTCAGGGTGATCCGGGATCTTCTGTCTTCTATGTCTCTTTGGAGGACGACCTGATGCGTAAGTTCGGTTCTGAGCGCATCGCCAAGGTGATGGACCGACTCGGTTTCGAGGACGGCGAGCGTATCGAGAGTCCGATGATCTCACGCAGCATTGAGCGTGCACAGAAGAAGGTCGAGGAGAACAACTTCGGTATCCGTAAGCATCTGCTCGAATACGACGACGTGATGAACAAGCAGCGTAGTGTCATCTACGAGAAGCGCCGCCACGCCCTGATGGGTGAGCGTATCGGCATGGATATCGCTAACGTGCTATGGGATCGTGTGGTCAACATCATCGAAAACAACGATTTCAAGGGAGCCAAGGAGAGTTTCTTTGAGGTGCTCTCCATGGAGATACCTTTCGATGAGGCTGAATACGAAAGCACGTCCAAGGGTGACCTCGAGGAGCGCGCCTTCCAGGATGCCATGGCTGCCTTCAAACGCAAGACCGACCGCATACAAAGTGACGCCTATCCTGTCATCAAGCAGGTCTACGAGACACAGGGCGATGTTTATCAGTATATCCTCGTGCCTATCACCGACGGACGTCATGTGGTTAACCTGCGTGTCAACCTTAAGGAGGCTTATGAGACCGAGGCCAAGAACGTGGTCAAGGAGTTTGAGAAGTTTGTCATGCTCCACATCATTGATGACGACTGGAAGGAGAACCTCCGCCAGCTCGATGAGTTGCGCCATAGCGTGCAGAACGCATCGTACGAGCAAAAGGATCCGTTGTTGGTATTCAAACTCGAGAGTGCCAAACTTTGGGATTCTATGATCGATGACATGAACACCCGTGTAGCCAGCTTCCTCATGCGAGGCCAGATCCCTGTGCAGGTACAGAGCCAGCAGGTACAGGAAGCTGCACCTGAGGAGCATGCACAGCGTTATCAGGAGCAGAAAGACGACATCGACGAGATCGAGCGCGCACAGCAACAGGCAGCACAGCAAGACACCCGAGGGGGAGCTGAGCAGCATCGGCAGCCTATCATCCGCGAAAAGATGCCGCGTCCAAACGATCCCTGCCCATGTGGTAGTGGTAAGAAATTCAAGAACTGTCATGGTAAAGGATTATGATAATCCTTGACCTCTCATCTATTAGGGTCGGCAACTGTGCCGACCCTTTTTCAATGTGTCACTGATTTCAAGCACGGAATATGAAAATTCAACTCCATCAACTGTCTAAATCCTTTGGTGAAAAGATTGCCGTGAACATCCCGCAACTTCTGATCGGAGATGGCGAGATGATCGGGCTTGTGGGCAACAACGGTGCCGGAAAGACAACACTCTTCCGGCTGATGCTCGACTTACTGCGGGCTGACTCCGGTTCGGTGTTGCTTACACCACAAGGTGATCCTCACTCTCTGTTCTCTGCCTCTCCTCTGTCTTCGCAGCCTTCTCAGTCTGCTGAGCACTCTGATCTGATAAGTAAGAGCATCGATCCAGCGAAGAGTGAGGAATGGAAGCGGATGACTGGAGCCTTCATCGACGACACCTTCCTCATCGACTTTCTGACTGTCGAGGAGTATTTCGACTTTATTGTCAAGATACAAGGGCTTCCCCCTATGGACTGGAATTCCAGCGATGATCCGCTTGTGCGGGGATTCAAGGAGTTTGCAGAGGGACAGATCTTTGATCAGAAAAAATTTATCCGTGACTTCAGTGCCGGCAACAAACAGAAGGTGGGCATCATAGCTGCTATGCTCTCGAGGCCTGAACTCTTGGTTCTCGACGAGCCGTTTAACTTTCTGGATCCTACGGGGCAGAATTTTCTAAAGAAGCTCTTGCTCGACTATCATCGCTTCACGGGTGCCACTATCCTCATCAGCAGCCACAATCTCCAGCATCTTGTCGATGTCTCTACCCGCATTGTGCTCTTAGAGAATGGACAGGTTATCGAGGATCTTGCCAACGATAACCAACAGGCTTTGACGGCTCTCAATGAATATTTCAAGGTGTGATCCATTTGATAGTTATCCCATGCAGCTTGTCATTATGGAGGTTGTGACGATGTGGTGAAAGCGATGGAAGAATCCCAAGCCTATACTGCGGAAACAAGTTTGCCGTTCTGTGGGCTGGTAGGGATTTCTTTTAAATGATTAATGTAATTGATATATTTGTCTCTTCCGGTTTCTTCGCTGATGTTCTTATAGTCTTAGGACAGAAGAGTAAGAACAAAAAGTAAAGAAAAGAAATGTTAAAAAAGAAAAGCGAGTAAGTAATAATGCTTTTTTTAAGTCTTAGGGAGTAAAAGACAAAAAATACCAAGAATATTTTTATGATAAAAAAACTCTTTATGGCTCTGTTGTTTGTCATTATGCTGGCAGCATGTGAAAACGACGAACAACTGCCTTTCAAGACAGCAAACTCCTTACCAGCAGTATCTACTGTCATGGTAAGTCATGGAAAAATTGTTAATCTTCAAACAAGAGCCTCGAATACGATGGGACAAGTGGCTTTGAGATTCAAAGACTCGGAGTCACTACGTTCTTATAGACAATCTCTTGAACGTTAGAAAATTTATCAGAAGATGAATACTATCAGAAAGTTAATAATATTTTCATTCTGCATTCTTTTCATGTCGATAAATATATCTTGTGAAGACACGGAAGACATAGAGGATCAAGTGAACTGTGTGAAATATAAAGTCCACAATAATAATCCCATAGCTCACATGAGCATCTGGGATGGCGGTGATACCCCTGTAATTGCAATAAACGATTATGAAACGACTTTTTATACTAAGAGTTACTCCACTGAATTGATTGTTACATGCAAGGAAGACAAGAAGGCAACGATAACTATACAATTATTTGTTAACAACAAGTTCATTCGTGAAGTTTCTGGCACCACTCCTGTAGAACTTCATTATAGGTTAAAATAATCCTTCATCATATCTATCCTGTTTTCCACGTTAATAGCCGTTAACGGCCGTAAATCATTAAAAATCAATAAAGTGACACTTTGTATTTGGATTTTTGGGTGGCGCAAGCTATCTTTGCATCATGTTCGTACACAAGAAAC
>NZ_VUNG01000033.1 GCF_009695775.1 Hallella mizrahii | reverse complement strand
GCAACAAAGCTAATCACTTTTTAGTGAAAATCGTAATGTTTGAGCGCTTTTTCAAATGCGTTCGAAGAACGCATCCCCCAGTTATATCGTGCCTTTGTTTTAAAGACCTCTAAAAGTTTGCTGCAAATTAATCAGCAATTCCGGCGCAAAGCTGTCGGCATTGAGAATGTCACGGTAGTTGATGTCGAGGTAGCTGACGCGGCCGCTTATCTGGTCCTCAGTGATTTCAAGGCGCAGCTTCTTCTCTTCGGGGAAGGTGAGCTTCTTGAGGACAATGACATTGCGGTAGGACTTCATGAAGTGGTCAGCATGGTTGACCATGTACACCGGGGTGAGCTCGATGGTCTGCGAGTTAGTGGCCTTCAGCTCCTTTTTGTCCATCAGTTTCAGTCGGATCTCGGCGATATCGTACTTGATGTTGCTCTTGTTCTGCAACGAGAAGTCGATGAAGAAGTAGTCGCCGACGGTGTAGATATTGTTCACCTGCGCACGGATGCCATACTGCTTGCCGTGCACGCGGAAACACTTGCGGCGGCTCGTGAAGATGGACCAGCAGAGACGGGACATGTCGCCCTGCGTCATGCTCACCTCCGGGTTGGTGTAGTCGCGGATGTCCTTCTGGCCGACGGTATAGACGGAGTGGGCACGCTTCGGGGCTTGGGTGTGATAGACGGTGAACTGCGCGATGTGTCGTTCGCCGATGACCGTTACAGTTCCTGCCAGTTCGTTGTCCATCAGCGTGGACTTGGGCTTCAGTCGGACGATGTTGTCGGCGCACTGGTTGCCGACGAGCTTGTCGGTGGAGATGTCCACGAGCTTGATGTTCTCCGGCATGATGAGATGGGTAGTCACCTGGTCGTTGACGTAGATGACGGTCTTCTGCAGGTTGCTCTCGAAGATACGGGCATCGTCCTCAGTGAGGCGGTGTATGTAGCGGATGCGGACGGTATCGTTCTTCTCACTTTTGGTGATGTTGTCACTGTTAACTGCGTTCTCTGCATGGGTTGGCAGGATGGCGACGGCCATCATTGCCATGATGATAATCTTTTTCATTCGTTCTGTGTGTTTATAAGATAGACAATGGTGTTGTACTTGATTTTGGCTTTGTTCTTGCGGATGTTCTTCGACACGGCGGAGCTGGCAGACTGGTACATGTTCTGCAGGGCTTGCAGGGCGATAATCTCCGGGGACACGCCGCCGGTGCCGTTCACGTCGAACTGGATATTCTGAGCGGCGACATTGGAGCCTGCGTCCTTCATCATTTCTCGAAACGTGGACTCGGGGACATAGAAGCCCTCCATGCCGTCGTTGTCAAAGACGCTGAGGTTAACCTTGATGAACTTGTTGCCGACGAGGATGCTGGTGATGTTGGCCATGACACGCTGCTGTCCGAAGCCCGTGACGATGCCGTAGAGGTAAGAGCCTTTCCTGAGGCGGATGCCTTTCACCGTTACGTCGTCAAGGAGCTTGAAGCGAAGTCTTGTGCCCTCACGTGCCTTGGTGGTCTTGTCAATCATCGCCTTGATAAGCGGCTCATCGACATTCTCGGTGCTTGCCACGGTGTTGAACTTCTCGCTGTTGTCTTCCTTGACTTTCTCGACGACCTCGGTCTTCTCTTCCTTCTTGCCTTTCTTCTTCGTGTTGCCAGTGAGTGCGTCGATTATCTCCTGTTGTTGTCTCCTCTCTTCGGCTTCTTCCTCCCTGTCACGCCGGTCCTGCTCAGCCTGGTACTGGCGCTGGCGGTCCATGCTGCGGTTCTGGATGCGCTCCAGCTCACGGGCATAGTTGTTGAGGTCGTCCTGCTGGGTGCGTCCGCCACCATAGCTACGGTTGCCATAGGCATTGCCACCATAGCCGCCGCTGCCATAGCCGTTGATACGGTTCATGTTGGCTTTCTGACGCTCACGGAGGTCCTGCTCGGCTTTCATCTGACGGAGACGCTCAGCATTGACCGCATCAATGTCCTGCCGCTCCTTGTCATTGTAGCCGCTGCCGGTGGTGTCCTTCTGCTCGTACTCGTCGCCAATGCCGTCGACGGCGGTAAAGGCTCCACCCTCTGCAAAGCGTTTGTTCATCGCCGTCATCTTGTCGTCCACGCCCTCACTGCGTGCTTCGGGAAGGCTCATGTTGATGGAGTCGGTGACTGCGTTCTTGGCTGTCTTGCCATTACCCTTGAAGGTCTGCATGCCGAAGTAGATAAGCCCCAACAGAGGCAGGAAGATGACCAAGGGGAAAATGTACTTGGGTTGTCTGAGGTTCAGACGCTTGAGTTTCTGTAAGTCCATATCATATATTTTTTTATTGTTTTGCGTTTATTGTTTGTTGTCGAGATACTTGACTACAAGCTCCAACTGGCGATACTTGACCACGATGTCCACGGAGTCCTGGTGACTTTTTATGGGCAGACGGACGAGGGAGTCGAGGTCGTGCTTGAGCTGCTGGCCCTTGTTTGTAAGCTCCACGGTCTGGTCCACCTGCATGGACTTCAGACGCTGGATGCGGCGGATGCCGTCGAAGGCGGGCTTTACCTCTGTGAAGTCGGATAGCATGTCGGCCTCGTTGTAGGTGCTGGTCAGCGTGAGCCAGCTGCCGATGATGAGTGAGAGCATGAGCATGCTGATGGTGATAACGGACACTCTTTTATTGTGTTTGTCTGCCCATTGGTTGGCTTTTTCTATCTTCTCGCGGAGCTTGAACTTGTCTGTCAGCGACTTGATGCCTTCTGCTATCTTGGCATCTTTTTTTGCCTTGGTGCGTTTAAATATCTTCATGGTTTCAATTTATTAGTAGTCCAAATCTTTGTTTTCGAGGGTTCTCCAGTTGGTGATGAGCAGTCCGTGGGGATTGTTCTGCGTTCTCGGCACGTTCTCTATCTCGCCAACTGTAATGATGGAGCGTTTGAGGTCACGGCTTCGACGCTTGATAAGCTGCGTGCCGAAGTACTTGAATTTCTTCTCATGCTCATTGAACTGGATGGAGTCGCACTTGATGGTGCAGACGGCAGAGGAAGAAATAATGTCGGAGTAGAAGCCGTTCTCTTCCATGGCCTGTTTCTGCTTCATGGCCGTGCCGTCAGCCATATACAGGGCCTTGCCAAGCGTCCACTTGATGTAGTCATTGTCTGGAGGCAGGTTGAAGAAGTACTGGTGGAAGAGCTGGATATGAGCCTTGGCTTCCATCACGAAGTTGGCTTCCTGCAGGCTGCGCTCGGCGAGGAAGGGGATGTCACCATCGAGGATGTATATCTGGCTGCGCTCCTCACTGACAAGCTTTGAGCTCTGATAGACAGTGAAGATGCAGATGGCAGTGCAAGCCGTCAGCGTGAGGATGACGGTTGTAAGTGCCAGCTTGGTTTTCTGTTCTAAGGATTGTATCAACATAACATTATATGAGTTAGGAATTAGAAGTTAGGAGTTTGCCAATTAAGGAATTAGGAAGTTGGAGTTAGTAGAGTTGGGGAGCTGCCTCACTTTGGCTTGGCAACTCCCAACTTCTCACTCCTAACTCCCTTCCGCTCCTCCGGGCTTGTAGTTGGAGTCGGACTTGCCCACATTATTTATACTGCGTGCTGAGTCCGCGCCACGGCTGTAGGAGGCTCCAAGTCCGGTCTGTGCCATGATGGTACGGGCAGTCTGGTTGAAGCCGCTGCCACCATCGCTGTGCGACTGCTGTGCCGCGCCGATAATGGAGGCTGTGCCGGTGGCTACTGCCGCTCCTGCCGCTGCCGTCGTGGTCGCCGCACCCATCGCATAGCTTGCACCGCCGAAGACGAGGGTCTGTGCCATGCTGCCGGAAGCCGTTCCTGCGCTGGAACTGATACCGCCGGGGATGAGCCATGAGGCTACTTCGGGCACGAAGCGGAGAACATAAGCACCCACGAGCATGCCCATGGCATACATACAGTTGGAGCCGATGCCCTGCAAGCCCAATGCGCCTATCTGCTGCCATGAGTTGACTGTTCCTCGCAGGAGGGTGTCGTAGGCCTTGATGTCCTCCATGAGGTTGTACATCAGGATGAAGTCGATGTAGTATAGGCAAAAGTACACGACAAATCCCCATAGGGAAAGCGACAGGTACTTGCCCATCCACTGGGCCCAGGCGTTGCTCCAGGGCGGTACGATGCTGAGGGCGAACATGATGGGCGCAAAGGTGGCGAGGATGGTCATGAAGATGCGCTGGGCGACGAGCATGCCGTAGTAGGACATCTGGAAGATGAGCTCGCCAACGAACCGTATCACGTCATTGATCCACTCGCTGACCTTGGTCTCGGCGGCCACGGCGGCACGCTGGGCGTAGTTGTTGATAGTGGAGCCGAGGTTCTCCATGTTGTAGATTAATTTGTCCCACCAGTGTGCGTCCTCGCCGATGGCCTGCACCTGCTTGGCGGTCTCGATGCTGTCCTGCACCTGCCGGAGGCGTTTGAGGTAGTCGTCCTGCTTTTGGGCGACCTTGAGCTCCAGTGCAGCCACTTCCTTGTTCTTGCTCTGTGCCATCTGTCGGGTCACATCCTCCAGTCCCTTGCCGGGCATCTTGAGCGACTCGCAGATATAGCTGCTGTAGGTGATACATAGGGAGAGGCCGATGATACGGGCGAGCTTCATCACGTCCATGCCGCGACGGCCGAGCATCATCATCCAGCACTCGTAGGAGCCCATACAAAGGGCAAGCAACAAGCCGAGCATCTTGGCAAAGCTGACGGCATTGCCGAGAATGGCGGACTTGGGGAAAGTCTCCATGGCCGTCAGCAGTCGCATCAGACTGTCGTCGATGGCAGGGAGGCCCATCGTCAGCAGCTGGTTGATGAACATTGAGGATAATTGTAGGTCTATCATGATGTTGTGGTATTCAAGAATTTGAGAATTATAGAATTTTTCTTAATCACAATCTAAACGTTTCTTGCAGGTAATTACTCCCCTCTCTATGGGAGAGGGGTCGGGGGTGAGGCTTCAGTAGTATTGCTGTGCCATTCCGACGAGGTGTGCCACACGGGAGACAATCTGTTCCATCTGCTTCTTGTACTCTATGTAGGCTTCCTGCCGTTTGGAGTTTTCAAGCTCATTGCCAATGCCCTGCTTGTGGGTGTAGGCGATGGACTGGCAGATCATGTCGTTCTGACGCTGGAGCTCGCTGACCTGTGGGGCCATCTTGCCCTTGCTCTTCGTCAGGCAGTAAGTGAGCCCCTCGGTGATGGACTTCTGCATTCGGGTAAAGTCGTCCTTGAAGGAGTGATAGACAAGGTCGACGTTGCGGTCGGCGGCACGGATCACTTCCTCGTCGTGCATCTCCTTGACTTTTTCACGTTCTTCCTCGACTTTCTTGATTTTCTCCTTCTGCGTCTCCTCCTGCGCCACACGGCGGGGCATGACGGTCTTGACGTTAGACTTGTGCTCCTTGAAGCGGACACGGTAGCCGGACTTGAAGCCCGACCACTTCCAGTAGGTCTCGGCACCGGAGTATTTCTTGTGGAGGAAGTAGTAGTACCAGTCGGGGGCGAAGTCCCAGGGACCGGTCTCCATGCTCCGCCACTGCTTTTCCTTCTGCTTGTCGTGGACGATCTTCTGGGCATAAGCGCTCACGCCTTCCCCGACGGGGAAAGCGAGAGCTAAACAAACAATTAGGGAAGAAAGTATGTGTCTCATGATATTGTCGTTTTGATTATTTACTCGTTTTACATTGATATTGAATTGGTTGTTGGTTTGTTGTTTCGAAGCGATTATGCTCCGTACCACTTGTCAATGACCTTTGTGGCTATCTCATCTTTCACATCGCTGTTGAGGATATCCCAGATGTAGTCGTAGTGGAAGCCGCCCATGACAACGATGCTGCACCAGAGATTGGCGGAGTCGATGATGCCGAGCATATTGGAGATGTAGCTGTGGAGGGTATTGACGAGCTCAAGTTTCTCGTCCATACTGGCACGCATCACGTTAAGGCCGCTGGCGGTGAGGGTCGCGTACATCTGCTTGATGTTCTTGATTTCTCTTGCACAGGCGAAGTTGGCCTCGGTATAGTACCATGCCACGGCTGGCTTCTTGAAGGCGTACTTGGCCGTGTTCTTCGTGAACTTGGCATAGGTGTCGATAAGCCTGTAGAGGTCGGTGCCCGTCGATGCCAGCGCCGTACCGAGGATGACGTAGCTGTAGGCGTTGTTGAGCTTGGAGTTCAAGGTCATTCGCACGTCGTTGAACTTCGTCGCACCCTTGGTCACAAGGCTCTGCTCGCCATAGCTTGCCGTCACCTTCTCCAGTGCCTTTTCCTCTTCTTTTTTGATGAGCTTGTGCAGCGAGATGAGTGCCTCGATGGTCGGCTGGTCGTTGGGGTAGTCGAAGGCATGGGCTTTCGAGGGGTAGAGGTAGGCAACGGCCAGCATGCAGATTATGGTGGTATGGTACTTCATTGCTTTCATGTTCCAAGGTTATTCCAGTCGTTGATAATGCCGTCCACCATGTTGCTTGCCTGATAGACGGAAGCCCAGCTCTCAGGGTCGATGGCAAAGAACACCTCGCCCCAGGTGCCGAACTGGCACATCATCACCATCACGTCCATCTTGTACTTCATCTCCAACAGACGGGAGTAGATCTTGTTGGCCAGCGTCAGACGGGTGTAGCGGTCCATGAAGTTATAGCCGTCGCCCTGGCCCATGTTGTAGCGGCCGCCGCCGTTGGGTATCTTCTGGCGGATGATGGGATTGTCGGGCAATTTTATCTTGCCGTTGTTCACCACGTCGATGAAGTCATGGATAAGTCCTTCGGTCTCAATGACAATGTCGGCGAGCTCGTTCAGGCAAAGGACGTAGTTCTTCACAGGGTTCGAGGCGATGTACTTCGTTACCGTAGGAATGCCGGAGAGGATGTCGGCACTTAGGAGAAAAATTTCCTTGTAGTAGGCAGACTCCTCTCCGAAGCCGCGGACATTGGTCATCGTCAGATGGTAGAGTTCCTTGATACCCTCCATCGTGGCGGTGTACTGCAAAATTTTCTTTTGCTTTTCAGAGATGGTGTCAAGACGCTCGTTGTGCTTGTTCTCGATGAGCTTCTGGGCGGTGGTGTTGGCACTGACCTGTCCGGTCGTCCAAGGGTCATAGACCACACGCCATCCGGCAAAGGCCTGTGAGGTGGCAAGAAGGAGCATGGCAGCCGTCAAGGTACAGCATTTCTTCTTTCTGTTGTCCGTCCTATTGGTATTTAGTCTGATTTGTCCCATAGTGGCATGATTTTCTGTTGTTTGTTCACTTTGACCGCGAAGTCAAGATACTTCTTTATACCCAACTTCTTGCGGTCTTCCTCAATTTTCGTGATGGCGGTCTGGATGTCTCCGTAGTGCCGCTCATAGACTTTCAGAGCTTCCTTCTCGGCGCGTTCCGTGGTGTAGGCCCAGTAGCATTCGGGCGGTTCCTCAACGCCATAGACATCGGAGTACTGGCCGCGGCATATCCACACCTCCTTGAAGTAGTTCCGGCCCTCGTGGTTGTTGAGGGCATTGACGGTGAAAATCTGCTGCTTCTGCACCTGTGTCAGTCCGAGGATGGCACTAATGGCATCATACCTGTCCTTGAACTTAGACTGGTCGAGGAGGATTTTCACGTCGGAGTTGTTGATGATGGCTTCCTTGACAATAGGTGAGTCTATCACGTCATTCAACTCTTGGGTTACTACTCCTGCTATGCCGTGGAACTTTCTCACTGTTTTATAGAGGTACTTGATGTACTCGGCCATGGTCGGTGACGAGATGGCCTTCCACGCCTCCTCGATGATGAGTGCCTTGCGGCCTTTCTTGATGCGCATCTTCTGCAGGAACACGTCCATGATGATGAGCACGACGATGGGGAACAGCACGGGGTCGTCCTTGATTTTGTCAATCTCGAAGACAATGAACTTCTCGTCAAAGAGACTGGCATCCACGTCGTTGTTCAGCGTGTGCTCCAGCTCTCCGCCCTTATAGAACTGCTCCAATATGGCGGCGAAGTTGTCGATGTCGAAGGTGATGCTCTTTTCTCTCATAATCTGCGGGATGCGCTCGATGGCAAACTCGTAGTAGCTGTTGAAGCTGAGGTTGTCAACGTGCATCTTCCGGCGTTGCTTCTCCATACGGTCAATGCGCTGCTCGATGGTGACGAGATAGTTGCCCTCGATGAGTCGGGGCATCAGGCGCATGAGCTGGCGGTTGGCGGCAACCTTCTCGCCATCGGTGGCGGCCTTGTCGTTGATGAGGTCGTGGAGTTTGTTCACCTTCCGCTGGATTCGTGCGTAGGCTTCCTTCTCCTCAGCAGTATGTAAAGGACCATCACCGGCCACACGACTGCCATCAGCAGTATGGAGAGTATCGTGTTCAGTATCCTGTCCGCCAAAGGCAGATGGATCTTCGGATGTTTCGGAAGTGGGGATGTCTGTTTCATAGTCATACTCTGTATGTTTGTATTTTTCTTCGAGTTCTTTGCTGTGCTTTTCGTAGGTGCCGTTCTTCTTGTCCTCAAGGAGCAGACGCTTGCGGAGTTGGTCGCGCTCCGCGTCGGTGAACTCCTTGAACGGGGTGAAGTACGACTCGTAGTACTCGACAATGGTCTGGTTGATGATTTTGTCCTCTATCTTCGTGGGAGCCTCGCTGCCCTTGAAGATGAGGAAAATGAGCGACTTAAGGAAGTTCTTTTTCTCGCCGAAGTTCTGCGCATACTCGGTGTCCGTGATCTTGAACGGGTTCATCGAGATGGGCTTTTCCTTCGAGTAGGTGATGTAAGTGCCTTTGAAATAGCGGCATATACCCTCATAGCTGTCACCCGTATCAACCATGACTACGTCGGTATTCTGCTCCAAGAGCTGGCGCACGACGCTGTTCATGTGGAAGGACTTACCGCTTCCGCTTGGGCCGATGCAAAAGAAATTGGCGTTGTCGGTCATCTTCAACCTGCCTTCCTTGCCGGTGATGTCGATGCAGACGGGCAGACCCTGGCGGTCGGTGTAGTAGGTCTTCAGCGGCGTGTCCTCGCTGTGTTTCAGATGTTCCTTGAAGAAGAGGCAGAGGGCTGCGTCGTTGAGCGTCAGGAAGAGGTCGTAATCGGGGTTGAACGAATAAGCGTTGCCGGGGAAGGAGTCCATGAAGAGCTCCAACTGGTTATAAGCCGACTTTGACGCAAAGATGCCGCACTCGTAGAGTTTGGTCTCGATGAAGCTGGTCACGGGTGTCAGTTTATCGGCCTTGCAACTCACCAAAAGGTTGAAGTTGGTGTAGACGAGCAGTTTGCTGTCCTGGGCGAGCACGTCGAGAACGGTCTCGATGTCGGCCTTGGCAATTTTGTTGCTGGGGTCGGGCATGGAGCCGTGGCGCTTGGCCTTGGACTGGAGCTTTCTCAACAGTTTCCTTTGCTGGGGGATTTGGATGACCTGGTTGTAGATGACGCAGTCGGTGTCAGGTATCTCGCTGAGGAAGGCCAGCAGGTCGGTGGCGATGACGTAGCCGTTGACGGCCACGGGCTGGTAGGGTTTTATCAGCGATGGCAGGTCGATTTCGTCCACATCGACGATGTCGAAGGATTTTACGACCTTGTCGCCCATCTTCAAGCAGTCATCACCGGCCTTGAAGCTCTGCATCGAAAAAGGACCATCCTTGAAGTGGAAGGCCATGAAGCGGTGGAGGTACTCGTTGACCTCGTCCTTGGTGAGCTTGCGGTGCCAGATGCCACGCTCCTTGAGGATGTCCATGACCTTGCTGACCTTGGTATGGAAGTCGAGCCATGTCTTGGGGTCGTATTTGACGAAGGCGGACTTGACGGTCTCCTGCGTGATGACAAGGTAGGTGCGGATCTCGGTATAGGGTCTGCCGTTGAAGTAGCGGAAGTAGCTCCAGGTGAGGAACTCCATATCGTCGGTGATGTCGTGGTGGTAGCTCTGGCGGCACAGCACGTCCTGCTTCTGCAGGGCATAGCCCTCGCCGAGCGTCTGGACGATGTTGTTCAGCACGTCGGTGAAGGCGACGTACTGCACGGCATCCGTGGCATACTGTTGCACGGGGTTCTCTATCTCGATGATGACGGACGGATTGCCATTCTTCGAGAAGAGGACAGTATTCTGCAGTTTGCCGGAGCCATCCTTGATGTCCTGGAGCTGGGCGAAGAGGCCGTCAAGCGGCTTTTTCTTGTTTGCCATGGTAGGTTATGTTTGTAGTAACTGATTTTTGTTTTCGATTTTCTGTATTCTTTTATCTATTTTATTCGCGGCTACCGCTCGTACATTTTGTAAAAGAAGTAGATGCCGCGGTGGCGTTTCTTGCTGTGCAGTCCGCTGCGCTGCTTGACGTAGATGGAGATGATTCCTACTGCGGCGAGGCAGACCATGACGATGAAGCCGACAAGCTTGCCGAAGAGTATGGAGAACAGCAGGAAGCCGAGGAAGCTCAGGCCGATAGCTCCGGCGGCATAGGTCAGGAACCTGCCGCGGATGCCCATGAACTCCAGTGGCTTCTGGAGTCCCTTGAAGACAGGGATGCCGTTGAAATTGATGTCCATTATCTTATAGTTTTATTGCGATATTATTTTATATTATATATTGTATTTGATAGAGATTTCAGAGTTAAAAGGTGTCCGACTCCGAAGATTCGGAAAGTCGGACTCCTTGTTTAACCGTAGCTTGTAACTACTTGAAGAACAAAGGCAAAGCCTCGCTCATTGCAAGAAAAGCTACACAACCGCCAATAGTCAGCATGATAGCCTTTTTCACGTCCTGGTCACCATTCTGCATTTTGAAATAAATACTGAATGCGCCGACGAGTGCGATGACTGCTGCAATGGCCTTCATTAAGTTACTGACGGGGGTCTGGTAGCTCGACACCTCGGTGATGGCTTTCTGGAATCCGCCGGCGCCCTTGCTCTGGGCGAAGGTCATGACGGCACAGAAAAGGAACATTCCGAGGAAGGCGGCTACACGCTTCACGGGGATTCTCTTACATGCGCTCATGCAGGAGTTCATGATGGTTTTGGTTGAAATGGTTTGTAACATAAGTTTGTTAAGATATTTCATTACGTTACAATTTAAAGACCACATGAAAGGTGGAAGATGGGTGAGTGCCACTCACGTGGCCGTCTGATCCCCTTGCCTCACGGCGCAGCCCTCTTCCGGAAGCTGTCTTATCAATCAATCTTTACTAAATGGAAAGTAACACTCTAAATAACATTCTAAAACGTATTCATCTTTTGAGAAACTAACCCTAAATATTGAATTCTGGCGGAGCCTCACGGTTCGACCGTTCAGATTTTTCTATCGCTTGGAGCTCGTCCTCATCGAGAACGCGCTCTGATTCTTTCTTTTCCCATAAATTGTTGATTTGTCTGAGTGTCATCTGAGCTTCGTCGAGAGAAACTTGCTTAGCCTCCTTGCTGACTTGCTCGGCTGTTTGGGCTCCCTGCAGCTTTGTCTGCTGTTTGGAGTCGTCTATCTGAACCTTTAAGATGTCGAAGTAGGCATCGCTGCGGAACTCAGGCTGCTTGGGTGGCTTGGGAGTTCTTGGCTTCTTTGAAGGTGAAGTCTTTGCAGAAGTCTTCTCTTGGGAATCTGACTTTGAAGGATTTTTTCCTTTGGAAAGCTCTTTGCCTGCGGTATTCGATACTTGTGAAGAATGAGGTTGCTCAGGCTCGACGATGCGGACATTAGGGTCTGATGACTTGGCTTCTGTGGTATCTTTCGGTACCTCGGGCTGTCTGTCTTCCGAATTTTTTCTTCTTTCTTCTTCCGCCGTATCCCCTAGAGTTTCGTACTCTTTACGTTTCTGCTCGTCTTGTGCAGCTGATGCGACGGTCATTTCCTCAGCCAATATCTCCTGCCGCTTGATGCGGACTAGCTCTTGTATGCGCTTTTGGGTCTCGGCATCCGTGGGACGCGGCCCGATGTCATCGGTTGGCTTGCGCTCAGATGGGTTAGCCTTGGCTGCTGCACCAAAATTCGTCTCAGAGGGAATTGTGTTAGAAGACCCAAAGGACACTTCTATATTTTCCCTTATATCACTTCCACCATTAGGAGATTTGCTGGCATTCTCGACGGTCTTCTTTTCCTCTTCTGTGATGGAATGGTTGTCTTCATTTTCATCCGCCTTTCTTGTGGCTTTCAGCATCTCGCTCTTGACAGACTGAGCCTTGGGCTCGTCATTGCCAACGGTGATGGGCTTGAACTGCCCAGCCTCGTCGGAAATGTCAATTTCTACGTCCTTGGGCTTGGGCATGAACTCCACAGGCTCCTTCTTGAGGAAGAGGTCGTAGATAATCATGCCCGCATAGCCAAAGACATAAATCACAACAATAACTATTACTATACTAGTGAAAGCCATAAGCTACTCTGCAAAGGGTTGTGACTCGTCGCGCTCGATGCCGGTGACGCTGTTCTTGCCGAACACCTTGTCTCCTGCCTCGTGGACTTTGGGGACATAGGTCACCGTCAGCTTCTCGCCTTCGGTGATGGCGTACTGGTCGATTTCTTTCTGTCCGAAGACTTCCAAGAGCAGCTCGCCGTCGGTCTTGAGGACAAACTGCTGGGCTGCCCATGTGCTGCCCTTCTTTGACGTGCCTGTCCTTACGGGCAGGACTTTCGTGATCGTTCCTGTTGTTTTCATAGTCGGTAGTCTGATTACTGGTTATCTGATTGGTTTAGTTGAAAGTCTGCTCATTGGCCGACACGGCCGGAGATGCTGAATATTTCTCCGTTTCCTCCGCGCACGTTGTCGGCAATGGCAGGAAAGTGAATCCGAACGCCTTGCCGTGTTCCTCGCGAACGGGGTGACGGCGAAGGGTGGAATCATAGTAGAAGGTGTGGCCGTCGGCTCCTATGATGTAGCCGAGACGCTTGAGGGAGCCGCGAAGGCGGATCTTCCTCAGGTTGCTCACCACCTTTATGTTAGTTTTCTGGTCCAGCCCGAAGATGATGCGGCGGCGCTCCTTTTGCACGAGCTCCTTGCGACGACGGCTTCGGATGGTGCGGTACTGCTCTGGCGTGCGCTCCAGCCCGAGCTCACGGGCGATTATCCTGATAGACTCCTTGTGCATTCCGGTGCGCTCCGCCATCTCCTGATAGCTGAGGTTGCAGTATTCCATCTGTACAAAGGAGCGTGCGTCGCGGTTGCGACCGGAGGGGTCAAGTTTTTTTAGTCCGAGACGGCGGGCATGGCTGCTAACAGTGCTTCGCGTGCAGCCGATATGCGAGGCTATCTCATGAAGATAGTCCGTATGGAAGCGCTCCTTGAGGATGTCGTCGTGCTCTGGTCTCCAAACTGTTCGTTTTGCGGTAGGCTGGAAGGTTGTATTCATTGTGTTTACGTTGTTGGTCTGTGTTGTTGTTTATTCTCTCTTACTGTAAAAGGTTGGTCCGGTGAGTAATGAGCCGGCGCAACTCATCCTTGTTGGCATCGATGAAGGCTTTAGCCAGGGCTGTGAGGATGGCCGAGAGGCGGTTGCGTCCATAGACTATCTCCAGTGTGACAAAGACTTCGTCGGGAAGGAAGACCCAGTGGCGGTGACCTTTTTCCATGGCATAGGAGAAGGATTCTATCTGCGACTGGATGTCTTTCTTTGAGGGCAAAGCGGATATTTTTGCTTTCGGTATCTCTTTGACATTTTCAGCTGCTTTCCTTTCTTCCTCTCTTTCGGTCTTGGCGGGAGGTGGTTTTACCCTGCTCTTTCGGGGCTTCTCCTTCTGACGTGGCTCGGTCTCAATAGACGGTTCCTTGTCAGTCTCCGAATCCTCGGTAGAGGGACACTTTTCCTTGTCATCTTTCTGACTTTGCTTTTCTTCTGCTGGGAATGGTTCCTCCGGCTTCACCTCTTCCTTGGGCTTGTCGCTCTGCCACATGTAGGCTGGCTCGCTCTCACCGTTGACTTTCCGGAGAAGTTCGTGAATATCCCCGAAAACCATTGGTTGAGGTGTGCCGTCAGTCATGCGGATTTGGATTTTTCGTTATAGATGCAGTCATAGAGCGTATCGTAGCACTTGTCAACAATCTCATGTTGCTTATCAGTGAGGTAGAGCGTGCTGTAACGCTGAATCTCGGCACTGTTGGGTATCTTCGGCAGAACGGTGCCCAGCTTGGCGAAGTAGTCAAGGAACTTCTGCTGCTCGGCAAGCTCGTCCTTGCGGCCCCAGTTCTTGTTGAACTGGTTGGGCAGAAAATAGAACGGAGGAAGCTTGTCAAGGCCGTTCTCACGTGCAACCATGGCGACCATATCAACAAAGGAGGTGGTACCGTTGATGCAGGTTTTCTCCAACTGGATGGTAGTGACGATGGCATCGGCCTCGAAGAGAAGGGGAAGATAGCCCTCTTGGGTGAGACTGCCCGGTGTATCGATGAAAAAGTCGAAGTCCTCGTTGCGCATGGCTCTTATAAGGTTGAGTGTTTCTTTCTCGCTGCTGAGCTGGGTACATGGTACGACCTGATACAGAGGCGGGAGCTGTGGCCAGCGTTCTCTGTCCTGCTCGTGTTTTTTGACAATGCTGCGCTGAGGGTCGCCGTCAAGTACGACGAGACGGCAATGGTGTTTGAGTACAAACTGACCAGCGCTGAGCACACAGTTGGTGGTTTTGCCGCAGCCGCCTTTCTGGTTAGCAAACACAATAATCTTATTGCGTCTCTTCTCGGGGGTCTTCCCGATGTTAAAGAATGGTATGTTCATAAGGTTGGTTGTTGGTAACTCGTGTCATGGAGTTTTTGTCACCTCTGTTATGCCCGCCTCGTGGCGGCATAAGATAGTTCCGTGTGACGGTAAAAGACGCGCTCCTTTTTGGTAGGCCTGTATTCCAAGGGAGCTTGGCCCTGCAAGCGGTTAGGTGCCTGCATTGTGGTTTTCTGCTGCAAAGATAGGGACAATTCCGCATAACAGCAACAGTAGCTATATGTAAAGTGCTGATTTATCGCTGAATTTGATGAAAAAAGTCGATTTTTCTCAAAATATGGCCGACTTATGGAAACGGTTTGGGCTATAGCAATGTCTCAAAGGCATTAAAGCCACGGAAACGGCACATGCACATTCGAAATCAATGCTGGTTATCTACCTTAACTTAAGGCAAAAGAGAAATTTTCTCACGTCTGATGATGTCGTTATCAGAAAGACTTCGTATATTTGCATTTGCTAATTGACTCAAATCTTGAGTTTATGTAAGCAAGTCAGCAAGGATATTATTCAAAAAAAAGCAGATATGATAAGGCAGCACATTGTGTTTTTGACAGGAGCAGGTATCAGTGTTGAAAGCGGATTGAGCACTTTCCGTGGTAAGGACGGTTTGTGGACTAATGATGAATGGGCATATCTGGCCAGTACAGAAGCGCTCTACACAGATACGCAGAGGTGTCTTGACTTCTATAATTTTAGGCGTAAGCAGTTGGCGGAGGTAGAGCCAAACGATGCTCACAGAATGATTGCCGAACTTGAAAAAGAACATGATGTAACGGTAATCACCCAAAACGTCGATAACCTACATGAGCGAGCTGGCTCCACTCACGTTATCCACCTTCATGGCGAACTTAGCAAAGTGTGTTCGACGGATAACCGTAGGACATGTGTGAAGGAATATCCTTTGACAACTCCTATTATGGTCGGCGACAAAGCTGATGACGGTTCACAATTGCGTCCGTACGTGGTAATGTTCGGTGAATACATTGATAATATGAATGCCACAGACATTGTAAGTATGGCTGATATTTTTGTTGTCATAGGTACATCGCTACAGGTATATCCGGCAGCAGACCTTATCCGCTATGCGCATCATGAGGTTCCAAAGTTTTTAATCGACCCTGGAGAAATGGATCAATGTACAAAATTAGGTTATACTCACTTTAGGACTACGGCCACAGAGGGAATGAGAATGCTTTTGGAGGCATTCAAAAAGCTTTGACAAAAAAGAGAATTGCAATTGTGTCGATACCAAAATAATATTTCAGAGAGGCTAGACTATATTTCAAATTGGTATGAACATAGAAGAACTCCATGAATACTGTATCTCTTTAGAGGCCGTCGAGGAAAAGTTCCCTTTCGCCAAGATTAAAGGAGGCGAGAGTGTGTTGGTGTTTTATGTCTGCAATCACATGTTTGCCATGGTTGATATTTCCGACGGTAACCTCGTTAATGTCAAGTGTCAGACTGAGCGTCTCGTTGATTTACGTGAGCATTATGATTGGGCGGACAAACCGTCTCATATGAATGACAAGTATTGGCTTGGTTTGCATATCAATACTACGCCGATTGATATGGCTAAGGAACTTATCTCTAATTCTTACTCGATAGTCAAAAAGAAATACACGAAGAAGAAAAGATAAAATCCTTTGCCGGGCTTACATTTTGGTTTCATGTCTTTTTATAACTGGCTGGCAATCTCCCTTACCTTATTTATATAGTCAGGGGCACTGGCATAGCCTATACGTTTTAGGAAAGAGTAGTAGCCTTCTCCGTCACGGTGCTTGTACTGAACTTTGTCCCTGTATGCTATAACGCTTTCTTCCCAATGTTCAAAGCTGTAGTAGCCCTTTGAGTGTCTGAGACCGAAGAGGTTGTTTTGCACATTGCAGACACGGGAGCGGAAGTGTCCTGTCTCAAGGATGGCCTGGGCAAGGACGATCTTAGGATATTTGATACCGTGCTTCTTCAGTGCGGCATAGAGGTTCTCGATGGTTAGCTCCTTTGCGCTCGTCTCTACATTATTATATATAAGAGAGTCCTTGCCAACAATTTCTGTAAGACGCTCGTTGAAGAACTCCACCTGCTGGTTCAGCGCATAGATGAAAGGCAGAGGATCGACACTTGCCCAGTCATTTTCAGCTGTCAGACGCTGGAGGCGAAGATGGACATGAGGACCAGTGGAACGGCCAGACGAATGCCCGGTAGAACTGACGAATCCGACAACCGTACCCGCTTGTACCATCATTCCCTCCTTGGCATGTATCTCACTAAGGTGACCATAGAGGCAGCGGAGGTTGCCGTGGTCGAGGACGACATAGTTGCCGTAGCCGGTGTCGCCGTGTCGGACTAGGGTCACCCTGCCCGGGAGCATACTATAGACCAAACCGTTTCCGCATCTCAAATCTATGCCGTCATGGAACCTGCGGCACTTAGTAAAGGGATCTTGGCGGTATCCATAGGATGATGTAACGGTTAAGTAATCAAGTGGCATACAGATGGTTAGCCTCTTTTCGAGGATAGACAAGAGTAGGCTGTCGGACGTACTGAGGAAGGGCAAAATCGCTTTCTTTGTTGATGATTTGGCGTTTTTCTCAAAACTTTTTTCGCTCGTTTCTTGCGCTTTTCCTTGGGCGTTCTTGGAAGTTGGCGGTTTGTTTCCTAACTTTGCGGTCAGAAACGAAGGCAAAGACAGTCTGAAAACGGACTTTTTCTTGGTCTCAGTCTCAGCCTTGGACTTTGGCTTTGTTTCGTGGAGTACGTCACGGACATAAGGGTCCGTGGAAATGGATAACGTGTCGGCAGCCGGACCGACTTTCTCAGCAGTGTAAAACTGTGCCGGTGATTCCAATACATTCATCGATAGCATCAAGACCACAGCGCACTTCATTGTGTGTTTCATGGTAGTAGTATGTTTAGTTTGACATGGATTTTCACCACAAAGTTAGTATAAACCAGTAGAATAACCAAACCATCAACTATGAAAACAGAACCAGTACCATTCGACAAATTTGCCAAAATCGGCATCTTTCCCAAGGATCTCATGCGCATGCCCAAGGACCTGCGCGACTCTATTCTGAGCGGTGAGCTCTCGCCACTGATGCGTGTCAACGTGCCAGTAGGAGACAACTCGGCGGTGTCCATTCCAATGAAAATCCAGCTCACCCATGACAAGGACGGCCGTCTGCAACTGCTTACGTATCAGATACATCGTGAGCTTGACAACAACTTGAAGCTGAACGACACAGAACTGGAGCGCGTGCGCAAGGGTGATGTCATTCAAAAGGAGTTTCAGGAGGACGGCAAACGTAAGATGCGGTATGTGCAGCTTGATAAGGAGACCAATGCTTTAATGTATCGTGATGTGGCAACTGTTAATTTTGAGGAAAAACTTCAGGAAGTTGACAAAATCAAGGACATCGGACTCGGAATTGGCCAAAAGGAGGCTCTCGTTTCGGGAAAACCGGTTGAACTTGAAGTCGGTGACCAAAAAGTGACCGTAGGTGTTGACCTCCGTGAGCCGGTTGGCTTCAAGGTGATGCAGGGAGATATGGAGGAGTGGAAGCGACAGCAGGCCATCCGATACGACGACGCGCACGAGGGTTACATAGGATACGTGCAGACCGACGAGAACCGGTGGGAGTACAAGCAGGTGGTTGACAGGCTGCGCCACGAGGAGAGCACCCGACTGACAGAGAGGGAAAAGACAGACAAGAAAGAGGACAAAAAGAGAGGTCTTTCACTCTAAGGGTGTCTTCATTATAAGCGTTGTTCCTTTAGTATCTTCAACTACCAACCAATGAGACTTCATCCACTATGTCAAACAAACAAGAATGTACGTTCACCTCCGTAGCCCCATACCCGAAAGTGCGTCAGCTGGCGCACGGGCTCAAGGACGGTGACTATGCGAGTATCTGCAAGGCAGCGGAGATGATGGCGGACGGGATAAGGGAGATGGCGGCAGGACGCAACTGTGTGCTGGTGCCCATACCGAACCATCATGGCAGGGCTGTTTATACAAAGACGCTCGCCAATGAGATTACCAGAAGGACGGGCATCCTGACGTGGGACATCCTTTCCTGTCGTCCGCACATGCCGCTGCACTATGCCAAGAAGAATGACCTCAAGCCGGAGGGCATATACTTGAAACTCAATCTGTACAGACAAGTGCCGGAGCAGTTCACGCCCATCGTCATAGACAACGTGCTGGACACCGGCTATACCGCAGGGGCCGCCATCAAGGCTGTGGGTCATCCGAATACGATGCTCGCTGTCCTCGGACATACCAAGAACCATCTGACGAACAAGAACTACCAGTTTAACCAACTCGCTACTAACATGGAAAAGAAAATGCAAGAGCAGCCTTCTGACAAGAAGCAATCTGCCGACTCCACGAAGAAGCAGGTGAAGAACGAGACGGACACACCATTGGCGGTATATCAGCGGCTCAAAAGCAAGCATCCCGACGCGCTGATCCTTATGCGCAACGGAGACTTTTACCGTTCGCTGAATGAGGATGCACAAAAGGTATCCGACACGCTGCGCATACCGACACAGAAACCGAAGTCCCAAAAGGACGGTGAGCTTATTGCGGAGTTTCCTCATCATGCGCTCGACGTCTACCTGCCAAGGCTTATCAGAGCGGGCAATCGTGTGGCGATTGCTGATATGCTGGAGCTGGGCAAGAAACAAACCACAAAACAAGCCGCACAACAAACAAAGAACCAAACTCAAACAGATACTATGGAAAAGAAAACAGAAAAGAAGAAGACTAAGGCGAAAGAAGTCAAGGTTGACAAGACGGAGACTGCCAAGGTCGACAAGACAGAGGTGAAGGCCGAGAACAAGGCTGATACCAAGAAAGAGGATAAGGCCGTAGACAAAACTGCGGAGCAGTCCGCTGGCCAGAAAGTCCACAAGCCGCGTGAGCCGCAAATGGTGACCGTCAATGGTGAGAAGGTTTCCCACGGACATGCCTTTCAGAGCAATCAGGACCCCAACAAGTGGTATTTTACCGCACGCCTCGACGGACAGCAGCTCCGTCCGCAGCTCATGAAGCCGGAAGATGTCGCTGCCTATCAGAAACGTGAGATAGGTGTAGAGGCTTTGATGCAGACTTATTACCCCACGAAGCTGGCCAAGAAGGTCACGCCGGAGGAGTACAAGGCTGACAACAAGCTCTCTGACGGACGCGTCATCGAGAAGATGGTGGTCTACAAGGAGCATGACGAGCAGCGTCATGACGTGGGCAAGTACAAGCTCTACACGCAGGTGGGCGAGCAGAAGATGTCACGCACGATGTCGAAGGAGGACTTGAATGCTTACTTTGACCGCGTGACAACACCATCCAAACTCGTGGAGAAGAACTTCGGGGAACAGTTGCACCTTGCTTCCTTCTATAATCAGTTCAAGCTGGAGGAAGGTGTCAAGGATGTGCGCATCGCCAAGAACTACGACGGCGACTGGACGGTGTCGGCCAAACTCACTGACGACCGGACGACAAGCAAGGCTGTACTCTCATGGCATGACAAGCAAGCTCTCTTCACGCAAAAGACGGCCACTAAGGAGCAGCTGGCAGCACGCTATCTCAACACTGAAATCAAGGAGATGAAGCAGGAGAAGGTTAGCGCAAAGCAGGCGTTCAGCCGATAACTGACATAACATGCTGTCTTGCAATAACTAACAGCTAAAGTTCAACTCATCACTTCAAGTTCTTAACAATTCAATCATCAACCATTAACACTTACAACTATGCAGAACAATACAATCGAAGAACTCATTCAACTCAAGCAGGAAGGAAAGATAGGATGGTGCGAGCTCGCACTCCGCAGTGAACACGGAAAGGCCTATCTGCAGTGGTGCGACGACCACGGCATCGAGCCCGATGACAACAATGCTGAGCTCTATCTCGAAGAGGCAGAGAGCCATATCTATGACGGAGGCAACGACTTTGCAGAGAAGTTTGCAGAGGCGCTCTTATAATCTATCTCCCGAGATACAGTGATACCGTGAAAGACACATAATATTATCAGCCCTCAGTCCGAAGGCTGTGCCATCGGACTGAGGGACTACTACCCTCATCTAACCAACTAAACTGAAACTATGGAAAACAAGGATTCCAAGTCAAAGAAAGGAACAGACTACAAGAACAGCGGAGATAAGGCGATAGACAAGTTTTGCTCGCTAATGATCGAGCGTATGAAGTCGATGAAGGCTTCCGACTGGCGGCAGGGATGGACGAACGGAAAGGGAACGATGCTTGGTATGCCGCAGAACCTCAGCGGTCGCAACTACTCGGGCACGAACTCTTTCTTCCTGCAGATGGATACGGCGATGAACGCCTACCGCACGCCGGTCTATATGACTTTCATGCAGGCGCAGAAGGAGAACCTCCGTATCAAGAAGGGGGCGCAGTCGATGCCTGTTATCTACTGGGACCTCAATATCAAGGACGAGCGTGGCAAGCGGGTCGCCGAGTCGGACTACAAGCAGATGAGCCGCGGCGAGCAGGCCAAGTGCGAGGTGCGTCCGTTCCTCCGTGCCTTCTCCGTCTTCAACGTTGACCAAACCAATCTGGAAGAGGTGAACAAGGAGAAGTACGATGCTATCGTTGACCGCTTCAAGGGCTCGCAGCTGCGTGACACCCAGGGCATGTACGAAAACCGTGCCCTTGACCGCATGTTCGAGCGGCAGGAGTGGATATGCAGGGTACAGAACGACCGTATCGTAGATGGGGCATACTACTCTCCGGCGCGTGATATGGTCATCATTCCCATGAAAGAGCAATTCAATATTGGCAAGAATGCCGAGGAGATTTTCAAGGATGGTATGGAGTATTACTCTTCCGCCCTCCACGAGATGACGCACTCCACTGGTACTGCCAATCGACTGAACCGTGACAAGGGTGCAAAGTTCGGTGATGCCAAGTATGCAAAGGAGGAGTTGGTTGCGGAGCTAACGGCTGCCATGGTGGGCAACACGCTGGGCTTCGACAAGCGCATCCTCAACAACAATGCCGCCTATATGGACGGTTGGATTAACGCCCTGCGTGAGGAGCCAAAGTTCATCGTCTCGGTCATGGCGGACGTGAACAAGGCCTCGAAGATGATCTTGGAGAAGATTGACGAGCAGAAGATTGCCCTTGGCGAGCGTCCGATACTGTCTGCCAACATGAGCAAGGTGGACCTGCAAGCCAACATTGCCAAGCAGGAGTGGCAGCAGCCGCACGACATCGCACTCTCGGCGAAGTTTGACAGTGCATCCATCTACAAGCGGATGGACGGTGGCTATGCGGTACGGGCTACCTTTGAGGGTCAGGACCTCGGCATGAAGCCCATCAGCAAGATTACGGGTATCAGATATGAGATGATGCCAACGGGTGAGCTGAAAGACCAGATGCTGCATGATACCGTGGCAAGGAAGTTCGCAGGAGAGGTTCGTGAGATACGTGAGCAGAAGCAACAGAACAAGGAGAGTAACGGCTTAAAATTGTGAGCGTTGAAAGTTACATTAAACTGTCTTTGTGGAACAGAATTGTATCTGCAACTACTATTCAATCATTAACAAACCATCAAACTACAAGCCTATGTCTTACGTATCTTTTCAAGAGATGAAGCCGAGAGTGGGCATCGACGATGTTGCCTTCTCGCTTGGCTACAAACTCAACAGACAGGCGGGCGTGGGACGGTACATCGAACTCATTCTGCCCGACGGCAGGGGAGAGAAGCTCGACACCATTGTCATATCACATCCGCAGGAGAAGGAACGGCAGAAGTACTTCCACCGCAATTCGGGAAAGCGCGGTGATGTGGTGGACTTCATCGGTGAGAACCTGGGACGCTTCAACATTTATGGCAGGAACCAGTGGGAGGTCATCGGCAAGGTGATGACAGACTTTGCCAATATGCCACTCATGGACAACCACGACCGTGGATATAGTGGTGGACTCGGCAGTCTAAACACGGTGTTCAATCCGAAACGCTACACTTCCCAACCTCTGTCAAGGAACATGGACTATGCCATGGGAATCTTTGAGGAACGTGGCATCAGCCGTGAGACGGTACAGTTGTTCGAGCGGCACATCGCTATCGTGACCGACCAGAAGAACAAGAACGGGCTTCCGATGATCGGTTTTCCTTACCGTGAACCGGGGTTCAGTTCTGACTTGGCTGGCTATGAGCTGCGGGGCGACCGCGGTTTCAAGGGCAAGGCGGCAGGAACGAACTCGACCACGGCGGTGTGGACGGCAGGCATCCACTCGGCACTGGACAATCCCCAGATGGTGCGGCATGTGTTCTTTGCGGAAAGTGCCTACGACGCTATGGCGTTCTATCAGGCGAACCAGGGAAAGATTGACCTTGCGCACTCGGCATTCGTATCTGTCGGCGGTGCGCTGTCCAACGGACAGGTGTCGGGGCTTATGCGTCACTACAACATGGCAAAGGCCGTGGACTGCTTCGACAACGACCTGCCGGGACGCATATACGGGATGAGGATGGCGGCATTGCTCGACGGCAAGCGGCTCACTGTAACACAGATGGGAGATAATCTCCGACTTGAGATGGACGGAAAAGCCTTTGATATGCCAGTGGGGAAAGCTTCTGTTGAAGAGTTGGGCAAGCATGTAAAGCTGTCCGACCGCATCGATGTGCGCAAACCGGCCGTAAACTACAAGGACTGGAATGACGTTGTGCGTGGCATGCCCTTGGAGGCTCTGCAGCTCAAGACAAAGTTCCAGCGGGACGAGAATCTCGCAAGGATAAGGACGGAGCTGCGCGAGCGAAATGAGTGCAGGAGCAGTTTTAAGATGTGAAATCCAACGACTGGGAATTATTAACAAGGCCACGGTGCGTCACCAACGGCACCAACTTTTCAAGTCCGTACCGTCGGCGACGACCGTGGCCTAAACAAACGAAGAACGATGAAAAGAAAAATTCTTTGCCTGTTGCTTGCCATGTCCGGCTCCGTCTGCGGCTTCGCCCAGCAGACCGACCCGGCCCTGACCGGTGCCGTGGCAGCCCAAACGAAGATACTGAAGGACTTGTTCAAGAAGCGTGAGAAGACGCAGAAGGCAATTATAGCCTCGGAAGCCAGTGTATTTGTGGCTATGGAGCGGATGCACTCCTTGGAGAACAAGATGCTGGGCTACTTGCAGAATGCGCAGGGTGCCATGCAGAACATCTATCAGATCAAGCGTGCCGCAGAACTTGTGGGTGTGAAGATACCGAAGAACATGGCTCTGCTCAGAAAGTCGATACCGGGCAATCTGAAAGGAACTGCCATTGCCGTGCTGGTGTCTGACGAACTAATGGATGCTACCACGCAGATGCTTTCACTCTATCCGTTCATGAAGCAACTGGTCACTTCAGGAAGCTATAACGTTACGAATGCCGACGGCAAGACGGAGAAGCACAAGGTTAATCTGCTCAACTCGGCGGAGCGTTACTATGTGGCCAACGAGATTGTCACAAGACTGGAGAGTATCAATACGGACCTGTGGTTGCTGGCGTGGCAGATAAGGACGTATTCGTGGAACGACCTCTGGTTCGGGCTCGACCCGGACGGGTGGGCGACGGTGATGTCGGGAAAGGCTATCGTGGACGGGTTGATACTCGATTGGAAATATCTGTAGTGGAGAGTCCTCGATGAAGTATCTGTAGCGGAGAGCTTTCTACGAAGTATCTTTAGCCACAAGAACCTTTAACTATTTGCTGTAACGCATTAACTATCAACTACTAATCAGAAACAATTCAATTAGAACTACTAATCATTATAATCATCATTAATCAACTTTTAGAACTATGGAAAACAAGAAATCTATCCGTGGCGTACAAATTACGGACGCAATCAGAAAGGAACTGGAGGACGCTGGCAAAAGCCGTGTCCTGACATTCAAGGACAGAAAGGGAAAACAATACCTCGCTCATATTGAGGTGGGGAGTGACAAGCTCATGGTGGTGCCGGAGGGCAAGTACCTGGAGCACCGTTGTCCGCACTGCGGAGGTCGCATCAAGATTACCTCCAAGGGGTACTTCTGTGAGCATTACTTCGACAAAACTGATGCTTGCAAGTGGCACTGCAACGGTATCCTCAGCCACCGCTTTATCCTGCTTCATGAGATTGAGGCTTATCTTGACGGACATCCGACAGTGCTCGACGGCTGCTTCAACTCGCAGGGGCGTATCTTCTCGGCTGTGCTCGTAGAGAGTGAGGTTTATGGCATGTCGCTGAGCTCCGTGGTGGGCAAGTGCCCTGTGTGCGGCGAGGACGTAATGGTCAGTCCGGTGGCGTTCAACTGCTCCTGCCATGAGAAGCTCGGCGAGCCGTACCACCTTACGCTCTGGCGGCATATCCGTGGGCATGAGGTGACGCTGGATGAGCTGAGGGAACTGCTGACCGATGGCATTACCAAGAAGGAGGTGATGCTCATGGACGACAAGGGCTCGCTGTCGAAGGCTTACCTGCGTCTGTCTGATGACCGCAAGCGGATTGTGGCTGACTACAACATCTACAACTGAGAATTCATTCAACTGATTACAAACCATTCTAACCAATAACATGAGTACTATGAACAAGAAGAAACTGCTGAGAAAGGCGGCCTTTGAGACCGGCCTTTCCATCAAGGAAGTGGAGAAGGCGGTCGATGCCTTCCTCTGTGCCGTGTCAGACATTCTCCGTGAGGACGGGGAGGTCATCATCCCCGATTTCGGGAAGTTCTATGTCAGGGAGCGCGGCGAACGTGTCTGTCGCAATCCGCAGACGGGTGAGGAGTTCGTCGCACCGCCAACAAAGAAGGTGAAGTTCAGGGCCTTCGGCAACGTGACCAACTACAACTTCAAGTATGGACGATAAAGCCTTTCTGACATGAAGAAGTCATTATTACTTTTGATGGGTGCCGCACTGCTGATGTCGTGCGGCAACTCCAGTGAGAAGATGAAGAAACTGGCAAAGGAGAACCTGGAACTCAGCGTGGACGATCCCAAGCAGCTGCGTGTGCTTGCCGTCTCGGAGCCGGACTCGGCATTCGGGGCAGGTTACTTCACCAAGGACGAGGTGAAGGGGATGCTCAGGACGATGCAGGTGGTGACGGACACCATCATGAAACACACTGATAACATGAGCCGTTTCAATCCTGCCGACCACTATGTCATCAGCCTTGCGGAGCGTCAGATGCGAAGCATGGCGGAGATCCGCTCGCTCATCATGAAGGGCGACAAGAAGGGTGAGTTCAGCGGATGGAAGGTGAAGATTGACTATCAGTGTGTTGACGCTGCCGGACTGCCGTACCGCACGGAGCGGTGGTGCTTCATCGACAAGGAGGGCAGGCAGGTGTACAAGTCCTTTGAACTGCCGATACCATGAGACACAGACTAATCAACCATCTGTCAAACCAACTAATCAGACACTACTATGGAAACACTTAACATGACGTGGGTGAACCTGCTCAGAATGCAGTTCATCGAAATTCTGGAATTCTACGACGAGAACCCGGAGCGATTCCAATACAAAGAGCTCAAGAAGGCTTACGATGCCTTGCTGTCGGTCAAAAGCGTGGAGGAGTTCAAGCAGTGGCGAAAGCTGCTGAAGGACTACGGTCTGTCGTTCACTGACATGGACGGCACAGCGCACAAGGACAATCAGCTGGGAATCCTCGACGACTATGCGGAGGGTGCCAACGACAAGATCCTTGATGTCTTCATCAGATGGAAGCTGAGCTTCAATCCTCTGAAGTGGACGGAAATGGAGAACTGGAACCGCGAGCTCGTTGATATCCTGCTCAAGGCGACCAAGCGCGAGGAGGACGTACATATCGTCATCTTCCCTTGCGGCAAGCCGAATGCAAAGCGTTGGGCGGCCGTCGGGCAGGATGCCGACCGGCTCTTCGAGGTCTTCGGATGGCAGACAGGGCATGTGAATGCGACTAACGGACCGGTGAGCTGGATGTTCATCAACGGCTATGGCCTTGATGTACTACGGCAGAGTGGGTACAGTATTCAGATCCGAGACTTCGGGGAGTTCGACATTCTCTCGACGGCCTTCGAGGAGGACAGTGTCGCATCGCTGCAGCAGTTCATCGACTACTTGCGGATGATGGACTCTATCACACAGGAGCAGGTGAACTTTCTGAAGAAGATACGGCCTATTATCTTTCGCAATTCTGGCTATTGGGAACTTACTCATGGGAATATCAGCTACGACGACAACGGAAATGTGTATGTTGAGCAAAAAGGAAAGAAGCCCATCATACTGGCTCAAGGCAAGAATTGGAGGCTGGATAAGCTTACACGGCCTTTAGTCGTACAGATGGGTGAGAAATTGGGCGAGGCGTAGCCCTGTGAGAAGGTAATCAGTGCGCAAGGCAAGTGGCGGAAGAAGCTTCTCGGTTGCACTTCGACACTTCTTCCGCCACACGCCTTGCGAACAAGCCCTTGAATGCTTCACTTCACCCTTACGTCTATGGCTGGTGCGAAGTCAAGCTTTTGTTGCGCTTACGCAATGTTTGAAATATCAACAATACTAAGATGGAAATATTAAGGAAAAGTCGTACCTTTGTGTCCGATATGGAGACAAAGATTGAGACTACGAATACTGGCGGCAAGGTGCTTGTCTTTGATGGTGAGGAAATTGTTGGCCGACTGGAGTTCTCTTTTGACGGAAACGTCATGAGTATTGACCATACCTATGCCTTCAAGAAGGGCATGGGCATTGGCGGTGTGCTTGTCAGTGCCGCCAACGACTATGCTGTCAGCAAGGGGCTGAAGGTAAAGCCTGTCTGCTCATTCGCTACCGCTTGGTATGATCGGCATCCGCAGTTTGGGGATATACTCAATAGTGCAAGTTGACTTTCAAAACGGGAAGTATCTTTCACCTAGACTTTGTATAACGAAAAAAGGGATTGTCGCTTAGGCAATCCCTATCAGTTCCTTTTATAGTGCAGTCTGAAAATCACAATTAACAGGTGCACTGGTTTTATCCTTTTGCAAAGTTAGCGATTTGCTTTTGGACTACCAAATTTGATAAGTTATATTTCGAATTATAGACAGAATAAGTGAAACATATAAGGGATAGGGGAGAAACCTATCGCGGTACGCTGCTGTTCTTTGGTGGGTCATGGCCCCTACTCGATCCTAACTACTCGCTTTAACTTGTAATCAAGAAAAAAGGATAGAATATTTGGAGAATTAAGAAAATATCGGTAATTTTGCAAAAGTTACCGACTTAATTAGTGTTAACAAATGGTTATTGATGATATTAGGAATAACATTGAGGCAGCTCCGTATGGGACGTTGCTCTTCAATAGCAGCTATCCAGAATACGATGAAGAGTATGTTGGGAAAGTGCTCTCTGACTTGGTACGTCAAGGAGTGCTTTGTCGCTTGTCGCGTGGTATATACTTAAAAGCCAAGCATACTAAATTCGGCTTGGTTTATCCCACCACAGAGGAAATAGCTCGGGCAATAGCAGAAAGGGACAATGCGGAAATCTTGCCTACGGGTAGCACTGCGCTCAACATGCTTGGACTGTCAGACCAGGTGACCATGACTCCTGTATTCTTAACAAGTGGGTCTGCAAGAAAAATCAGTTGTGGCAATAAAGTCATTTCTTTTAAGCATGGTGTTCCACGCAACTTTGCGGTTAAAGGCAAGATGACCCGTTTGTTGGTTCAGGCTATGAAGGCTATCGGCGAAAGTGGTTTTAATACGGATTGGCAAAATGCAATTAAGAAAGTTGCATGCCGTTATCCCGAGTTTGACACCATCCAGCAGGATTTAAAGGTAATGCCTGCCTGGATTAGGAGAGAATTAAGTAAAATATTCAAATACGTCCAAAATGAGCAATTGGCAGAAGCATAGTTTAGATGAAATGATGGCCATGGTTCAATCCGTGGCATCACAAAAAAACATAGAGGACAATGCTGTTGAAAAGGACTGGTGGGTTACTGTTGTCCTAAAGGCAATCTTCAATACGACCTGTGGAAAGAGCCTTCTTTTCAAGGGTGGCACGTCATTGAGTAAGGGCTGGCATCTCATCAATCGGTTCAGTGAGGATATTGATCTGGCTATCAATCGTGATTTTTTCGAGACTCAGCTCAACTTGCCTTTTGCAAAGTGCGAGAACAACAATCAAGTGAAAAAGCTACGGAAGGCTTCTCGTGATTTCATTCATGGGACGCTTTCGAAGGAACTTGACATTGAGCTTTCGAAGCTGGGTATAAAGGGCTATTTGGTGGAGAATGTCACAGAAACAGGAAATCCACCTAAACCGGTGGATCATGACAGCGACCCAACGGTAGTATATGTCAACTATGGTAGTATTTTCCCGTCCAGCACAAGACTTATCGATCCAAAAGTCAAGATAGAAATTAGCTGTCTGTCTATGTCCGAGCCTTACGAGGAACGGCAGATACATTCCTTGATAGAAGATGCTTTCCCAGAAGAGGACAGTGAGACAGGAACAACAATAAAGACAGTCACACCATCACGTACCTTTTTGGAGAAGGCGCTTCTGTTGAGTGAGGAGCTTCAAAAAGATGAGCCTAGGACAATGAGGATGAGCCGTCATTTATACGATCTTGATAGACTGATGGATACAGATTATGCAGCACAGGCTCTTCATGACAAGGAACTTTACAAAGCTGTGGTAGAGCACAGGCGACGCTTCTATCATTTGGGCTATGTCAATTATGACAACGACTATCCCGACAAAATAGATTTCATACCCAAAGGCGTAACCTTGGATGACTTTAGGAAGGACTATGAGGTGAACATGATAGATGGTTACATCTATGGTGCCGCCAAGCCATTTCCCCAATTGATGGAACGCATGGAGCAGCTGCTTCAACTTTTCAGAAACGTGAACCTATCACGTTAATCTTGTCATGCAAGAATTTTGCATGACTCAAAGGAGTGGGCGAAGAGAGAAAGAATTCATTAAAGAGCTTGGATGTTTGGGAGCGCACCGAAGCGCCCGTTACGGTAAGACTTTTGGAAGGAATGTATCTTGTTCAAGCCTTTGAAGTCTGAGAGGGAATAGAGTTCCGAACTGCCATCCTCTCCTTTCTCGGTGAACCATATGGAGTCCTTGCAGATGAGGTCATCGATGGTGTTGAGTAAAGGGTCGTAGTGAGTGGTGACAAGCAGCTGGCTGCGGCTTTGCTCCTTCAGAAACTGCTCCAAGATAAACTCGATGAGCTCTGGATGGAGTGATGCCTCAATCTCGTCGATGGCCAGAAATTCGTCATTGGCCAAGGCCTGGTAGATGGCAGCCTCAATGCCGAATGTCCTCCTTGTCCCCTGGCTTTGCATCTCGTTGGAAAGGGTGTACTTTTCCACACCTCTTGCATTTTTTACCGTATGCTCGAAGTTCGTGTCCACCCTGTCATAGACCGGCTTGCCCTGCAACTTCTTCTTGTCCTCTTTCGACAGGTCACCCTCGTTCAAAAGGAAGTCCCTGAAGTCGGTTGGAATAGGCTCAACCTTTTTCTCAACGCTCACATCGGTAATATTGTAGTCAGCACGATGTATGAAGTCAAGGATGTACTTCTTCATTCGGGCATCTTCCATCATCTTGCGACCAGCATAGTTGGACATCAGTGTCCTCGGGTCTATCAAGGGCATCGTGTGGCGGCGCATCCAGTCACGTGCTTCGTCGATTGGTCCCAACGAGCAGTTCACCATGTTTCTGGCTGCGAAAAAAGACATATTCGGCAGACACTTGATCGTGATCTCGTCAATGACAGCGCTGCTCACTTTCAGCACAGCAGGGTTGAACTTGACGACGGACTGGCCGTTCTTGTACACTCGCGTAAACAGCATTGTCGGCTGCACACTCTTGTAATAATACAGTTTCTCCGACACTACATGGTGGGTATCCAAAGAAAGGACATACCAGTAGCGTGTGCTTCCGATGTAGAATTTCAAACTGAATTCTGAAGGCAGGCTAGGGGTCTCGCTGTCTAAAAGGAACGGGACTGTTCCGGTCGGCTCGTCCATGTCGTCATGGCGCATGAACCAGAACCTGCGGAGATAATCGAATGCTTCGAGCAGATTCGACTTTCCACTTGCGTTAGCACCATAGATAAGTGCTAAACGTAACAATCGCACACCATTGGCAACTTCCACCACTTGTGTGTTCTCAAAAGTTGTTTCCTTCGTCGCCTCAAAGCTCAACGTGACCTCATCTCTGAAGGACTTATAGTTCTTTATCTTGAATTCCTGTATCATAATTGGCTCCTCCCTAATTTGTTGCAAAGATAATGATATTGCAGCTATTCTCCAAATAAAATAGCTTGAAACCTATGTTTTATTTTCTCTTTAAGTGCTAAATAGTCTAAAATTATAAATAAAATAGCAGTTTATTGTATTCTTCGGCTGAATTACCATTCTTAATCATGGCGCAGTGGTTTGGTTTATTTCTTAGCAATATATAAGCTAAACCAAATTAAACCTCTGATAACCGTCATTAACATGGTGCGGTTTGTCCTCATGATGTTATTGGCAGGTTTTGTCAAATGCTCAATGTACTTTTGTCCCCCGTTTGTCCCCCGTCGTCGAAAGCCTCTCCTTCTACAGATTTTTGAGGCTATTGAGTGTTAACGACTTGTGAACAAATGCTAATTCACTTTTTAGGACAAAAACATATAGTGCATCGGAAAGTAGATTTTGCGTGGCGATATCATTGATTTCTTCCACCGTGCCAACATCCAGAACATGCAAATGATACAGGGTTTTGTTGACGGCGACGAAGCCGTCATCAAGCAAGTGAATCAACGTGCCTGACAGTCTGCCATCGTCCTCGTCGTCCTTCTATTGCTTATAGCTCTGATGATATGGGCACTCGTCAGCTTTGGTAGCTATCTGTATTCATTGGTAGCATCTGTCTTCTGATTACCACCAGCCAAACTGACTTCGGCCTGTATCGAGGCAGCTGATGGCCTGCATGTCGTCACCGCTCAGTTCGAAGTCGAAGATGTCAATATTCTCCTGCATCCGCTCCTTGTGGGTGGTCTTGGGGATGGCATCGATGTTACATTGGAGCAGCCAACGGAGACCTATTTGTGCAATACTTTTACCATGACTGTCGGCAATCTTTCTCAGCACAGGGTCACAGAAGAAGCCGTTCTGTCCACAGACCAGAGGCGACCATGACTCATGCCATGTGCCGTACTCCTGCAGCAGTTTATGCATCGTCGATTGCTGGCGATAGACATGAGTTTCTATCTGATTGACGGCAGGAATCACCGTGCATTTATTGACCAACCGAAGATAGTTGTCATCCAAGAAGTTTGCTATGCCGATAGAACGTAGCAGTCCCATTTTTTGTGCATCCTCCATCGCCTGATACTGGCTGATAAAGTCGCCTGACGGCTCGTGAATGAGGAAGAGGTCTATATACTCCAGCCCAATCTCTCGCAGGGAGTTTTCTATGGAGCGCATCGTGTCGCCATAGCCGTGTGCGCCCCATAGTTTGGTAGTCACAAAAACGTCCTCTCGCTTTAGTCCCGATGCCTTGACTGCCAAGCCCACTTCGTGCTCGTTGCCGTAGCACTGAGCCGTATCGATATGCCGATAGCCAATCTCCAAGGCCTGCTCCACACAATGCTGTGTGATGCGGCAAGGCATTTGGTAGGTGCCGAAGCCTATCATCGGCATCACGTGTCCGTCGTTCAGTCTAATGTACTTCTCCATAGTTTACAATTTCCTTGCAAGTTCTTTGGCCTGGCATGTTGTGGTTGCCATTCCCATATATTCAAGTCCATACAGATGGGCGAACATGCGGATGGAATATTCACCTGCCTCAATCATCCATTTGTCCGGCGCAGCACCCTGGAAAAGAAAGAACAGCCGTTTGCCTTTCATATCCTGGCGGTGGATGGCACCATAGAGACGATCGAGCAGATTTCGGACGGCACCACTCAGATTGTGCCAATAGACGGGCGAGCCGATCACGATTGTGTCTGCCTGTTTCATGGCTTCAAGCACCTTGTGGAATTCATCGTCATCAAATTTCTGACCGTAGCTGTAGATCTTGTAATCCACCAAGTGGATAGACTCGTACACCCTTCGGTCTAACAGTATCTGTGCCAGATGAACGGTAGCCCCGTTTTTGTGGGGACTACCATTGATGAATAACGTCTTCATATAGTCTTTGCCTTATTCGTAACGTACTTCCCAATCCTTGCGCTCCTGATACATCTGCCAATATTTCTCGGCAATGTTGGCAGGCGCAAAGTGCTCGTTGCCACCGATAACGCCACAAACCATTACCGTACCTACAAATATTCCCTTTGGATCCAACTCATTGTGCATGGCAAGTGTTAGTCCACGAAGTGCAGCCTTGTCGATGGCAAGACAGGTGTAGCCGGGGAAAGGACTGACAGCAGCAACGCCGCCCGTAAGCAGGATGGTACCCTTCTTCTCGGCAAACTCATCTGTAGCGACGGCCTTGATACAAGAGAATGCCCCTAAGACGTCAGCCTTGAAGTGGCGCAGCACCTCACTCTCATCCAAGGGTTGTGCATCGGGTGTGGTGATGCCCACATTATACACCAGCACATCGGGGGTGCCCACCTCTTCATGAATCTTCCCGAATGCATTTTTCACACTCTCAGCATCCGTCACATCACATGCTATAGTACTCGTCTCGTAGCCTTTGGCCTCGAAGTCTTTCTGATACTCAGCCAAAGCCTCACTCCTGCGAGCCACCAGCACCACACGGAAATCCTCCTTTGCAAATCTCTCTGCTACGTGATTGCCCAGTCCCAGACCGGCACCAACCACCACAATCGTCTTTTTACTCATTGTCTTATTCTTTTATTTGAAATGATTATTTCTTATATACTTCTCCCTGATCCTTCGTGCTCTCAGGTACGGATACCAGCTTGTTCAGTCCATTGCGGTCGCCATAAACGGTGAGTTTGTCCAGCTCTGCCGTCAGGGCACGATACTCATTTGTGGTCAGTTCCACATCAGCTGCTCCCAGATTCTCTATGACACGTTCCTCGCGGCGCATACCTGATATGGGAACCAGTTCGTCGTAGGCCATCATATCCCAAGCCAGAGAAATTTGCGCAGGTGTGCAATGCTTCTCATTGGCATAGCGGTTGATAAGGTCAAGCAACGGCTGGTTGCGCTGCATGTTCTCCTTGTCAAAACGGCTGATGACGGTACGCAGGTCATCGCCCTTGAATTCTGTCTGAGCCGTGTATTTCCCACTCAGGAAGCCATTGGCCATCGGTGAGAAAGCCACAAAACCGATACACAGTTCTTCGCAAAGCGGCAGCACGTCCTTCTCCCACTGGCGGGCCATCATCGAGTACTCACTCTGAATGGCTGTGATAGGTGTGACGGCATGTGCCTTGCGGATTTGCTCTACGTTAGGTGACGACTGTCCCCAAGCACGTATTTTCCCCTCTTTGATGAGTTTCCCCATCACGTATGCCACCTCTTCTTCATTTCCCTCTCGCATCTGGTGCTCCGTATAGAGGTCGATATAATCCGTCTGCAATCGGCGCAGCTGTCCTTCCAGCGTCTTACGGATGCCTGTCTCGCTGAGTTTATCCTCTTCAAATGTATGTCCTGATAATTTCTCAGGCCAGAACTTATCCGAAATGATTACCTGCTGGCGAGGCAGTTCCTTCAAGGCCTTTCCTACGAACTCCTCATTCTCAAAATAGCTATACATTTCAGCCGTATCAAAGAAGTTACAGCCCAGTTCAAATGCCTTGTGAACCAGTCTGATGCCCTCCTTCTCGTCTGGGCAGGTGCCGTAGGCATGAGTGAATCCCATGCAGCCCATTCCGATGGCTGACACTTCCAGATTACCTAATCTTCTTATCTTCATTTTACTGATGTTTTGAATTCCGCTGCAAAGGTACGGCGATTTTCTCAACGTAATATTACGAAAAAGTGTAATAAACTTTAGAAAATCGGAATAAAATGATTTGTTTTAGAGAATAATGTGTAATTTTGCATCAAAAACAAGAACCAATGTTCATACCATTCGTGTCCGACGAGCACCCCGTAGCCCTCTATTCAGGCGTTCCTCCACAGTACTCCAGCGAAGGGCTGGCCATCGACTGTGCCTTGGTGCTGCATGTACTGAAGGGCACGGCTCGCCTCCGCTGTAACTTCGAGATGATAGAGGAACAGGCTGACAGCGTGGTGCTGTTCAACCCCGGCGATACTATTAAGGTGGAGCGGCGTTCGCAGGACTTCGAGGTGGAAATTCTGGCCTTCAGCAGCTTTATACAGTTGGCGGCACTTAATCAGCTGGAGAACGTCAGCGTGAATGCCTTGAAAAAGAACATGATTCTTGATACACCTGAGACGGCCTCTGCTGCCACGGGCATGGTACGGGTGCTGAAGCCTGCTATCGATACGTGCAGTGTGCGTGAACTCTGCTTCATCAGCGTCATGCAGCTTCGTGCGTTCTATATGCTCTATCAGGTGATGCTCCGTCGGAATCAGATTGAAGTCGATTCATTTAAAAGCCGTGGCGACGAACTGTTCTTCAGGTTCCGCCAGTTGCTGGCAGAGCATTACCGAGAGTCGCGTAGCGTAGCCTTCTATGCCGACAAACTCTGCATCACTACCCGCTATCTGACTGATATCGTGCAACAGCATTACGGGCGTTCACCAAAGGATGCCATCGACATCTACACCGTGATGCAGATTCGGCTCGACCTGCTACAGTCGGACGTCACCCTGTCGGAACTGGCCAACAAGTACCATTTCTCCAGCCCATCCTTCTTCAGCGACTACTTCCGCCGGAATGCTGGATGCAGCCCACAGGACTATCGGCAAAAGAACAAAGAATAAAACACTATCATAAGGATTATGACTATACAAGAATTTCGTGACTACATGGCATCGGGCAAGCCTGTCATTGGCGGCTCCGATGTTCACATGATGTTTCATCAGTTGTCGCAGGAGGCACTGAAAATCACAGCCGAAATCAACGGCAAGTATCATACACCAGAGCAGTTGCACGATTTGCTGGAGCAACTTTGGGGTATAGAAGTGCCAAAGACGGTTGGGATGTTCCCGCCGTTCCATACCGACTGCGGAAAGAATACCATCGTTGGTGAACGTGTATTCATCAACATGGGTTGTAAGTTCCAAGACCAAGGCGGCATCACCATTGACGAAGGTGCGCTCATAGGGCATAATGTAGTGCTTGCCACCATCAACCACGACCTAAATCCAGCCAACCGCCAAAGTATGAGCTATGCACCTATCCACATTGGTAAAAATGTCTGGATTGGAGCCAATGCCACTGTGCTTGCAGGCGTGACTATTGGCGATGGAGCCGTAGTAGCTGCTGGTGCAGTGGTGACAAAAGACGTGGAACCCAATACCATTGTTGGAGGTGTACCTGCCAAGGTGATAAAAAAGATAGAGGCGTAAACAGATGATGGAATATAAGGTTTTGAATAATGGGCTGAAAATGCCGATGATAGGTCTGGGTGTCTATAATATCTCCTAAAGGGAAACCCAGCGAGTAGTGGAAGATGCCGTGTCGGTAGGCTATAGGAGTATCGACACTGCTGCTATGTACTACAACGAGAAGGGCGTTGGTGATGCAGTTCGGGCATGTGGAGTTCCCGTGAAGAACTGTTCATCACGACCAAGATATGCGATTCCTGCTATACGAGGGAGGAAACACTGCGCACAGCCCGCCATTCCATGAAGCAGTTGGGACTTGACTATGTGGATTTGATGCTGATTCACTGGCCTGTCGGAAACCCGACCGTCATGTGGCATACGCTCGAAGAACTCTATGAGCAAGGTCTGTTCAAGTCCATCGGTGTATCTAACTTCTATCCCAATACGTTCCCCAAGATTGTAAATGATGCAAAGGTGATGCCTGTTGTGAACCAATGCGAGACCCATGTGCTCTATCAGCAAAGGAAAATAGCGTCGGATATGGAAAGTACTTTTGTGCCCAATATGGAGACGAAGATTGAAACTACGAATACTGGCGGCAAAGTGCTTGCCTATGACGGTGACGAACTTGTTGGCCGACTGGATTTCTCCTTCAAGGGAAATGTATTGAGCATTGACCACACGTATGCCTACAAGGAAGGGATGGGTGTGGGGAGTCTGCTTGTCAGTGCTGTCAACGACTATGCTGTCAGTAAAGGGTTAAAAGTCCTGCCCGTCTGCTCATTCGCCGCAGTCTGGTACCAGAGGCATCCGCAATTTCAGGATATTCTCGAATAAGTGATTTGACTTTTCGCATTCAACTCTATTTCCCAAGACTATGGACATCTTCCACCAATCGATTCATTTCCCAATACCAATCTTTGATGACCAATAGTAAAGTTAAATTTCTATTAACTTCTGATAGGTTTGATATTAAAGAGTTAGATGCTGTATAATCGTTAATTAGTTAAAGAATGGAGTATAAATACAAGATAGATGTTGCAAGCATCGAAGATACAGAGACGTTAGTGAGGTTCCAGCTAGCTATGGCAAAGGAGTCAGAAGGAACAGAACTTGACTATGAAATCGTACGCGAGGGAGTTAAGGCGGGCATCGCTGATGACAGCAAGGCTACTTATCTTGTGGCACGGAATGACAATGGTGAGGTCCTTGGCTCATTGATGCTTACAACGGAATGGAGTGATTGGAACAACTGTAACTATTATTGGATACAAAGTGTGTATGTGCGTCCGGAAAACCGTCATCAAGGAGTCTTCAAGGAGCTGTTCGATTTTGCAAAGGCCATAGCACAATCAGAAGGTGCCAGTGCGCTGCGGCTTTATGTTGATTGCAACAACTTTAACGCTCAAAAGGTATATCAGTCACTTGGTATGCATGAAAGCCATTATCTGATGTATGAACTATAATATGTAAGACCATGTCTAAGACAGAAGTTAAGAAGTACATTAAATCTCTTGACCGTCAAGGGCTTGAACAGCTCGTTCTTGACCTTTACACAGCGCGCAAGGAGGCCAAAGAGTTCCTGGACTATGCTGTTCATCCTAACGACAACGCGAAATACGAGCAATACAAAGAGATTATCACAAAGGAGTTCTTTCCAAAGCGTGGAGACGGCAAGATGAGATTCTCTGTCTGTAAGAAAGCTGTTAAGGATTTCAAGTCACTTGATCCCGACCCTGTCTTGCTATGCGACCTTATGCTTTACATCCCTGAATGCGCAAGCAAAGTAGCCAATAGTTGGGGCGACTTGTGGGAATCGTTCTATGATTCAGCATACACGAATTTTGTCAATGCCCTAAAGGAAATCTCAAAACAGGGCCTACAGTCTCATTTCCAAAAGCGCGTTGACAAGATAATCGCTAACTGTCAGTCTTCCGGCTATGGTTTCCCGGACATAATGGAGGACGCTTACGCGGAATACTGGAATGAAGATTAACGGCTCAGTAGTTATCAACGCTTTTAAGGACGGACGCATTTGTTGATTATGTAAAGCTATGTTCTCGTGGGGTCAAAGCAATGTTCTAACGGGGTCGAAGCTATGTTCTCGTGGGCTCGAAGCTATGTTTTCAATGTTGTAACGCTATAGAAAAAGATCGTTCGCAAGGTAGAGGATGATTAAAATCTACGGAGCGAAAGATCTTTTGTTAGAAAGAAAATCCAAACGAGATTTTTGTAAGCCAGTGGACGCGCATACTGTATTTTTTTGTCTCCACACTTGTTTCTGTCTAATATTTCACTTATCTTTGCAATTACAAAATCATATTAAAGAACTGCCCGCCATGCGCACTCCTGTTTTTCTGACCCTGCTGTTTCTCTGTCTCCCCGCCAGCACGTTGGTGGCGCAGACCCGCCATCATGGCAAGCGACCGGTTAAACTGCAAATACCCATAGACAGCCTCACCGTCAACGGCACCTCGCTGGGATCTGTCGATGTGGTGACCGAAAACCACATGAACAAAGGTTTGGTCACCAATCCACTCAATGCACTCACGGGTCAGGCAGCCGGTGTGAACATCACATCGGGCGAGAACCGTATGGCACAGCTCAGCTCGGTGCGTGTGCGAGGCACCACGTCCATCACCGGCGGCAACGACCCGCTCGTGATCATCGACGGTGTATATTCCGACCTTAGTGCCCTTTCTTCGGTATATCCCTCCGACATCGAGAGTTTCACCATCCTCAAAAACGCTGCCGAGACCGCACAATACGGTTCCCGTGGAGCCTCCGGTGTCATCGAGGTAAAGACCAAGCGAGGCAGCGGAACACAGTTTCATATCTCCTACGACGGAAACATCGGCTTCGAGTCGAAATACAAAACGCTCGACATGCTCGACGCTCCGGGATACATCGCCACGGCACAGGCGCTCGGCCTCTATTATAAGGACGAGGGCAGCAACACCAACTTCCAAGACATCATCACACGCACCGGATACATCGCCAACCACCATGTGGCCTTCAGCGGTGGCTCCAAAGAGTCGAGCTACCGTGCCTCACTGAGTGCCATGGACCACAACACGATCATCCGCACCAACTCCTATCGCAACTACGCCGCCAAGGCCGATCTCACACAGTGGGCCTTCGACGACCTGCTGAAAATCGACTTCGGTGTCTTTGGCTCGTCACAGAAAAGCCACGACCTCTTCAATCCCTGGGAGGTCTTCTACAGTGCCGCTGCACAGAACCCTACCATACCGGCCACTACAAATGCCGACGGTTCCGGCGACAAAAACAACACCGCCGAGCAGATCAACCACCCTATGGTGCTGCTGAAAAAGAAAAACGACACCAAGAACCTCAACTTCGATGCCCATATCGACATGGACTTCAACCTTTTAGGACTGCTCAGCGACAAAAGCAACGACGAGCCCTCGATCCACCTGCTTCTGCTCGGTGCCTACAGCTATAACTCTTTGGAAAACGCTACCTTCTGCCCTACCTGGATCTGGGCTCAGGGACAGGCTACCCGCGGCGAGCGCAAGACCGAGTCATGGCTGGGCAACGCACAACTGAAATTTGATGACACGTGGGGCGCACATCATCTCTCTGCCACCCTGCTGACCGAATATCAAAAGAGCAACGCCAGTGGATTTTGGACACTCGTCAAAGGCTTCACCACCAATGAGCTTGGCTACGACAACCTCGGTGCTGCCTCTACGATTCCCTACGGCGGCACAGGATCCGATGCCGACAGCCCCTCGTTGCTCTCGTTCATGGGTAGTCTGAGCTATACCCTTCTCGACCGCTACACGCTCGGTGCAAGTCTGCGTGCTGACGGCAGCTCTATGTTTGCCAGCGGGCACAAATGGGGTGCTTTCCCCTCTGTGTCTCTTTCTTGGGATCTCACCAAAGAGCCCTTCTTCCATGCCCTTAGCCATCTCTTCGACATCATGCGGCTGCGCACCGGCTACGGACAGTCAGGAAACCTCGGCGGCATCTCGTCGTACTACTCACAAAACCTCGTCAAACCCATCGGCACCGTGTCGGTCGACAACACACCCACCACGACCATGGGACTCTTCCGCAACAGCAATCCCAACCTGAAATGGGAGACTCGCTCGACATTCAATGTCGGCACCGACATCAGCCTGTGGCACAACCGACTCGTGCTCACCGCCGAATACTACTATTCACGCACCACCGACATGCTCTATCAGTACGATGTACCCGTACCGCCCTTCACCTTTGACAAGCTGCTCGCCAACCTCGGCAAGATGAGCAACCAAGGTGTGGAGATCGGACTCGGCGTCACCGCCATCAGCCGTAAGGACATGGAGCTAAATGTCAACCTCAACCTCTCGTTCCAAAAGAACAAACTCATCTCGCTCTCGGGCGAATACAACGGCTATCAACTGACGGCACCAGACATCACGTCCATCGGCTCGCTCAGCGGCGCAGGTTTCCATGGCGGCGAAAACAACATCGTCTATCAGATAGTAGGCCAACCCATCGGCGTGTTCTACCTGCCTCACTGCAAAGGACTGGTAAAGAACGAAAACGGTTCCTATATGTACGACATCGAAGACCTCGACCACAACGGGCGCGTCAACATCGAGGACGGCGGTGACCGATACATCGCCGGACAGGCCACACCAAAATGGACACTCGGCTCAAACATCAGTTTCCGATACAAGGACTTCGACATCTCACTGCAAATGAACGGTGCCTTCGGACACAAGATCTACAACGGCACGGCACTGACCTATATGAACATGTCGAGCTTTCCCGACTACAACGTCATGAGCAAGGCTCCCGAGATGAACATCAAAGACCAGCGTGCCACCGACTACTGGCTTGAGCGGGGAGACTATCTCAACTTCGACTACCTCACCATCGGCTGGAACGTGCCTCTGCACTCACGCTATATCAGCCGCCTGCGCCTGTCTGCCTCTGTCAACAACTTGGCCACCATCACTGCCTACAGCGGACTGACTCCCATGATCAACAGCTATGTCGTCGACTCCACACTGGGCATCGACGACAAGCGGTCCTACCCCGTCTACCGAACCTTCAGCATCGGGGTGAGCATTCAATTCTAAGTTTCTGCGTTTCTGCCAATATGTAAATCGCCATTCACCATGATGATCACCAAACGTCTTCTGCTGCTCTTCGCTACAGCCCTTGTTCTCTCTACTTTCTCGTCCTGTCTGGATGAGAACACCAAGGGACTGCTTCCCGAAGAAAAAGCCTACAACAGTGCCACAAACCTATATATCAACACCGTTGCCACCTTATATAATTATATAGGCGGCAACAGCGACTCACAAGGACTTGAAGGCACTGTGCGTGGACTCTACGACTACAACACCTTCTCTACCGACGAGGCCATCATTCCCATCCGCGGCGGTGACTGGTACGACGGCGGATTCTGGCAGAATCTCTACGAGCACCGCTGGACCGCCTCCGACGAGGCTCTCTACAATACATGGCTCTACCTCTACAAGGTGGCTATGCTCTGCAACCACAGCCTCGCCGTCATCGACGCCAACCGCAGCCTGCTCACCGACAAAGACTATCTGGCCTATACCTCTGAGGTGAAAGCCGTCCGCTGCCTGTTCTACTACGAACTCATGGATATGTTCGGTCGCATCCCTTACGTCACGAAAGATCAGGAGTCGTATGCCGATGTCAAGCAGCAGGAGCGCAGCACCGTGTTTCACAACATCATCGACGAGCTGCAGGCGTGTCTGCCATACCTCGCCAATGAGCACAGCAACCTTGAGGGCAACTACTACGGACGCATGACGCGCCCCGTAGCGCAGTTTCTGCTGGCCCGACTCTTCCTCAATGCCGAAGTCTACGCCGACGATGACTGGACCGACAAGCAGCACCCCGACGGCAAGACGATGACCTTCACCGTCGACGGACTGACGATGAATGCCTGGCAAGCCTGTGTCCACTATTGTGACGAAATCGAGAAAGAAGGCTATCAGCTACAGCCCGACTACGCCTTCAACTTCAGCGTTCACAACGAGACTTCCGTGGAAAACATCTTCACCATACCCATGGACAAGATCAAATACCAAAACCAATTCTGGTATCTCTACCGCTCGCGACACTATGCCCACGGCGGTGCCATCGGCATGGATGCCGAAAACGGCACCTCGGCAACGCTCGCCACCGTACATGCCTACGGCTACGGCACCGACAGCCTCGACACGCGCTTTGCCATCAACTTCTATGCCGACACAGTAAAAGTCGACGGGAAGGTGGTGACACAGGAAAGTGGGGAACCCCTCGTCTACCAGCCCTTGGTGATGGCAGAGAACCTCACCTACTCGCCCTACGAGAAGACAGCCGGTGCACGAATGGCCAAATATGAGATAGACCGCAAGGCCTATGCCGACGGTAAACTGCAGGACAACGACATCGTGCTCTTCCGTTTCGCCGACGTGCTACTCATGCGCGCCGAGGCAAAAGTGCGTAACGGTGAAAACGGACAGAGTGATTTGGATGCTGTACGCCGTCGCGTGGGAATGCCATGCCGCCCCGCAACACTCGACAACATCCTGCGTGAGCGGCTGCTCGAACTGATGTGGGAAGGCAGCCGACGGAGAGACCTCATCCGATATGGGCTATTCCACAAGGCCTACGACCTCAGACAACCCATTGAGAGTGAGAGCGACGCCCACACCATTGTGTTCCCTATCCCCACAAAAGCCATTGACCTCAACAACAAGTTGACTCAGAACAAGGGCTATAAGACAGAAAAATAGAATCAAACAACGGCTTATTCGTATCGCTGCAGCACCTGCGTCATGCAGCGCACGGCAGCATAGCCATATAGGACTCATACCTTATTATTTATAGCTCCAGAGAAATTTATTCTCCACAAATGGCAAAAAATTGAAGAAAATTGTGTAAGTTTGCAATTGGAATACAATCACCAACTGCAAATTGTCAAACAGAAAACAATCATTATGAAGAGAAAGAAATTCCTTTTGGACGAAAACGATGTTCCCCGTCAGTGGTACAATATCCAAGCCGAGATGCCCAACAAGCCCATGCCGCCGTTGAATCCTGCTACCCACAAGCCGCTGCATGCCGACGACCTGGCACATATCTTCAACCAGGAGTGCTCACGGCAGGAACTCGACCAGGAACACGCATGGATCGACATCCCCGACGAGGTGCGTGACAAATACTGCTACTATCGTGCCACGCCGCTAGTGCGTGCCTACGCACTGGAGAAAGCACTCGACACAAAAGCTCATATCTATTTCAAGAATGAATCGACCAACCCCTTAGGTTCCCATAAGATCAACTCCGCCCTGCCCCAGTGCTACTACTGCAAACAGGAGGGCGACACCAACGTGACTACCGAGACCGGTGCCGGACAGTGGGGCGCTGCACTCAGCTATGCCGCCAAACTCTACGGACTGGAGGCCGCCGTGTATCAGGTGAAGATCACGATGCAGCAGAAACCCTACCGATCGATGATCATGCGCACCTTCGGCGCTACCGTGGAGGGATCGCCCTCTATGTCGACTCGCGCCGGAAAGAATATCATCACGGCTGACCCCAACCATCCCGGCTCCTTGGGTACCGCTATCTCTGAAGCCATCGAATTGGCCACCACCACACCCGGATGTAAATACACGCTGGGCTCGGTGCTGAACCATGTCGCCCTCCATCAGACTGTCATCGGACTGGAAGCTGAGAAGCAGATGGAGATGGCTGGGGAGTATCCCGACGAGGTCATCGCATGCTTCGGCGGCGGCTCCAACTTCGGCGGCATTGCCTTCCCTTTCATGCGCCACGTCTTCGACGGCACACACAAAGACACAAAGTTCATCGCCGCTGAGCCGAACAGCTGTCCGAAACTCACTCGCGGCAAGTTTGAATACGACTTTGGTGACGAGGCCGGCTACACGCCCCTACTGCCGATGTTCACCCTGGGCCATGACTTCAAGCCCGCCAACATCCATGCCGGTGGCCTGCGCTATCATGGTGCCGGTGTCATCATCTCGCAACTGCTCAAGGACGGCTATCTCGCCGGCATGGACATCCCTCAGCTGGAGAGCTTTGCCGCTGGTGTGCTCTTCGCCCAGACCGAGGGCATCATCCCGGCTCCAGAAAGTTGCCACGCCATTGCAGCCACCATCCGCGAAGCCAAGCGCGCCAATGTGGAGGGCAAGGCTCCTGTCATCCTCTTCAACCTCTCGGGCCACGGCCTCATCGACATGCCGTCGTACATGAGCTATATCAACGGCGACCTGGCAAACTATACGGTCACCGACGACGAGATCGAGAAGAACCTCGAAAAGGTGCCGTTGACTATCGACAAGTAAATACCCTTGTTTTCGTCATTGGGGCATCCAAATTCCAAGACTGGTGACGATACGACCCAATTATATAAAGAAACCTCCATTTGAGACACTATACAATTTGGCCCTTGCTTTGCCGTTTCTGGCTTAACAATGGCTTTCTTTCGTAGAAAGCCCGTTTAAGTTTCCCCTTGTTTTAGTCTCTGTATAATTAT
>NZ_VUNG01000032.1 GCF_009695775.1 Hallella mizrahii | reverse complement strand
ATTGGAGAATTATAGAAACCTATTGCCAGACCGTTGGCAACCTTCCACAAAAGACTAACAAAACTGGGCAAGCCTCCTCTCTTGATCAGTTTTTTTGTGGCAATACGTGAATACCGATACGCTTACTTTGCAATCCGGCAAATACGAGTTGTTCCTCATCTTCAGGATGCTCGCCACACAAGGACAAAGCCTGATCGGAGATAGGCAAATAAGCATCTTTCTTCGTCTTTATCTGCGACAAGTCGATACGCCAGCCGCCATTGCTCGTTTGAGAGAAATATTTCCATTTGAGTTTACTGATGTCTATATGCCGTAGTCCTGTAAGAATAGAAAAGAACGAGGCACGTCTCAGCACCTCATTCTCACAAGGTGTCTCAGCCAACCGCTTCACCTCCTCGAGTGAGAGTGTAGCGCGTACCTTATCCTCAGTGGGGATACCCTTCACCTTTGCACTCATATCGATGGTAAGGAACTCATCAATGAAGGCTTGTTTAAGTCCGGCCTTGACAATGGAAAAATAGGTGGATGCTGTATTCCGGGAGATAGTGCCCTTCTTCCTGCCACCGAGCGGGGCACGCAGGAGGAACATTTTAATGTCTTCCAATACTCTCACAGAGATGTTCTTGAAAGGAAGCGGCTTACCTTCCGAATAGATTCTGAGCAACTCACCAACTCTACACCAGTTCACGATGATGGCATCAGAACTGTTTGGATGCCGTTTGTAGATGATGTCATTGAAATACTTGATGAAGTCTTGTGCGCTTCGTTCCTTCTGCTCCATGATTTCCAATTCTCGGTCAGAATACAGCGCCATGCTGTCATATTCATGCTGACGCATCTTTCTGACATTGTCAGCATAGATACAAGCCTCTTGGTCCAAACGTGACTTGCATTGAATGATGCCATTCATGTCGCGCTTGGGCTTGTAATTGAACGAACCGTCAGGCAGGATGCGCGCAACGGACGAGACATCCCATACGGGAGTCGAGATGGTGCGATTGAGGGCTTCGATCACTCTCTTTGCCTTGGCCTCGCCACGTTTATATACGGGATAGGACTCAATGAAGAGATACCACTCATCAGCATGGTGAACCGATTTCCTAAGTTTGACGGTTACCTTGGTGTTGACTAATGCTTTTCTCATTTCACTTCTGATTTATAGAGGTTATCAATTTCTTCCTTAGGTACGTAGACGAAGTTGCCTATCTGCCGTGAAGGAATGGAATATTTCCGGATGTGCGACCATACTGTACTGTCGTCAACATGATACCGGTTACATATCTCACCGATGGTGTAGCAATCTCCCGGCTCCATGCTGTATTTCTTTGGAACCGGTCTCGTTTTCTCAGCATTACTTTCCGTTCTGGTGAGGAACATTGCTTCCAAGGCCGAGCGCTTGATTCTGGTCAGCCTTTTCCCTACATTGATAGCTGGTACAGTACCATTCTTTATGAGCCGGTAGAGCGTAGTCCGCTCCACACCAAACATCGCCACGGCCTCCCGCACCGACAGATACTCCCTTATGTCGGGAATATGTAGTGCCAGTTGCGTGAGCTTCTCTTCCTTCCTTTGCGCGTCTCTTTTGCGCTTCCAAGCCACTTTGCTGCATTTGGGCGAACAATAGAGACTGTCAAGAGTCTTGGCAATAAACACCTCGCCACAGACCTTGCACTTGCGTTTAATCTCAAATCCGATTGCGGGCATAATATCTACTTTTAAGTATGTATTAGTATGTATTGGTGGGAATAAGTCCCACATTATCTACTTTTTTGTTGTGTCGCAAATATGTTGCAAATAAGCCATAAACAAACACATATCAAAGGCATAAGAACCAAGAACCCTATAAACGCAAAATGCGTGCAACTCATTGAGCTGCACGCATTTGCATGTTGTTTATTATCGTTTTTCCTGGCGGCATTATTTCACCTCCTCAAAATCAAACGGTATCTGTAAATCAACTACATACTGAATGTCGTCGTCCCGCCCGTGTTAATCAAGTTTTGACCCTATCAGATCCTTTGATAACGGAACGTGGCAAAGTTACGCATTTTAAATCAAACTTCCAAGAGAATCTCAGAGTAATTGATAAACAAAAAAGAGGTTTCCTAAAGGTTGCTGCCCTCAATGTATGCAATGTAGTCATTCAGGAGAAATGGAATCACACCAACATAGATAACTCCATCTTCATCTGTCCACAACTTTTGATTACCATCGAGGACAACAATCTTGCGGAAGAAGTCACCTGTGTTGTGAAGGGAGAAAGTCTCTTGCGCTTTCTTTTCTGGAGAACTGACATTCAATGCAGACTGTATATAAACCTTCTCATTGCCAAGGTTGACTACAAAATCAATATCATATTGTCCTTTGTTTCGTATGCCATTGTTCATCCGCTGAACCTCTACAACACCGACATCTACGCGATACCCCCGGTGGATAAGCTCGTTGTACAGCATGTTTTCCATAAGATGAGAGCGCTCCTGCTGGCGGAAATTCAAACGCGCGTTCCTCAAGCCAAGATCAACAGCATAATATTTTTGAAGAGAATCAAAGTATTTTCTGCCCTTGACGTCGTATCGCTTGGCGGCACTGAACAGGAATGAATCCTCCAAATAATCCAGATATGACTTGATGGTGTGGTCTGAGGTGTTTTTGTCAAGAAGTGTAGCTGCCGTGTTTGCAAGTTTATGCGGATTAGTCAAAGAACCGACAGAAGAGCAAAGAGCATCTATCAATGCGTTCATTACAGCATCATTCTTCAGATGGTACCGTTCAACAATGTCCTTCATGTACACGTTGGTGAACAAATCCTGGAGGTATTTCTGCTTCTCTTTCTCATCCGTCTCAAGAACGGCCAAAGGCATTCCTCCATATGTCAGATATTGTTCCAAAGCATCGGCTTTGTCCAACTTCGAATAGGACAGAAACTCATCGAAAGACAATGGCGCAACCCTTATCTCTGACCCGCGGTCGCGGAAATTGGTCACAATGTCCTTTGAGAGCATCTTAGAGTTGGACCCGGTAACATATACATCGAGATTCCTGCAGGCCATCAAGTCATTGAGCACGTCATAGAATGTGGTGTAAAGCAAGTCACGATCCTCCTCTGCAACCATCGACTCATCCAATTCTTTGTTCTTAACCTTCAATGACAGTTGAATCTCATCAATCATCACATAATATTTCTTGTTCGGATCCTTGGTAAGCTCTTTAATGTAGTCATAGAGTACATTGGGATTTCTGAACTTCAAGTCAGATTTTCGGTCCAACGCTATCTCTACGAAGGAATCCTTTGGGACACCCTCATCTATCAGAGCCTGCTTATATAGTGTATTGAGCAAGAAGGATTTGCCGCAACGCCGGATGCCAGTGATGATTTTCACCTTGCCGTTCCACCGCTTATGCATGAGCAAATCTATATAATGACTTCTATTGATAACCATACCTTAAAACTTTTGTCGATTTATGTCAACTGCAAATTTAGGGGTAATTGCACCTGTTTTTGCAGTACAAAGGTAAGATAAATATCTTGTATAAGCAAGGCTTTTGAATCTTTTAACTGCAATTTTAGTTGCAATTGCACGTGTTTTTGCAGTTGCCTTAGTACTTCATTGATGCTTATTTGCTTATTTTTTGCAGTAGTCTTTGTGCTTCATTTGATGCTTATTTGTAATTCTTAGTATTTGCAGTTGTCTCGCCTTAAAAAAAGAAGAAGCCAAGGGTTCACTCTCAAATGAGTTCAGTCACTTCAGTATATATATACGAGGAGAGTGAGTGAAGTGATGTACCCTTATAGCAGGAGTGCACAGCGTCAACTGGCTCGTTTTTACCCTTCTTCTGAAATGAAGCCGGAAGCCAAAGCACCTTCTCCTTTTTCATCTGTTAGGCTACCATTCACCTCAGTCATTGCCCTTCCAACGTACAGGCTTTGTTGAACCTACAAATGCAGTGACGGCTGCGGTCTTGTCGCTCCTCTTATTGCGTCCAGCGGTCTCTACTCCCTTGGAGGCTTCCCCGTTGACAGCGTGACACATCGTCTTTGCTCCTCACATGCCTTTCGGCACCCTGACTGTCTCTATTTCTTTGGAGCTTCTCCACGATTGATGGGCTGGTGGCAGTTCTTGAGTTGGCTGACAGCTCACCACGCCTTAGCCATGATGGCCTACTCGACCTGACCTTCCGTTTTCTCGATGAACTGCCAAAGCCACTCGTTTTTTCCTATGCAAATTTACGGCGAAGCTGCGCTGGACTACAGTCCGCTTGTGTGGTCGTTTCACTCTGCCAATAAAATAAGCGGGAATCTTCCTTTTTCTTTTCTGCGCAAACAAAAAGAGTATTCCGGCTGATTTTCATGGCTTGTCCACAGTGACCCTTTGCCGTTTTGATTGCATGTAAAAAATTTCGTTTCACTTTTAAATTCATCGATTATGAAAACTTCAAATCAAGTCATCGTATCAGGCCGTCTGGCCCAGGACGCAGAGATCCGTCAGTTCGCCAACTCAACGAAAGCCACCTTCGCTCTTGCCATCAGTCGTACGGAGAAGCGCGGTGAGGAGACAGTCCGCCCAGTTGCCTATCAGCCCTGCGAGGTATGGCGCAAGAACGGTACCACGGAGTCCTTCGCCCAGCTCACCAAGGGCACCCTTATAGAGATTTCCGGCTGGATTCGCCCTGAGGAGTTCATCGACAAGACCGGCACTCGCCGCCACCGCATCATCTTCGTGGTCAACAAATTCACGCCTGTCCAGTTGGAGGGCAAGAAGACCGAGGGTGAGTAGCGGCTACCGCCTCTACGGTTTCTAAGGAGAAGGTTGCTTCGGCTTCCTTCTCTTTTTAAGGTAAAAACTCTGCCTTGACCCTCATCCATGTGCACCTTGTAAGCCTTTTGACAGGCTACTCCAATTTATTGTACTTACATTTTCTCTTTTACATGCACCCACGCCGCACAATAGCCAACTGTTTGCCGAAGGAACCTTCTTGGCAGTTTTGAAAGGATATTGTTGTTCGGTACCTTCGTCAAAGGTCTCGCTGCAGACACTGCGTACAGAGTCTGCTTCGTCGTTCGACCGGCAGTTGGCTGTTGCGCTGTTCCCGCCCTTACTCTTGTATGTACCCGTTCTTCATTTTTATCTTTCTTTTTTTAGGCTCATACTATCCCGTTATGAAACCTATAGTCTCCTCTCGCTTCTACATGTACTTTCCAAGAAATATTGACTTCTACCCTTAACAGCCTGATGAGGGGTTCCGTTCTTGTAAGCTTTCGCTCTACCTATGTTGTAGCAGGAGATTATTCTCCTTTGCCGTCAGCTTTGCCTTGGAGGATATTTTACGCAAAGGTAGCGTCTTGCCTTGCTCAATCACCAAGCCGGGACATGGCCTTGCCACTTGCCGAAAATCTTCCTCGTGCCGAGCGTATTTTCGCCACCCTCACTTGTCTCTTGACGGCCAACGCTTTTCACCAGCGTAAAATATCCCTCCGGCACGCTGAAGCGGCTGCCAAAATGAGGGAAATAAAAATTTACGGCTATGAGAAAGAATTTGGACGAGAACATCAAAAGGCAGTTGGAGAAGAAGATGACACACTTCATCAAGTACTTCCCCGTACGCATCAGAAATGTAGGCGAGGATGCCATCCTCAATCGGCAGCTCATGTGGGACTTCAAGGACGGAAAGGGAGAAGCTACAGAGCAAGTGGCACAGATGACCGCCGACTACCTCAAGGAGGAGTTTGGAGAAAGCGTGACAGACATTCTCCTGGTGACTATCCCTGCAAGCACGCAAGCCAAGAACGAGACTCGCTACAAGAGCTTCTGCAACCGCGTGAGCGAGCTGACGGGCATCGCCAACGGCTACGACCACATCAAGGTGGCGGAAGACCGACTCGCAGTACACGAGCAGCGCAGGAGCAAGCGCATCAGCACGGCTGCAGTGTTGGAGTTTGATGGTGACTTCTTCAAGGGAAAGAAGATTGTGTGTTGGGACGATTGCGTGACCACCGGCATCAGCTACTCCACCTTCGCCAATAAGTTGGAGGAGATGGGCGGCAACGTTCTGCAAGGTGTCTTCCTTGGCCGGACAAGTTACAGATACAACAAATAAAGCTATTCAATGATGGACAACAAAGATACAAGCAGAGCACAGACGGTGGCCTTCACGGGCCATCGCCTTATCAGCAGTGCAGACAGACCAAGAGTGAAGGATCGGCTTATGGAAGCGATTCTCAGAGCATACGAGGACGGCTATAGGGTGTTCATTAGTGGCATGGCTTGTGGTTTCGACCTCATGGCAGCTGAGTGTGTGGTGGAACTAAAGTCAGAGCGCCCCGACATCACACTGATGGCAGCCATCCCATACAGAGGTCAATGTGAGCGATGGCGCAAAGCAAGCCAGTTGAAGTATTGGGAGCTGCTCCATAAAGCTGATGAGCAGATAGTCTTGTCTCCAGACTATAGGCCAGACTGCTTTTTGCGGCGTGACAGATACATGGTGGAGCATGCCTCTCGTCTGATAGCTTACTTTAACGGCATACCCAAGGGAGGAACATTCTACACCGTCAATGAAGCGAAGAGGCAGGGCGTGATGGTAGAGAACATCTATTAGAAATCCAATTCGATGCCTTGATAGGTACATCGGCGGCAACGGGGCCCTTCCCTTTGCCGCTTTCCCTAATACTTATTACAGTACCTTTTGCTTTAGCCTTGATGACCAATCTTCTTTGTTATGAAATATCACTTTCATTCTAACATTCGTCCACCACAAATTATTTGCACCCACGCCAAGGCCCTGACCGCACTGTCAATTTGCTGATAAGGCTCTGCATGGCTACCGACTTCGCTGGCTACCATGAAGAGCCACCTCGGCAAAGGTGCTGCTACAGACCGAGTGGATGGCTGTCGTCTCCGGGGTGTGAGGCTACGCTTCACTACCCTTCGCCTTTAGCCATGCACTCCGTCTGTTCTTCGCATCACTAGTTGACAGGCAGTCAGAACCTGCCCTATCCCTTCTTTCTCTTTTTAAGGCTATCCCTTCATCTACTCCGATAGATTTGCCTCATGTACTTGCACCCACGCCAAGGTCCTGACCGCACTGTCAATTTGCTGATAAGGCTCTGCATGGCTACCGACTTCGCTGGCTACCATGAAGAGCCACATCGGCAAAGGTGCTGCTACAGGCAGAGTGGATGGCTGACGTCTCCAGGGAGTGAGGCTACGCTTCACAACCCTCCGCCTTTAGCCATGCACTCCGTCTGTTCTTCGCACCACTGGTTGACAGGCAGTCAGAACCTGCCCAATCCCTTTCTTCTCTTTTTAAGGCTATCACTTCTTCTACTCCGATGGATATGCCTCATGTACTTGCACCCACTCCAAGGCCCTGACCGCACTGTCAATTTGCTGATAAGGCTCTGCATGGCTACCGACTTCGCTGGCTACCATGAAGAGCCACATCGGCAAAGGTGCTGCTACAGACCGAGTGGATGGCTGTCGTCTCCAGGAAGTGAGGCTGCGCTTCACAGCCCTTCGCCTTTAGCCATGCACACCGTCTGTTCTTCGCACCACTGGTTGACAGACAGTTAGAACCTGCCCAATCCCTTTCTTCTCTTTTTAAGGCTATCACTTCTTCTACTCCGATGGATTTGCCTCATGTACTTGCACCCACGCCAAGGCCCTGACCGCACTGTCAATTTGCTGATAAGGCTCTGCATGGCTACCGACTTCGCTGGCTACCATGAAGAGTCACATCGGCAAAGGTGCTGCTACAGACCGAGTGGATGGCTGCCGTCTCCAGGGTGTGAGGCTTCGCTTCACAAACCTCCGCCTTTAGCCATGCTCTCCGTCTGTTTATCGCATCACTGGTTGACAGGCTGTCAGAACCTGCCCCAGCCCATTCTTCTCATTATAAATATTCTCGCCCTTATAGGATAAAAAGCAAACTAAGGGGAAGTAAGCGAGAGCCCCTTATGTCGCTTCTTAATGAAAAAACGACAGTATGACAAGCAGGCTTTCTTGTCATGCCTGTGTATCGCTGTTACTTGTCAGGATGCCATCCTCCGCCATTCTTAGGGAAAAAGAACCTAAGGATGAACTTGAGGACTGCACCAATGACATAGACTGCGACTATCGCTTCGAATATTGCTGCTAACTCTTCCATATTCTTATCTGTTTACGGGTTAGGATATATTCAAAGTTACTAAATTCCAACGAATTACGCAACTGTTTGATGTTAATAATCAATAAGGTTGGAAACTTATTTTCATAGAGGATGCAGGGCGGTTCATCCGGTATAGGCATCCTCTGCGCTGTTCTTGAAGTTCTGCTTTTCAAGCCACTCCTTCTCATCCTCGTTCTCGGGTATGTCGATGCGCTCTATCTTGAAGATGACAGGGCGTGTGCCGTCGTTGCAGCAGGCTATCATCATACGCTCATCGTTGGCCCAGCCGTGCATGATGCTGCCGCCCTGCAGGGCGGTATAGACATAGCGGCTTACGGCATCCCATGCATCTCCGCAGAACTTGCCGTTCATCAGATGGTAGAAGTCGTCCTTCTCCGGCGTACGGTCAAGCACGAACGTGTCGCCAGGCTTGAAACACGGACATAGTCCCGACTTGGGGTCGGCGAGATACTTCTCCTGGAGTTCTGGAAACACCTTGGTTTCGAGAACAGTTATTTTGCATTGATGCCTCATGTTGTTTGATGTGACAAGACAATGTGACAGGTTTAACGTCTACAATTGGTTGAGTTTCTCCTCGTTTTCCTGGATGTAGGTCATGATGATGGCTGATGCCAGTGCACGAAGAGGAATGGTGCGCTCCGCATTAAGGCGAATGATCTCCAGTTTCTTCTTCACTTCCTTGGGCAACCATATCGCGAAGCCCTGCTCATTGAGTCCCTTGTACTTGGAGATATTCTCCTCCAATGTCTTGATGCTTCCACGACGACGCTTGGGCGTTGCCTTCACGTCACCGGTTTCAGATACTTTATTTTCTTCCAAAGCCTCGACAGTCTGCTCGTCCTGAGCTGAGGGGCTATCGTTTGTCATGGAGCGGACGATTTCGTCGAGTCCCATTCCTGCCAGGGGATTGGCGGTCTGCGGTTTGTTGTTCTTTGCCATTATTTCTTGATGTCTAAGGTTTCCATTATTTTGTTAAACGCATTCTCCACTGCATCACGCTGCTTGGAGTCCATGGAATAGAGGGTGGTGTATCGCTTCACGGCTACACACTGTTTCACCTGTGGCACAACGGTGCCGACCAGACCAAGGAACTCTATAGTACTGGCGCGTTGATGCAGTTCGTCGGCACGTTTCTCTGCCGGGTTGATACGGTTGGGAATGAATACCAACTGTGCTTTGGAAATTGTCTTGAAGGCTTTGATGAAGATACCTGTCGCATCCACGGTGTCAGCATCAAATGACATGGGGATAACGGCACCATCCGCGGCTTTGTAGATAATCTCCAGATTACGGTCATTCAAGTTGCCGGGGCAGTCAATCAACACAACACCTGGTACCTCTCTGAGTTTCTCCAAGACGGAAGCCACGTTGTTGCCGTCACTCGTATTGAGCAGTTCCACGTTCCAAGGAGCCTGCACGTCAGGATCCGCATCGGTCTCACGCTGGCGATGACGGAACAGTGAAGCCTGAAGGTCTGCGTCAATGGCGATCACAGGGATGCCATTCTCTGCCAAATAGCTGGCAAAGAGCGAGCACAGAGTGGTCTTACCTACACCTCCCTTTATGTTGCTGAAAAGGATGATTTTGTTTTGCATTTGTCGTCCAATTAGAATAATCTTTTTGTCAACGCAAATTTACTACAAATCATTTACATACACAAATTTATCACGTTAATAAAACTATAAAGCAACACTATTATTTTATATAAAAATGATAGATAGATAAAAGTTATTTATTAGCTTGCAAGTTCTTTATCTTATGTATTCTATATAGAACAAGAAAGCCAGTCCAAGAACGGACTGGCCCATATTATTTCTTATCTGAATATTTACATGACATCATCAGACAAATGATGTCATGTAGACTGGAAGCAACAACGTCTCCTTGTCCTTCTGAAGATCCTTTGTGTAGATAAGGTATCGTTTATCTATCAATTGCGAGAACTTCTTGCAAAATTCATCAAGTGACTTATGGGTATTGTAACCTGAAGATTTAACCTCTATGGGATGAAGCTTTGTCCCGCGGGATAGCAGGAAATCAATCTCATAGTTGTGTGTGGCGTCTTTCGGCCATGTGTAGTAGAACAGCTTATTGCCTGCTGTTGCCAGCATCTGTGCTACTACGTTCTCATAGACATAGCCAAGATTAGCACTGAGTTTGTCACTCAGCAGCTTCTGATAAATGATATTCTCCGTGTGTTCCTTATCCCAAAATGCCAATGTAATGAAGAGTCCCGTGTCAGCACAGAATATTTTGTATTTCGAAATATCCTTCGTAAGTGACATGCCTACATTGGGGTCATTGGAGTGGAAGGAGAAAAGAACGGTCTTGCTGTCCTCCAAATCTTTCAACAACTCCAACAACTTTTCCTCACCTACCGTGCCAAGAACAGTGTAGGGCTTGTAGCGATTGCTATTTTGACTCAGTTGGGACGGAATCTCCATATAAAGAGTTTCAAGCCGTCCCGTGGGATCAAGCTTTTGGAAATCGTCCTGATAGATCCGGATGATATTGCGCTTCATCGTGTCCACCATACTGAGATTGTTTGTCTCTATGTAGGTGTCCACAGCCTGAGGCATGCCGCCGACAAGCATGTAAAGCCGGAACTCGCGCATTTTCTGCCGGTGGGCAGCGGCCAACGGCAATCGCTTTTCGAAGAAAGTGTGAAGCAGCGGCATCGTCGCAGTGTCACCCATTGCCCAGCGGAACTCTTCGTAGTCCATTGGATATAGTGTGACCCGTTCTTCCTCACTGGGTATTGTAATGCTCTTGGTATTCTTTTTAATGCTGATAAGTGAGCCTGTCTCTATGTAGTCATACCGGCCGTCCTTCACCAGATATTTGATGGCCTGACGTGCAAGAGGACAGTTCTGCACCTCGTCAAACACGATCACAGACTTACGCTCCTTAAGAACCACATGATAGATGGACTGGAGCTGCAAGAAAATGAAATCCATGTCCATCAAATCATCAAACAAGGCCTTCACCTCTTTGGAAGCCTCGTTGAAGTCAATGAGAATATACGACTCATACTCGTTCTTGGCAAACTGTTTGACGAGAGTGGACTTACCCACACGACGCGCCCCTTCCACCAAGATGGCCGTCTTGCCATTTTGCGACCGCTTCCATTCCAAAAGACGGTCGTAAAGCTTTCGTTTGAATATCCGTTCCATCTTATTTAAAACCTATTGCTTTTGGACGCAAATTTAGCATGTTTCCTTGAGTTACGCAAATGTCTTTGCCGAAAATATCAGAAAATACCAAAATTTAAATTGCCAAATTATCAGAAAATACCAAAATTCAAATCTCGGAAACATTAGAAAATACCAAAATGTTTGCAGTAGCTTTGTACTACCCCCCTTTTTGTAGACAAAATCAATCCTTCTTCTTTCTCGGCCCCAACGGTCCACTGAACTTGCCTCTGTTCAGCGTCACGCCATGCCGGTTGAGAACGCGGAAGACCGAAGCCCTGCTTGAATAGCCGCTCGCCTTCCAGATGTCGTCGATGGCATGGCCTTGGTGGTACATGTTGACGACAGTCTGCTCACGGTGTGATTTGGAAGACACATTGAGTACCCGGGCTTTGGCTGCATTTTGAAGACGGATGATATGCGCTTTCTGCTGTCTGAGCGCTGCCGTCTCTTCCGGTAGTGCTCCCAGGACATTCAGCACATGTGCTGCACTGGTTTGTGGGAACAATGTTCCCTCAGAGTCGATGCGGTCTCCAATGGAGATAAGTCTCACAACCTTTACACGACAGTATTCAATCAGATTAGACAGGTCAATAGTAGAGCGCACGGCATTACTGAACTTGCCTACGACAAGTTCGTCACCCCGCTCAAGAAGTTCCAAAAGTTGTTTCCACCTTGGGCGCAGTTTCTCGTCCGAGGGCTCCTCTATCATCACCCGGACGCAGCCATATTCATCCATCCATTCTTTCACTTCATCGAAAGTGTTGTCCTCTTCCGCACGGTACAGGTAACCGATCTTTGCCATAGTCTTATTTGTTGATGTGTTTTGATACTCTACAAAGATACTGATATTTCTTCTGAAAACAATGATAATCAACAAATTATTTACGAAATAACAAGACCTTACCGTTGTCTTTTTGTCATATTGTGTGGTTTTATGTTTTGTTATGTTTTCAGAATCGAAAGAAATATTAATGCCGGATTTTCGCTTGCTAAATTACAAACAAATCACATTACCTTTATGGTGGCAAAAGGAACAAATCCAGTACGCTGACAAAGTATAAAATGATATTCTATGAACCTTTCAATCTGTAAAACAACCTTTCAAAACCGTCAGGGCCGGGCAGAAATGTGGAAGTGCGTCTCCCTACTTATATTATAAAGGTAAGGGGAGAGGCGTTTCACATGGCTGTCTGGCCGTTTTTGTCATCATGCTCATGGGCTCCATTAGTCTTACACTGACCTCCTGTGGTGCAGACAAGCAGCGATACCATTTCAGTACTGCCCAGGAAGGTATCAACTGCTACCGTGAGTTCTACAAGGAAATGCGCAATGCAAGTGATGATAAGATGACGGCCATTGCTAAGGACATCGCCACATGGCAGGAGCTTGAGGACTCTGTGATGGTGGTGATCCTCCGCGACACGGCAGCCGCACGGAATCCCCACCTCTTTTCCAATGAAACTGTACACAACCTGCATGCCTCAGTACGGGATGAGTTTCTCAATCGCGCCATTGCCAGGCCACGTAACTTGCAGGATGTATTGATTCTTAAGACAGAAGCCAATCGCCTTACCCGTGAGCTGAAGATCAAGGAGGCAATGAAAACCGTCACGCCATTTTTTCTTTCACTGGACAGTGTAAGCATATATCACGAAGACAGCAGACAGCTGACTGACCGGTACCAGCGTTATCTATTTGCTGTCGAGAAGCGTGGCATACACAACAAGGAGCAGTTCCTTTCTTTCCTCAGAGAGGAAGACCGGCTGTACCGCTCGTTCGTCACGCATATTTCGGAGATGGATGGCAAGTCTGTCACGGACATCACAAAATCAACGGAGCATATCTATGCCAGGGTGTCCCGTGAAAAAGCCGGGGGAACAATCTCCTCAAACGAGCTCTTTCTTTTCCTCACCATGCGAACCAACCGGCGGTTGCTTGCCTGTGCACAAGGATGCCTCATGGACATCAAGGCTTCCAAGGTGAAGACCGCTGACCAGCGGCAGGCATATCTATGGATGGTCATACAGCCTTTCTCTGTCATCAATGACTTCGGCATGGCTGTGCTTACAGAAGAGCAAAAAATAGTCTTCGTCCAAATAGCCAAGGATGCGTCATCAATGCTGCCACGTCTCGCCAGCTCTTCGAAGCAGGAGCGTGAACATGTAGAAGCTCTGCCCGGACTAATAGTGAAGATATACATTTCATCCTTGTAATCCCATAGAGTTAAATCCCCATTACCCCATTATTAACCTAAACCGAAAATGATGTTACTACGATTTATGAGTGAGTTTCTCTCCATCATGCCAACACAGTTGCCTGACCTCCTGCCGAGGAAGACCATGGAGGATCCCGTCGTCTATGACGACTATGCCCAACTAACCTTTCACCCATCGAAACAACTTACTATTGCAGAGGTGGCCGACCAGCTGGAGGAGCAGGCTAACCTGACACTGCTCTATCATCGGGTGGTCAGTGAAGGCCTTCGTGGGTGGCAGTGCTGCTGTGCGTTCAGCAAACCAAACAACGGCCGGATGTACAAATTCAACGCCACAGCAGGCGACGACGGCATTGTCGACACCATTACGGTATGCGTCTTCGAGAGCATTGAGGTCATGCGTGGTACGCTGCGTCTTGAACTGCAGATGCACCACAAGGCCGGTGGCATGCGATACGAAATGGGCGAAGCCGAACTTATCAAACTATTCTACTGACACCTAACATGAGAACAGAACTACTCGAAGTGATGGCACAAATCATCACAGCACATTGCTATTGGATAAGGGTGACTGACATAACTCAGCACCATGCTTATGCCTTTGTCCGTGATGGACACCTGATGATGACCACATGCCGTCATCTTACACTGGAAGTGACGCGGTCCCGCGGACTATATTATCTGGGGCACAAGTGGCATGTAAGTGAGGCTGACCTTGACCAAGTATTGTCCATCATGCTCAGAGAAGATCCAAGTCTGCATCGTCGGTGCCATGAGGGTACGCTGACAAAGGAAGATGTGGAAATCCTTGTTAACCGTGCAAGCTACGGCATCATCAGACTTGACATGGTGGACGATGACTATACGCCGCCTGCCTTTTCATGTCATACCAGGAACAACAGAACAAACCCATCAACAAACCATCCACAATGACAAACATCAAAAGAATCATCAGCGCTACTGCCCGTATCATGCAACTGGCAGCTTATATACTTTTGCTGCCATTCCTTGCCAGCGTGTTCTACAGACGCAAATGGAGCATCTGCCAGCGATTCTGTTATGCCATGTGCGGACATCAGGTGTTCAGGATGCTCTATGGTGTCCTATTCGCCCTTGGCATCGCAACGGTCAACATGATTTACATAAGACTGACGCAAAATTTGTCCTATGGCGTATTGACACTGGCAGTCTCCATTCCATTACTTATCCATCGAATTAGACAACCCTTGCTAACGGCCATCCGTGGCAGCCGACAGCAACAGTTCTTCTTCATGGTACTTTCACTATCCGCACTGTTCACCCCACACATGCTCTCGTTTGCTGCGAGTCTCTATCTTTTTTGGGTGGCAGCAATCTTCTATCCGTCGCATGAGGCAATAGGAAAGTTCCAGACTCTGACAAATATTCATTTCTACAACCAATGCCCGGACAAATTGGTTGAGATGTATTTCGACAGATGACCTGTCTCCCATGTCACTGGCCCTGGCATGGAAGACTGTCTTTTCCTCATATCCTCACCATTCCGAATTTCTTCCATTTACATTTCAGACTAAATAATATGCGTAAAGGAAATAACAATGATAACTCATCGGTAAAGACCAATCTTGCCATAGTCCATGGCAGCATGGACTTCTTCCGCTACCTGCAAGAGCATTCACGAGATCGGTTCTCACGTTTCGAGGCTTACCTCTACATGCTGGACAAGGCGTGCACGAACTATCGTCCACAGAACATCGACGCCAAGTGGATTCCTGCCATTGGCGATGGACAGTTCTTCATCACGAAGACAGAGCTCGCTGCTGACTGGCACTGGCATCGGGCCACAGTCCGCGACTTCCTCGCAAAGCTCACTGAGTTCGGTTGCATCGTCATCGAAGAGCATCTCAAAGGGATTCTTTGTACGATGACAAGGCTGGTGGTGACCGTCAATCCCAGCGTCGCAATAAGCAGCAGCTTCGAGGCCATGGTTAAGTATGCGATGTACAGCTGGGCTGATGGCAAGCTTTCATCCTCACAGATCATCCGTCTCATTGGACAGATTGAGCGTGGGACCAAGGAGATGCTTGCTGGCAGCATGGTCTCCGGCTATACTAAGAAGCAATTGGAGGACATCACAAGGTTAGCTGTACATTATGCCATCGAGTCCATCATAGCCAGTTACCCGGGAGAGCTCCGGGCATCTAAGAAAATTGGTTGTGACTTTTCCCTCATTGACAAACGTGCAGTGGATTTTTTCGATGGCTACCTTGATGGCAACTGGAAGGCGTTTCTCGCCCTCCTGTTCAATAAAACAGAGGTGGCACTCGACCAGCTCGTGGAGTCCATGCACTTGGATAGTGAAGAACGGGGTGACATCTTCAGAGAGTTGGCAGAAAAGGCGGCTGGTCGTAGAAGTGCTTCTCAAGCCGGGCATGCCGACAGCAACGACGTTTCGGTTCCTCTCCCCGCTGCTCTCCCCTCAGATGATCTTTCTGGACCTTTGAACAATCCCGAACAGGCTGATGCCGACGGGCAGGATGAAACCTCTTCTGAGAACGGTTTTAAGGCTGACGCTTCCGACTCTATCGGCTTTATAGCCAAGGCAGCTGACGCAGACGCAGAAGGTCATTTATAGCCTCTGGGATATTCTCATTATAATGCAACAGAATCGTTCAAGACGACATGTTGTGTCTCTCATGGAAACGCCACCAGGACTTCGCCCGGTGGCAGAGCGGTAAAAACGGATGGCCTTGGGACACTTCGAAGGGGCTTGCCCAGTGCCACCGTTTTTGAAGAGGGGTAACACATTACCCGCGTCACTAACGTTCCTTGGTCTGATGTCCACCAATCAGGGCAGCAAGCTGGGTGACATCGGCTTGGGTGAACAGAGCTTCGCATGGGCTAAAGCATCCCCCTCTTCTAACAATGATAAAAAGCCGTATCGTCATGGGAGGTCACGTGTGTCGGCTGAACTAAGGGGAATAGGTCGTGCGTGATGTGGAGGTTGACAGAATAGTTTCTGGAGCATCCAAGCAGCAAAACCATGTCGGACACGCATGGAAAGACATCCATATCACGCCTTTCCTTTTCCCTCAATTTAACAAACAACGAATATGGCAATACAATATCAGTCCCTCAACTTCAAGGGACGCAAGGGTATGTCCGCAGGACAGAGCCGTGAGCATCAGCGGGCATGGAGCGAGAAAGCCTGGAACATGGCACTCGCCAAAGGTAACTTTGACCGCTCACGGGAGCATCTTAACTTTGAGATTGTCGGTGGCAAGATACAACCCATTGACAAGAGCAAGTCCATCGGACAACGGCTGGCAGAGAACCTGGCAGGAAGAGGCATCAAAGACCCTAATGCCAACCTCGCTGAACCTCGCTACCGCACCATAGGTGACTTCGTGTTCTCGGGGTCGCATGACCGTATGACAGAGCTGGCCTTTGGTAAGCAGCCTGTGGTCATCAAACCTGGTGACAACAAAGAGAACCAAGCCATCCACCGGGAGCCGGAGATTGAACAATGGGCGATGGACATCTACAACTTCGTCTGTGGCAAATATGGCAAGGAGAACGTTATCTCTTTCTATGTACACCTTGACGAGACGACACCGCACGCGCATGCAGCCGTAGTACCAGTGAGGAACGGAAAGATTGACTTCAAGGGCGTTTTCGTAGGGAAGGACAAAATGGAGTACTCGAAGCACATCTCTGCACTTCACGATGAGCTATCCGAGGTTAACAAGCCGTGGGGACTGCAACGGGGCACATCGCTCACCAACCGTGAGTCACGTGGCAGACAGACGTTTGACTATCGACGTCAGCTGGAGCATGACTCCCGGCAGAAAGAGGCTGACCTGGCGGAAGCAGAAGAGCAACTGTCCGCAGCATCACATAACCTGAAAGTGGCAGAGACACGCATAAAGGGTCTGACTTCCATGATCGCTCATCTTGAAGAGAGGAAATCCTATCTTGAGAAAGATCTGGCAGAGCTCCGGCGTAAGATGAATGTCACAGCAGGAGACCGTGACGCGCTACAGAAGCAGATAGACGAGAAACTGGCGGCCATCGCTGAGGTCGAAGCCTCGCTGGCAGATAAGAACGCCAAACTGGAGAAGGCTAAAGAGCAGCTGGAGGAGGCACGGGTGGCTAAAGAAGATGTTCAGCACTCACAGACCGTCCTGCAACAGGAAGTGTCGAAACTCTCCAAGGCAGTTTATTCATCGAGTGGCACATTGGTCAAGGAGCAGATGCTCAACATGGTCATTGGTGAGTTCAAGCAAATCCGAGAGTCCCTGCCACCGGAACAGCTGGCAGCATTCAACGATTCCTATCTGGCGTACCTGGCAGACAGGGGCAACGAGATGCTACATTGTGGAGTGCTGCTCTTCGCCCAGCTTGTGAACGATGCGACAACCTTCGCAGAGGGACACGGTGGTGGAAGTGGCGGCAGCGACCTGAAATGGGGACGCGATGACAACGAGGATGACCGTCAGTGGGCCCGCCGTTGTGTTGCCATGGCCAACAGAATGATGCGTCCATCGGGTCATGGGCGAAAACGATAGCTGCTGCCCGGACATGTTAAACAAATCAGTTAAATACGCAAATAGACATGAAAGATAAAAGACTTATGAGGAAAATGAAAGCATTGCTCGCAGTCGCCTTCATTGTGGCTGGGCAATTTCCAGCATCAGCTGCTGGCATAACCAGAGACTCGGCAAAGATCGTACAACACTATCAAACCGACGAATTGCTGAGCACCTTGGAACCAACGTACCTCAAAGAACCGGTCATTGGCTCACCATGGTCACGCAACTGGTTTGCCAGCATCTCTGCCGGAACATCAGTATTTGCAGGATCACCCTTGGGATGCGAGGACATCTTTGGACGTATGCAGCCAGCCCTGCAGGTGTCTGCCGGAAAGTGGTTCACACCATCTATCGGGGTACGTGCTTCTTATCAGGGCTTCGGCTTGAAGTTCATTGATGCCAACATCGCAAAGCAAAGGTATCATGCAGCTCATGCAGAGCTGTTGTGGAATGTGGTAGGAGTGAATCCGAGTGACGAGCTGGGGCTCCACCGCTGGACAGTAGCTCCATATCTCGGTGGCGGTATCATCAAGCATGAGGGCAACGGCAAGCATCCCTTCACAGTCAACTATGGAGTAATGGCAGCATATCGTCTTGGCCGCCGCTTGTCCGTGAATATGGAATTGGCTGGACTAAACACCTTTCAAGACTTCGATGGGCAAGGCAACTCAAAGAGGTTTGGTGACCAGCTCTTCACTTTGAGTGCCGGACTAACGGTCAACATCGGTAAAGTCGGATGGAAAAGAACAGTGGATGCCAACCCATACCGGCAGCAGAATGAGTATCTCATGGAAACTATCAATGACTTGCTGCATCAGCGTGGACTTCCGTCAGACTCCTTCGACAATACCAATACCAAACATGGCGAGTATAGTGGTCTTGCCTCCCTTCGTGCAAGGTTGGCGCACAAGGACTGGAACGGCAAGGACTCAATAGCCGGACAAACATCTGAGGATCATAAACTCATTGGAGTGCCGTTCTACTTCTTCTTCCGCATCAACACCTGCACACTGACGGATGAGTCTCAGCTACAAAACCTAATTAACCTTGCAAAGGTGGCGAAAGCCTTTAATCTTGACGTATTTGTTGACGGTGCGGCAGATGCTGCCACCGGAACAAGACCTATCAATGATAAACTTAGTGAGCAGCGTGCCAGTTACATAGCACGACTACTTCGTGAGCAAGGCGTTTCCAATGATGCCATCCATTGCACGGCAAAAGGAGGTATCAATAAGTTCACCCCTGTACAGCGTAACCGCCATACAAGGGTGATGATAAAAAGTTCGAAATAAACGTGTTTCACTCATATATTGAGTGAGAGAGGAACTCGAAAATAAATTCCATAACTCTCTATATATCAACTGTTTCGCCGCTCAACAACTCATATCCTGTAATAACATTGTAAATTATTCAGAGTACGTAAAGAGTACGTTTAGAGTAGGCAGCCAAAGATCTCTTAATTCGGGTTCAAATTTAGCAAAAAAAAGAACTATCCACCAAATATTTGAGCAACAATCTTTTAGCAAACTGCAAGTTACAGCCCCTGTGCAGTGCCAGGGGCCTATCTATAGTGCCCCTCGCACTGCACAGGGGGCTGTAAGATGTTTGTGATGGACGAGCATTACAAGCAACTGCTCGCTGACTTTAACGAGGCCATGAAGCAGCAGCTCATCAAATTGCGCCTAGAGACTATCAAGGTAGGGGAGAACTTCAAGACTGCCTGCTTCAAGAGAGATTTCGAAGTCATCGGCAAGTGCTTCCTTGGTTACCGCTACTCCAAGATTCATCCCATTCAGACCATGAGGGCCAAGAAGATATGGGCCATTCTCAACGGATCACTTGACAACTACCTCGATTTGTACGACGATGGAGTGATCTGTGGCGGCTTCGATTATGACAGCACCGAAGAACCGGATTCTGAGAACATGATGCTCTATCTTGGTGAAGAACCAGACAACTGGAATGAATTTCTGGACCGAGAGAAGACTGATGACATGCAACTCATCCATTCTTTCCATTTCCTCTTCACTGACATGGATTTCACCATCTTCGATCTCCTTTGGGTCCGCGACTTCAATGTGGAGATACATCTGAAAATGGAATACGACACTTATCCCAAGGACGAAAAAGAGGAAGAAATAACGTTCACGTGGGATTGATATCGTACAGGTGAAGGAGGTCTGCCAATGCAGGGGCCGGTCTTGTGCCGGCCCTAAATAATGGTCGACCTATATAAATTCCACTCCGTGAACCAAAATAAACCAACTCTATGTCAACTTTTGGCAAATCAATCTATTACCTTTGCGGCCAGAAGACTAAAGATGAGTGACTATGAACAAGGACAAATACATCATGTTTCCGGCTGTGTCCGATAACAGTGGCTGATAAGCTAAAAAACTTTAACGGGGAACCCACATTTTCTGCCAGATTGTTTGGAAGCAAAAAGATTTTTTCTAAATTTGCATTACCTGATTGAAAGATCGGGTAATCATGAGGCAAAAAACATGTGAATGCGTACAGTCGTACTGTTCTGTGAGTTGAAATCTGGTAAATGGAAACTTGTAGAGATGGAACGGAAATGTCTGGACGGGTTCATTCCGCGTATACGGTGTGGATTCCCCTTTCATATTCCTATTTCTACGGGTTTTACCAGAGCCTAACTTACAGGATTGTGGACGGCAGAGTTCACACCGTTTTGCTTTAAACTAACAACCTGATTCAACCAGAAGAACCTGATTTAACAGGATGAACTAAAAAACTTGGCCTATGCCACAGATGATCAAGACCAGCGGAGGGCCGTTCTCACATGGTGAGTTTCTCCGCATCAACACTCAGAAGAACTACATAGAGAGTTCCGAAAACGGGGGCACCTCCTGGGCTCCCCGTTGCACCAATGCCACGAGCTATGGCAAGTTCCGCGACCTTCTTGAGGTAGACCGCGAGATCATTGCCGCCACTTCCAAAGGCATCTATGTCTCAAATAACTGGGGCCGCAGTTGGTCTTCCCGATGCACTAACAGTTTCTATGGCGATTTCCTCAACCTGCAGTCCGATGGCCGCTACCTTCTAGCCAACACCAGCATGGGACTCTACTACTCGAACAACAAAGGCGTGGCTGGTATAGGAGATAAAGAGGATTAACTGAGTAAAGAATATCTTAAATAGAACTACCTCAAAATATTTTCACATCAAGATTTATTATGGATAATGAATTCGCGAAATTAAGTAGCACTGTGAAAACTCTAGTGGAGGACTACAGAGACGTCATGAAGTTCTGTGGGATTCCTAAGACTGGGTGGCACAGCAAAACAATCGAAAGGAAAGCAAAGCCGTTCCTCCAAGGATATTTTACTTTGGCTGTTGTAGGCAAAGTAAGCTCTGGCAAATCTACTTTCATCAATGCCCTTTTGGGCTGCAAAGACCTGTTGCCTACAGGTCATGACCAAACGACTTCCGGCATCACCTACATAGAGTATGGTGATACACCTGAGGCAACTATCGAGTTTGGCGACCATCACAAACAGATTATCAAAGGTGACGATATCGTCGGCCAGGTAAAAAAATATGTTTCTATACCAGACGAATATCATGAACTTCCTATAAACAATATCGATGATATGATATTGGGAGGTTTTGACTTTGCCAAGATCTGGGCTGCTCGTAAGCAACTGGAAGAAGAAACAAATACAAGAATTCAGGAGAAGCTTCTGAAGGCTTATGTTCAAGGAAGAGGCAAAAAGGACATAGCCGTCAAGGTAGAAATTAAATATCCGTTCAATGATGAATTGAAAGGATGGAGAGTGATAGACACTCCGGGCATCGGTGCTATAGGCGGCATCGAAGAAAAGACCAAACAACTTCTTGCGGAGGAGCAGGAAGATGGTTCAAGAAAGGTAGATGCCATCATCTTCTTGCAAGATGGTGAACAAACATTGGACTACACAGAAGACCGTGCTTTCGTTAATCGTCAACTGGAGTCGTTCACTATTTCTGATAGAGAAAGATTGTTCTTTGTCCTTACACATAGTGCTGATGATAAATTCAAAAGTCATAAGGACGAAAAATTAAATACTATAACCAGCAACTACGGTGATAAAATTCACTTGGTCACCTACGCTGACAGTCTCCTTTATTTGTTCCTAAGTGAATTCGGCAATGATGTCGACCTGGAATACATTTCAAAAGAGCCTAAACCTGTAAGCTGGACAAGAGAAGAATGGCGTGCCATAAAGCTTATCATTGATGATGCTCGTTACGACCTCGAAGATAAAGGTGAGAGCGTAAACCAGGAAACTTTGCTCCGCCGCTTGAACGAGATAGCGCACTTTGATGATTTGAAGAAGGAAATCAACCAATTTGCTCGCGAAGAGAAGACAAAAGTCTTTCATGACTTAGTGCTACTCATTGCCGGAGATTATGATGGTATAGTATGCCAATTAAACGATGATAAGGATAAAGTCAATGGAAAATTTTCTTCCATCGAAAAGGCTCTTGCCGAAATTACCTCTGCTCGAACGAAATTAAATCAGATCATTCAAGATGTTGACGAGAAAATAAGAATGGATTCTATAAATAAAAAATTTGACTTCATTGAGGACTGCTTCGAATCTATTGAAAGATTAAGTTCTGAGGTTCTGATAAGGACTGCTATCACGAACTTATTTGATGAAGTTCAAAAAATAGAAAGATCAATTTTCGACGACCTCAAGGAGCAGTTTAAAGGAATGTCTGATTCATTTCAGGGATCCTCTTCATATGTCTTTTCGCAAATAGATTATGATTACCTAGAGCGTCAAGCTGAACAATACAGTAAGGAGAAGTATATAATAGAACCGGGAAGGACTATAACTCATACATGCGATCCAGATGAAAGAATTCCCGCCAAATATGGAACAAGAATTAACAAGGAACAGAAACTGAGAAACTTTAAGGCTTTAGCTCTAAAAAGAGCAAGAGCTCAGAAAGATTTGTTCAAGACTCAACTTGAAGAGAAGGTCACCAATTTTCGCAAGGAAATAACAGATGACCTAGACTCTAAATTGAAAGATCAGAAGGCTCATTATCAATCTTTAATAGAGCAAAGAGATCATACAGAGGCCTTTAATAAGGATACTGATGAAAAGATAGAATGCTCCCATCGAGCTGCAAAGAAGTTACTTAAAACTGCAGATGAATATGGATTCAAATATCAATAAATTCCAAATGAATCTCTTTCGTCTGGAAAAGGACGTTAGAAAACTAGAGAAAGAGTACCTGGACGAAGTCAATGAAGACAGTCTCAAAAAGTTTGCCGTAAGGACGAAACAAGTTGCCATGGCGGTACTTGAGGAATACTACTTTAGCGTAGATAATTTCTATACTAAAGGTGAATTTAAGATTCAAGACGAAGGAAAATTCAATGATTTCATGGATTTTCACGACGGCTACCGCGCCCAAATGAAGCAATGGATTGCCCAAAATAAGATAGTCATCCAGCAATCAAGACTGTCAGAGATTCCTGTCAAGCCCACAATGGATTCAGAAGGGAATCTCAAGGAGCCGGCAGTAGTTGCCGGGGCTGGAGCAATCATTGTTGTTGCCTTGGCAATTTTCTCCAAGAGCTGGTTAGCTGTTGCTGCAGCATTGTTAACCGCTGGGCTTTCAGCAGCATCCTACAAGAGAAATGTCAATAAGAAAGAGCGTGATTACCAATTCAAACTTCAGCAATACGAGATTCAAGTTAAGCAAACTCGCGATAAGATGACGAATGGCATTATCGCGGATCTTAAAGAATGGCTGTCTCAAGCTGAAAAGCAGTCTGACAAGATTCTTGCATCTTTCAACGTAGAGTAAGGCACTATGAGTAAAACTGATTTGTCAAAATATCACAATGGCATCATCCGGAGTGGAAATGAGGGGAAGGACAATGTAGTCCAGAGTTCTCAGAAACTGGTATCGGCCAATCAAGAGCTCTTTGACAATGTCGTGACTCGTAACTACTTGCAATTACTTGATAATTGCGAGGTTATACCAATGGATGAAAGTAAGAAATATTCAGATTTCCGATGGTTTCGCATCACGAAGATTGTCAAGGAGAAAGATACTTATTTCACAGATAAGCTCTCCATGCTATATATGTCCCTACACAAGACGGCTCGAAACGTAGTCCTTGTCTTAAATAAGCAAAAGGGACAAGACTTGGAACTATACTTAGGAGCCAGAGACATGGAAGGCAACAAAAAAATTTCTGGCAAGATTTTGGAGTCGGGAATAAAAGGTTACTTTCCGGGCATGACTTTTGAGTACGTCAATGACGATGTAATCAGAAACATACCATTTGATCGCCCTTCTGTTTCATCCGTTTCGGCTGTAGCGTCATTAAGAGATGATAAGAAAGAACATTTTGTTCAGGGCCTGGAGCGTCTGATTAACGCAACGGCAGGAATAGGCAGGTTTAGGGTTTTCTTCATTGCAGAGAAGGTCAGTAATGAAGAGGCAACCTCTATGATGAGTGCTTTTAACAGCTTGTACACTAACTTATCTCCGGCAGAGAATATCCAGTTGACGTATAATGAAAACCAAAGTCATAGCGTTTCTGAAACATTGTCTCAGAACTTCTCAGAATCTATTGGAGAATCTCTTTCACAAACCATTACTCACACTGAGGGAACTTCTAAAACGACAACTGAAGGTACGTCAATATCAAAAGGAACAAGCAGCAACCATAGTAGAAATCTATTTACATCTCTTTGGCATGGCTTAGTTGGAGGTGAAACGAGCAACGGTACTAGTTACAGTGAAACCAATAGCAGATCAACGAGCTATGGAAGCAATTACTCTAATTCAGAAGCGAATCAACATGGAACTAATAAAAATACAACTAAGGGAGATTCTACTTCTAACGAAACCAGTGACAGTTCTACCAAGGGCTTGTCAGAACAAATTACCTACAAGAACAGGTCTGCGAAATTCTATTTGGCCATCCTCGACAAGCAGATAGAGCGTCTTCAAAACGGCATTCCGTTCGGTTTGTGGTCTGTCGCTACTTATTTTGTTGCTAACGACAGCACCACTGCTCAAGTTTTGGCCAACATCTATAGAGGAACCATCATTGGAGAAGACAGCAGTTTGGAGAGTTGCGCCATCAACACTTGGAATGATAGTGATGCCAATAAGATACTCAAGTATTTAACTAACGAAATTCACCCTCGTTTCAATTATAACACATTGCCCATTTCTGCTGCCTCTGTCGTCAACAGCAAAGAATTGGCCATACACCTCTCTCTCCCTCAAACCAGCGTTCCTGGTGTGATCGTAGAAGAAAGAGCCACTTTCGCCAGAAATGTCTTTTCCAACAAGAAGCCTTCAGAAACTTTACAACTAGGCTATGTTTCTCATTTGAGATTAAAATCGACAACACCTGTCGAACTTGATGTGGACGAACTCACTAAGCACGTATTCGTGACAGGTTCCACAGGTAGCGGAAAGTCAAACACCATGTATCTTCTTTTGAGCCAGCTCAGAGACAATGGCAAAACGTTCATGGTCATTGAACCAGCAAAGGGTGAATACAAGAACGTTTTTGGCAACTTGCCTGACGTCACTGTCTACAGCCATACGCATAAAGTTGGCCAAGTGTTGAAGATAAATCCTTTCGAATTCCCATACAAGCACATAGAAGTGCTGGAGCATATAGAGCGGATTGTGAGCATTTTCAATGCTTGCTGGTCTCTTTATGCAGCTATGCCTTCCATTTTGAAGCATTCCATCATAACTGCCTATGAGAAATGCGGATGGGATATGGACACCTCAACCAACAAGCTGGGAAAGCCTATCTTCCCTTCCATGGAGGATGTCGTAGTTTGTCTGAAGGACTACCTCGACCACTCTGATTATTCTCCTGAGACAAAAGGCGACTACAAAGGCGCTCTGGAAAAGAGGCTTCAAGATCTTTGCGAAGGAATATTCGACAGAATCTTCAACAGAGACAGTTTGTCTAATGAAGATTTGTTCAACAAGAATGTCATTGTTGACCTCAGTCGTACAGGCTCTTCCGAGACGAACGCACTCATTATGGGCTTTCTCATTACCAAACTGAACGAATTCAGAATGGCAGAGGGAGGTATGAACAGAGGCTTGCGACATGTCATGGTTCTTGAAGAGGCACATAATCTTCTCAGGAAAGTGTCGACCTCTCAGTCCACAGAAACCGCTAATGTAGCAGGCAAGTCTGTAGAGATGATCACCAACAGCATAGCAGAGATGAGAACCTATGGTGAGTCTTTCTTCATTGTGGATCAGTCACCTTCACTTCTCGATAGTGCTGCCATCAGAAATACGAACACCAAGATTGTTTTGTCTTTACCTGAGGCAGAAGACCGAAAAGCTGCAGGCTTGTCCATGTCTCTTAGTGAAGAGCAAATAGAAGAGATCGCTAGACAGAAGCAAGGCGAGGCCATCGTCTATCAGAATTCATGGGAAGAGCCTGTTCAATGTAAAGTGGACAGATACGTCTACGACGAGAAAGCCTACTACAATAAGATGTCCGCTCCCGAGAAGAAACAGATTAGGGAGTATCATGAAATCGTGATCGACTTCCTGCTCTATCCTTCCATCCAAAAGCCAGTCTCTCGGGGGTACCTTGAGGACGTGCTGCAAAAGTCAGTCATGCCTAATTCCATCAGGTTCACTCTCCTAGATTTGTATAATCAATACAAAGAAGAGGGAAACCTAGAAATCTGGAAGGACTACAACTTCACTGAAAGAGCATCTGTGGTGAGACAATACTTGAATTTGGATTCAGTATACTCCAACATCACACATGACTGCACCACTATGGCTCAGGCTCGCGTGAGAATGGATGTTGCCCTCTCGAAGAGACTCGGCAGCAACTTGGACATCAAAACCATTTACAGTATAGAACAGTGTTACGTCAGAATGAACGCCCGCTACAATGAATGGAGAGCTACGTTCTTAAATAAATCAAAATGGAACCATTAATAACAGCAGAAAAAGCAGCTGAACTGGCTAAAGAAGGAGCTGAAGCTGCAAAGAAGGTAAAAGATGTCGGCAGAGCTATCAATATCTCGCGAAAGGCAAAAGACGTAGCTGAATCTGAGGGTCAAGACCAGATTGCAGCTACGATAAATCTTGCTTCATCGTCTAAGAATGTTTCTAAGGAAGAGGTAGCCACATCTGGGAAAAAGTCAGGAGTTGAAATTGGAGATAGGACCGAAGAATTTTCTTTATCTGGAAAGAGTGTTGATAGTCATATGGATTTGAGCCATGCCGATGAAGTCATCTTCGCTGACCCATTCCCAAGTGATGCGTCGGAAATAAAGTCCCCTCTTGGCAGAGAAGTCTTCGCAGATCCATTCCCAAGCGATGCGCCTGAAGTTAAGTCTCCTCTTGGTGGAGAAGTCTTCGCAGATCCATTCCTAAGCGATGCGCCTGAAGTTAAGTCTCCTCTTGGTGGAGAAGTTTTCGTTGACCCTTTCCCTGACGATGAACCTGAGATAAATAGACCTGTGGGCGATTTCGTTGCTCCGACGTCGGAAACTACATTGGAAGTAAAGAAGCCAGAAGGAGATTTTGTAAATCCCAAATTAGAACCTTCGTTAGACTTAGACAAGCCAAAGGGCGATTTCGTTAACACGTCGATATCTTCCTTGGAAAACAGATCGAATGAAGTTCTGCCTGAACAAGAACAACCATTGCTCAAAGGCACAGAGGGCATCAATCTAGAAAAGGCGGTTTCGGATAATGCTTATACAGAACCAACTCTAAAACGTTCTACAACGTCATTGGACAATGTCACCGAATTTAACAAAGATGTAAATAGTATAGAAGAAGGAATCAATAACCCCCCTGAGGCGAACTTGTCCCCTACGGCCACAGAAAAGCTTTCAACAGAAATGAGAGAAATTCCTCAGCTAAGAGAAGAAGTAAAGGATATCAATCCAGAAGTGGAAGCCTCTAAATCTTTGAATCCTGAGAACGTCGAGCAAAAGCCCGAAGTCAATGAGGTTAAAAGGTTATCTTTCGATGAACAGACGATCGACAATGACAAACTCGAAGAATGGCGTAATCAACCAGAAAATCAGGGCAAACTAGATCTCGGCAAAGAACATAGCAGTACTGTCCTTTCGAATAATCTTTGTGAGGTCATGGAGACTGATCAGCCTGAGAATTCAGCTGCTCACCACATTGTTGGCAATAACACCCCTGTAGCTGCAGCAAAATTGGATGAATTTGGTATAGACCGTAATGATCCGGCTAATGGAATTTTTCTTCCTACATCTCACGATAGCGAATGCAAAGGTTCTTTACATACTGGTAACCACTTGAACTCTTACTATGAGGAGGTAGACAGACGCTTCCAAAATGTTTCTTCTCGTGAGGAAGCCTTGGAGGTGCTCCAGTCTCTTAAAGAAGATTTGTACAATGGCGATCTTCCTCTTCAAAATGACACACCAAATAAATAAAATAACATGGCAATTTATAAACTTACAAACAAACCAAACGGTTTCGCCTCTATCAACTTCGGAGATCTTGATATGAGTAAGATTCTTGCAACAGGCGATATTAAACAATTGAACGGACGCGAGTTCCATTGGACTAAAGATGCTGACAATTCGAAGATATCTGATTGTCCTTTCTTCATAGGTGCTCTTCCTATCTTTAAATCTAGTAAAGTAGCTAGTGTCATCGACAAGCTAAATGTCAATAAGGCTTTGTTCTCTGTAGATGGTGAAAGCTATACGGCTATTGCAGCTCCTTTGTTTAAAGGTAAAGCTATAAACAGAGAGAAATCAACTATGCGAGCCTTCAAGAGTGGCAAGATCATGACTGTAGAAAAATATGTCTTCAATAAGGGCATAGCCTTCCCATCAGCATTCCGCTTGGAAGAGTTTAATCTCTTCACTTTCGTAGACCAAGAGTCCTATCTACTCCTGAAATCCTGCAATCTTTCTGAATTTGTAGCTGAACCCTGTCAATTAGCATAGCTTTTGTCAGAAAGAACCACTTCATTGGGCATGTGTTAGCTTGTGCTTTCATATGCCCATGTCGTTTGAAGTGCAAACAATTGTATATAAGAGAAATCAAAATTTTGACTCATAATTCTTCATGTCTTGCCACCTTTTGGCGCAACGTCTCTCTATCTTTGCACTCGTAAACAATAAACATTGGAGGAATGATTTATGCTTAGAGGATTCACAACATTCAAATGCGACAAGTGCGGGAACAAGTTCAAGGCTGCCGACATTGAGTTTCAGGCAACTGCTTTCTCGCAACCTATGAAGTGCCCGAAGTGCGGAAGTTTTCACACGAAGCCGATCAAACTATTTCCTTACAACTTGATGGACAGGTTCGTCTACAAGAAGATCTGGAAGATGATGGACGAGTGCCAAGAAGAACAAGATGTTCAACCTCAAGAATTCTTAAATCTATGACGAACAGAACGAAATTCTATTGCTGGCTCATCGGAAAGTTGGAGCACCAGAAGATGACAATTCAGGAGATCTGTGACGAATGGGCCGATGCGGCAAGTAACGTGGAGGGAAAGGAACTGTCAGAACGAACCTTCCACCGTTATCGTGAGGAGATCAACACGATGTTCGGTCTGGAGATTGAGTGCGATAAGAGTGACGGTTACCGCTACTTCATCCGACGTGACCGCTATGCCGCCATGGAGATAACGGACTGGATGCTCTCAGCCCTGCGCATTGCCTCACTTGGCGATATGCTGAAATACCACAACAAGGTGATGCTCGACGATGCACCCGAAAATACGGAGTTGCTCGACGATATTCTCAACGCCATCGACAAACATTACTCCCTGAGCTTCAGTTATACCACAGCATACGGTGAGGAGCAGAATATAGATCTCGTGCCCTGCTTTGTGCGTATGTTCCATCAGCGGTGGTATGTCATTGGCAACAAGATCGAAGAAGGAAAAGAATACAACCCTCGCGTGCTTCCTTTCGACAGGATCAACAACATGGCAGTTCGTTGCAAGCGACACAATCTGCCAGCGGCAATACGCAAGAAGCTATCTCCCGATAACTTCTATGGCGACTGCTTTGGCATCATGCACATGGACAACGTACCAGCCCAAGACATCGTGATCCGCGCCTTCTATCCCGAGAACAACTACATCGATGAAGTGAAGTTGCACGACAGTCAGGAGAAGATTGAAGACTATGGCGAATACACAGACTATCGGCTTCATCTCCGGCCGTCCCGAGATTTCCTGCAAGAACTCCTTTGGCACGAACGAAAGATTACGGTCATTAGTCCCGATAGTCTCCGCCAAGAGATGATTGAAATTCTGAAGAACATGACGGAAAGCTATGAAACTGGCAAAAACACTTGTGAAGAATAAAGTAGCACAACGGTAAGTTTTTATTGCTTCTCTCTATAAGACATACGCCACAAGTTCTGTCTAATACTTGTGGCGTCTATGGGAAATTAGAGGGATAACTCTATTAGAATTTTGTAGCTCAAGATCAATCGTAAGCGTCGGTCCAGTACAGACCTAGCTCCTAACTATGGCATCGGTATCCATATGTCTCATCGACTACAACGGTATTTATTCGAAATTAAATTTGAGCTGGCTTAGGCTTCTCAATTGCGTCTTCACTGATGCCAGTCATGTCTTCCGTTTCATGCTTGACATTGACAACGTCAGCATCCTTAAAGAGCTTCTTCATCTCGCTTGCGACCTTCTTGTTGGTGATGTCGGCGTACACTTGTGTTGACTTTATGTTAGCATGACCCAGCATCTTAGACAGTACCTCAATCGATACTCCTTTGGTAAGCGCTAGGGTTGCGAAGGTGTGGCGGGCCATGTGAAAGGTAAGGTTCTTTTCAATACCGCATATGGACGCAATCTTCTTCAGAAATTTGTTGGTCTTCTGGTTGGAGATCACTGGAAAAATGTGGCCCTTACAGCGAGGGGCGTTCTCGTACTTCTTCATGATGAGCTTGGCGCCGTCGAAGAGAACAACACTGTAGCGTTGCTTTGTCTTGAGACGTATTCCTGTTATCCACTCCATATTGCTCATTGTAACGACGTTGCTTGGCTCAAGGGCTCTCACGTCGCCATAGGATATACCGGTGAAGCAGCTGAACACAAAGAGATCACGGACGAGCTGAAGACTCTTGCTGTCTATCTTCTTTGTTATGATTCTATTCAATTCTTCCCCCGTGAGAAAGCCACGGTGAACATCTTCCATGTGGAAACGGACACCTAAGTATTGCCCTATTAAATCATTCGAAGAGGGACTCAAAGATACTGTAAAATGGTATTGGGAACATATAGGAACTTCTGCGATCTGGGAATAATAGGAAATGACCATTTTGACCATTTGACAGAATATATCCGATCATTGGTCATTTCCTATAGAATATTAGACAAAGTCTTTTTGATTATCTATGATAACCTCTCGATATTCGTTCCTCATTGGACTCCTTAGGTTGCTCCACCTGCAGCGATTTGGCTTCTTCCACGGTAGAATTCGAACATTGCGAGTCAGCTGACTTGGCGGCTATCATAGATTGTCCTGCCTGGGTAATTTGACCGTTTGCTTTCTGGAAATCAGGGAAGTCCTCTTTGTGGAGTTCCTTACCCTCATCGATGGCAACTTGAATCTTGTCGATGCGCTGGGTCATCACACTGGCTGCTTTTCTCACATCGGTGAGGACAGTCTTGATGAACTCGGGAGACTCATTGAGGCTCTTGAGCCAAGATTTGAGATAGGCCGCAGAATCCTCCTTGACATGCTTGGTCATGCCATAACGACTGGAGACGGCAGCGGCTGTCATCTCGGCGATAAGCTCTTCGACTGCGTAATCCTTGGAGCCGAATTTTGCACCTGCGAGGCGGTTCAACCGGTGTTCACTGCCTAAGCTGTGGGTTGCCTCGTGAAAGAAATTACCAGCGAAGCTTTCCCCATCTACAAAGGTGGCACGAGGGGGCAAGACGATCTCATCCTTGGACACCGAATAGTAGCAATTATCCCCCTCCACTTCCTTAACAGGACAGAACCAAAGGTTACCACTGATCATCTTGTCTAACGGCTCGAAGGTAGTAGTCTCGCCAGCTTCACGTCTTGGAGACTGGTTTTCCTGCACTATCTTAGCATAGAGCTCGGGACGCGACTCCTGGAGATTGGTCTGTGCGGCCACGTTGAAGACATTATAGACCTGCAGCTTAGGATAGACATTGTACTTCGCGCGCTCCTCCTGTGCCATCTGCTTATAGTCATCGTACTTGATCCTCTCCCTGGTCTCCTTGTTGACCACTGTGAACGTCGTGATGAAGACGGGAGTGGATTTCTCGCCCTTGTTGATGGAGACGAGAGGCAATGGCTGGCCGTTGTCATCCAACTTGCGTTGCCGTTTGCCGTCGTTGCCTTTAACGAAGTTCAGACCTGCTACCCGGTCAAAGGTTGCCCATACGGGAGTGGTGTAGCCCTGCTTCTCTGATTGAAGCATCAACATGATTGCGTTCATACCGTTGTACTCTCTTCCAGACATGTTCTTCGGCCACTTTGAGGCAGTCTCGGAAAACCAAGGCTTTTTCCAGTCCTTTTGGATTTCCTTAATGTGCTGAATCATCATGCCGGTGAACGCAGCCCAAGCACGGTCTTCTGCATTGGGACCATCGGTGTTGTAGTTTTTTCTTGGCATAGATTAAAGGTGTTGTTGGGGATTAATATGAATAGATAAGGGAAGTGAGGTTAGAATGGGCAGTCATCAGAAGAGCTGCTCTGTTTCACCTGAGCTTCTCGGGGAACATACTGTGGCTTCTGCCAAGGCTGAAGGTCAGACAGCTTACAGCCGATACTCAGACGGTCGTTATAGAGCGACAACTCTAACTCACCCTTTGCCTCAAGCGTAGCCTTGGGCTGGAGCCAGTCGGGACGAGTGGCACCGAACTGAACGAAACGAACCCAGGTGAAAGCAAAACCTTTATCTATTTTCTCGCCACTGTAGGCAGAGAAGATGAGCATAGTCTTGCCGGTCTTGGTCTGCTTCTGTTCAATGTTCTTACCCGAAGTGCCCTTCATTGTCAGTTCGCCCTTGATAGCATCCTCTGTAGATGTCGGGGTGAGGTGGACGGTTTGGGCAGAAAAATTGAAGTAAAGGGTGTCCTCACGCTTGCGGAACATGAGTGTTCCAGTCATCTCGATGCGGTTGCCCGCCACATAGTCCGTGGTATTCTCCGCTCCATCCTTTATGACACTGATCTCAACGGTCTTGTTGATACCTTGCGGATTGAGGATGACAACAGCCACGCCAAAGGTGGTGAATGGCTTGCCGTCCTTGTTGTTGCGTACCTGCGCAGCCTTGCTGACAGTACCGCAGATGGTTACATCGCATTTAATCATAATTCAGTATTGGGTTAATAGTTATTGCTTGTACTCATTACCACATTTGGGTAATATCCATGGTCTTGGTTTCTTCAAGGAGCAACTATCTCTTGACACTCTGTTCCTGCTGCTGTCCTCTCTGCTCGATATTTTCGTAGTTCTGCGACACCTGCTGGGAGATGACAATGCCATTGACGAGTCCTGCTATGCGGATTTTCTTGCCCTCGTCGGTGAGATTGTCTGCTCCAAGAATAGTCTGCAAACGAGACATCTCCGCATTGGATAGGTCACGGGTGACCTTGGTACTGCCGTTGTCAGCAGAGAGCGTAGCCCGCCCATCATGACCGATGGTAAGCCTGCATTCCTTCATGCCCTTTACCATGGTGCTGAGATCAATCTGACGTTTGTCCATGGCTTCAGAGATACGGCTCTTCTGCTCTTCCTCGCTCTGTAGGCTCGACCCGTGACGCCTTGTCTCCTTACGGAGGTAGGTTTTCACAAGTCTGCCCCCGAACCGTACTTACACGTCTCCGCGTATACGGCTCTCCATATGTAATAGCATTAGCTTTAGTCGCTATGAATCTTGCTATGGCAGTCTGCACAAACGATAAGCGTCTTTCTGTGCATTTTGAGCATTCTTCGCTCCCACTCAGTCTTACCTTTCAATTCTGAAAGTTTTCTGACGTGGTGTACTTCAACCTTTGCTTCCTTACCACAAAGTTCACATTTCCCTGCCAACAATCTTTCAATCAGACTCATCGAGGGAGTAATGAACATGTAAGGCAGATTGTCATACTTTGCAGTCCCCAAGTCGGTCAACCGCCTGAAGCCTTCATTGTAGAACACTCTTGGCTTTCTCTCGCCCTTCTTATCCGTGAACCAAACAACAAAGTTATCACCTTCACGCAACTTGTTTGTCACAGCCCTCACGGAACAATTCCATTTCATGGCAAGAGTCTTGAACATTCTGAACTTCATGATGCACCCGAAAGAGCTACCAAGTGCCGATGCATTGTTTGCAATAGAGTAATACTTATAGAAGCCACGTATCTCAGTATTGTAGCGGCTGACGATTTCATGGGGCTCTGAGTCCATAAGGTACGTTCGCCCTTTGTACCGCCAAACCTCTTTGCCTTTTTCCGAGACTACTTCCATTGCCGCAAGGTCAATGAGCTTCTTTTTAATCACTTCCCGTGATATATGAAGAACCACATTTCCATTGCGATGTCTACGTATTTCTCCTCTCGCATTCTTCTGTGCGGTGTAATCTTTACGGACACAAATCTCGTAGCCCAAGAATTTGGCGTAGTCTTGTGCGTTGGTTATCAGAGTCTTTTCTTGTGACATTTCCAACTTCAGCTTTTCTTGCATAAAATGAGTAATGTCGGCCTTGATTTTGACGCACTCTTCCTTTGTGCCAATGACCCCAATGAGAAAGTCATCAGCATACCGCACATATTTCAGTCTACGGAAATTTTCATCCATATCGGCTCCACTCGGCATTGTCAGTATCTGCCTTTGTTTAGTACGAAGTTCATCTATCATTGCGGATATTTTATCTGCATCCTTAACCTCGCTTATTCTCTTTTTAAGATAATGCACGCGGTTGTTTAGCTTACGGATGTCCTTGTTCCTGCGCCTCACTGTTCCCTTACGGAATTTCTGTGCATATTCTTCCATAAACTTATCGAACTTGTCAAGGTAGATATTCGCCAATATTGGACTGACGATGCCGCCTTGCGGTGTGCCCGAATAGGTCTTGTTGAATTGCCATTCTTCCAAATACCCTGCATTGAGAAATTTGCGTATCAGACGTAGAAATCTCTCGTCTAATATCCTTTCCCTTAGTATTTCAATGAGCACGTTGTGGTCTATGTTGTCGAAGAAGCCTTTTATGTCTCCCTCAATGAACCATTTAGTACCATTGAAGTTGTTTTGCAAACTCTTCAGTGCGGTATGGCAACTGCGATTAGGTCGGAATCCATGTGAGGTCCATTCGAAATAACCTTCATAGATAGATTCCAATATCATCCTTACCACCTCTTGCACTAACTTGTCTGCGAAAGCGGGAATACCCAAAGGGCGTTTCTTGCCGTTCTTCTTGGGTATGTAAACCCTCCTTGCAGGTTTGGGACTGTAGGTCTCATTCTTAAGGCTGTCTATCAGCTTATTTACCTTGTCAACGCTCATGCCGTCTGCTGTCTTCTTATCTGTTCCGGCAGTCATATTGCCGGGCTTTGCGTGTATACGCTGATAGGCGACATAGAACATCTGCTCGTTGAACAAGATACGATAGAGTCTTTCGTACTTGTAGCTTGAATCACTGCTGTGTTCAGCTAAAATGTTTAATACTTGCTCAGGATTTCTCATACGTCTCTCACGTTTTCCTTTGTTTGTACTAAAGTTACATACTGTTCCCCTTCGCCATGTGCAGGCTATTAACCTGCTCGGACTACTACGAGAACTCCGTTGCCATGTCGGATATTCATGGGCCAACCCCAATAGCCATTCTTTTGGCTTTCCGATTTAGGCAATCCCCAGTTAGCTACACTTGATAACTATTGGCATGACATATTGTCGGATGCGACTTTCGTTCGTTTCCGCTTATTGCGGCTGCGTCATAATCGGCTCTTGTTGCTCTGCACTAACACCAAATAGACAGAGTATTATGAAATGACGTTTATGATAGCCTTCCGTCATTGCAAAATGTGGTACCGCCGAACTATCGTTGAACCAATCAAGGCTTCATCCTCATATATGTCTTTTCGTCTTGCCCCTCAGTCGTCACATGGCTATTTGTGAACTCGGGACTTTAATCAGCATGCTACACTCCCCTCTGAGTTTCCTCTTTGGATAAGCTGATTGACGATAGGATTTATCGAGCCCAATCCTAACTTCTTGCTATTGAAGCATTTATCAAGCGACCAATCTGGGCGCACTGGTATAAACTTGCGTCGTTCTCACGTTAGTATGTCCAAGCATCTTGCTCACAGTATAGATGTCGGTACCACTGGCCAACTGTAGCGTAGCATAGGTGTGGCGAAAACAATGGAAAGTTATATGCTTTGTAATACCGGCCGATTGAATCCACCGTTGCAGTGGCTTAGAAATCCATGAAGGGTCCGGCAACCCCTCAAACACCAGTCGTTTGCCATCCAACCGTTCTCCACATAGCTGATAAGCCTGAGAGGATATTGGCATGTATTCCACGCCATGCGTCTTACGTTGCGTGAAATCGAGTCTGTAGTGATCGCCGTCCTCTATCACTTCCTGCCACGTCATCAGTTTTATATCGACATGGCGAAGACCGGTTAGAGCCGAAAAAAGTGCAGCCCGTTTGACGACAGGGATGGCGCAGGGTGTGTGCGCAAGGATGTTGAGCTCCCCAATGGTAAGATGCTCGCGCCGACTTTCCTCTTCGGGAATACCCTTCACCTTAGCGGAAAGGTCCACGGTGAGGTATCCGTCCACAAAAGCCTGCTTCAGTCCTGCCTTGAAGATGGCAAAATAGGTAGAAGCCGTGTTTTGTGATATAGTCCCCGACTTATTGCCTCCCTTGGGAGCATACAGTACGAAGAACTTGAAGTTCTCTATCATGCTCAGGTCAATATCTCTGAAGAGTATCGTATCGCCATTGGCATAAACCTTCAGCAACTCATAGACACGTCCCCAGTTGATGATTATCGAATCGGAACTGTTTCTATGCCTCTTCTCCGATACCTGCTTAAAGTAAGGGATAAAGTTTTGCATCGACCGCTCGTTTTGTGCTGCCTGCTCAGCCTCGTTGTCCGTATAGAGTGCGGCATTGTCGTATTCACGTTGCCTCAAGGCTCTCACCTTGTCGGCATAGCGGCACGCTTCATTATCCATATCCGATCGGCATACAATGACTCCGTTGATGTCCCGCTTGGGCTTGTACGACACAGTGCCGTCGGCTTTAGGCCGTGATGGTCGACTCTTATCCCATATAGGGGTCGTGATGGTACGGTTCAATGCCTCTTTGTGTCGTGACGGCTTAGCGCCAGGATAGGCAAATACTGGGTAGCTCTCAATGATGAGATACCATTCTTCGCGATACTCCGACTTTCGGAGCTTTACAGTACACTTGGTGTTGGGGAGTGGTTTCTTCATGACTTCACAACATCTTTATAAAGGTGATCAATATCTTCTTTGGGCGCATAGACGAAGTTGCCTATTTGCCTTGTTGGTATGGAATATTTTCGAATATGGGCATAGACCGTACTGTCGTCTATACCATAAGTCTTGGAGATTTCGCCAATGGTGTAGCAGTCTTCTGGCTCAAGGTGATAGGACTTAGGCAATGCTCTACTTCTGTCAATAGGTTCTGCGCGAAGCGGAAACATTTCGCTCAACTTACTTTTGCTGATTCTTGTAAGTCGCTGCCCAATATTGATGGCAGGAACGTTTCCCTTCCTTATCAACCGATAAATGGTATCTCTACTGATGCCAAACATGGCTACCGCTTCGTGGACAGAGATATAATCTCTGGCCTCGGGTATATTCTCCACGATGTCATTCAGCTGGCTCATCCTCTTCTTGGCGGCCTCTCTTTGGTCATAGGCCCTTTGAGAGCATCGTCGAGAGCAGTACTTCGAATCAAGTGTCTTTGCGATGAATGTATTACCGCAATACTGGCACTTCCGTTTAATCTCAAACTTAGCAGATGGCATGTTGTACCGTTTTAAGTGGGATTATGTATGTATAAGTATGGATAAGTCGCACCTTGTCAGAAATTAGGTCGCGTTCCAAATATGGTACAAATATAAGATAAAAATCGGAAGAAATCGGTAATTATACAAAGATTAACCAAAATAAAAATGGGTGTAACTCATTGAGCTACACCCATTTCATTATTTATCGTTATTGATAGTTGTCAATATTACTTCACCTCCTCGAAGTCGGCATCCTGAATATTGTCGTCCGACTTGTTGTCAGAACCGTTGTTCGTGTTCTGCTGCGAACCGGCACCGGCGTTGGCACCGCCCTGGAAGCCCTGGGCACCAGCCTGAGCACCGCCCTGACCATACATCTGAGCCGAAGCAGCCTGAACAGCGGTGTTCAGAGCAGCCATAGCTGTGTCGATGGCGGCCACGTCGGCAGCCTTGTGGGCATCCTTCAACTTGTTGAGAGCATCCTCGATGGCCGGCTTCTTGTCAGCCGGGATCTTGTCGGCATTGTCCTTGAGGAAGTTCTCGGTGGTGAAGATCATGGAGTCTGCCTGATTGAGCTTGTCCACTTTCTCACGCTCCTTCTTATCAGCATCCTCGTTGGCCTTAGCCTCAGCTCTCATGCGCTCGATCTCGTCCTGGCTCAAGCCGCTGGAAGCCTCGATGCGAATCTTCTGCTCCTTGCCGGTAGCCTTATCCTTAGCGCTGACGTTCAGAATACCGTTGGCGTCGATATCAAAGGTCACCTCGATCTGTGGAACACCACGGCGAGCGGGTGCAATGCCCTCAAGGTTGAACTGTCCGATGCTCTTGTTCTGAGCAGCCATCGGGCGCTCACCCTGCAGCACGTGGATGGTCACGGCCGTCTGGTTATCGACAGCGGTAGAGAAGATCTGACTCTTCTTGCAAGGAATGGTCGTGTTGGCGTCGATCAGCTTTGTCATCACGCCACCCATGGTTTCGATACCGAGGGTCAGCGGAGTGACGTCGAGCAGCACGATATCGCCGGCACCTTTCTCGTTGTTGAGGATAGCGCCCTGGATAGCAGCGCCCACAGCGACGACCTCATCAGGGTTAACGCCCTTGCTGGGCTCCTTGCCGAAGTAGTTCTTCACCAGCGTCTGTACAGCAGGAATACGGCTGGAACCACCCACGAGGATCACCTCGTCGATGTCGCTGGTAGAGAGCTTAGCGTCGCGGATAGCGTTTTGGCAAGGTACCAGACACTTCTGGATCAGGTCGTGAGCGAGTTGCTCAAACTGAGCACGTGTCAGTGTCTTCACCAAGTGCTTAGGCACACCGCCCTCAGCAGAGATATAAGGCAGGTTGATCTCCGTGGAAGTAGTAGAGCTCAACTCGATCTTTGCCTTCTCAGCAGCCTCCTTCAAGCGCTGCATAGCCATAGGATCCTTGGTCAGGTCGATGCCCTCGTCGGCCTTGAAGCCGTTGACGAGCCAGTCGATGATCACCTGGTCGAAGTCATCACCACCCAGATGGGTATCACCATTGGTAGCGAGCACCTCAAACACGCCGCCACCGAACTCAAGGATAGAGATATCGAACGTACCACCACCAAGGTCGAAGACAGCGATCTTCATGTCCTTGTTGGCCTTGTCGACACCGTAAGCCAGAGCGGCAGCCGTAGGCTCGTTGACGATACGGCGCACCTTCAGACCAGCGATCTCACCAGCCTCCTTGGTAGCCTGACGCTGAGAGTCAGAGAAGTAAGCAGGTACGGTGATGACTGCCTCGTTGACCTCCTGACCGAGATAGTCCTCAGCGGTCTTCTTCATCTTCTGCAGAATCATAGCCGAGATCTCCTGCGGTGTGTAAGGATGTGCTGCACCCTCGATCTGCACCTTAGGATAACCGTTGTCGTTGATCACTGTGTAAGGCACACGCTCAGCCTCTTTGCGGCTCTGCTCGTAGGTCTCACCCATGAAACGCTTGATGGAGTAGACAGTGTTCTTCGGGTTGGTGATAGCCTGACGCTTTGCCGGGTCACCAATCTTGCGCTCACCGTCCTTGACGAAGCCCACGACAGACGGTGTCGTACGCTTGCCTTCAGAGTTTGCGATTACTACAGGCTCATTGCCTTCAAACACAGCCACACAGCTGTTGGTAGTACCTAAGTCGATTCCAATAATCTTTCCCATAATTGTATATATTTTATTTATTATTCGATGTTAACTGTTGGACTTGATTGTCCGCCCCTTAAATAACAAAGCGTGTGCCAACGGCTGGTGGCACAGGGAGAGGTATGACATAATGTCACACGCTATATAGAAAGTGCGACAGCCCATGAGCCGTTTTGTCAAAGCCTAAGGATCGCGGGGAAGAGGCGGAAAGCATTTTTACAAAAGTCTGTCAACTTGAACATTCAATCTAGAGATGGAAGTATCAGCAAAAAAGAGTGATGCAAGGCAAAAACAAGCGTTTTTCCATGTTTTTTGCCCAGTCAGACACAGAAAAGGGTGATTTGACTTGGTCAAATCACCCTTTTCTCGCTATGAAATTACCGTGATGACCGGATCATCTCGGTTGTTTCATCAGAAATTCTCTAGAGAATTTTCGGTCAAAGTACCTTTCTGACCGAAGCATCTCAACGATTTCTTCGGTAGAAATCAGCCAGACGTTTACAATTATCTGATAATCAGCAACTTTCTAAAAACCTCACGAGAATCGCGAAATTGCGGCCGAGAGGACACTTCGTCGCAAAGAATCGATTCTCAGAGGCCGTTTCTTGTCAGTTTATCCAACAAAACAGGATTTCAGCGATTGTTTACCAGATATGTGCACGCTTGTTCTTGGGCAAGAACAGCTTGTCGCCCTTCTTCACGCCGAAGGCCTTGTACCAGGCGTCGATCTGTGGCAGAGCGGCATTGACACGTGCCATATTGGGAGAGTGCACGTCGACGGTGATGAGATAGCGAATCACCTCCGGTGTCATATTCGAAGCCCACACGCGACCCCAGGCCAGGAAGAAGCGTTGCTCAGGCGTGAAGCCGTCGATGGTGGTCAGCGGATGCTGCTTCATGCTGTTTTGCAGGGCAGTGAAGGCAATATTGAGTCCGCCGTTGTCGCCGATGTTCTCTCCAAGGGTCTGCTTGCCGTTGATCTTCACGCCGGGAAGCACCTCAAAGCCAGAGAAATAGTCGGCGAGCACCTTTGTGCGTGCGTTGAAGTTCTTCTTGTCCTGTGCTGTCCACCAGTCGTGCTGGTTGCCGTTCTTGTCGAACTGCGATCCCTGGTCGTCGAAGCCGTGGCTCATCTCGTGTCCGATGACGCCGCCGATGGCACCATAGTTCACTGCGTCGTCAGCGTTGGGATCGAAGAATGGCGGCTGCAGGATGGCAGCGGGGAAGCAGATCTCGTTGGTCGTCGGGTTGTAGTAGGCGTTGATGGTCTGCGGTGTCATGCCCCACTCGCTCTTGTCCACCTTCTTGTTGACCTTCTCAGCGATATATTTGTCGGTAGCCCAACGTGAGATGCGCTGGAGATTCTCGTAGAGGCTCAGCGAGTCGACAACCTGCAGTCCGCTATAGTCTTTCCACTTGTCGGGGTATCCGATCTTGATGATGAAGTTCTGAAGCTTGTCCTTGGCCTGTGCCTTTGTGGCGGGTCCCATCCAGGTAGCGGCGTCGATGCGCTGTGCGAGAGCTGTCTGCAGGTTGTGGACAAGGTCGAGCATCTTCTTCTTGGAGCTTTCGGGGAAGTACTTCTCGACATAGAGCTTGCCGATGGCCTCACCGAGTGTACCGCTGACCAGACTTACGGCACGCTTCCAGCGCGGACGGTCCTGCTTGACACCACTCAGCGCAGAGCCGAACTGGAAGGCCTCCTTGCGGAAAGCATCGCTGAGCTGACTGGCAGCACCACTGATGACCTTGGCCTCGGCATAGGTCTTCAGATTCTCCAGCGGCGTGTTGGCCAGAATCTTCTCGACCTCATGGATCGGTTCGGGCTGAGCCACGTTGATGCTGTCGATGGCGGGCATGCCGCTGGCCAGCATCACGTTGCCCCAGTCGATGCCGGGGAACTGGTCGACGAGCTCGGTATAACTCATCTTATGATAGTTGCCGTCGACATCACGAAGCTTCACCTCGTCGTAGCTGGCCTTGGCGATCTCGGTCTCGATGTCGAGCACTTTCTGCATCTTGCTCTTGGCCGTAGCCTCATCGTTGCCCACGAGTTGGAAGAGATGGGTCAGATAGGTCTTGTAGGCCTCAAGCACCTTTTTCTTGTCAGGGTCGTCGGATGTGTAGTAGTCGCGCGTGCCGAGTCCGAGTCCGCCCTGCCCGATGGCAACGAGGTTCCATGCGGCATTGCGCTGGTCAGCGTCCACGCCGATGCCATACATCATCGTGCCCTCGCCGTTGCGGTCGAGCGCAGCCGTGACGATCTGATACTCGCGTGTGTTCTTGATGGCGGCGATACGGTCGAGTGTCGGCTTCAGCGGAGCCCATCCCTCGCGGTTGAGGCGCACGCTGTCCATCATCAGATTGTAGAGCGATCCGATCTTCTGCCCGAGCGTGCCCTGCTTTTGCGGCTGATTGGCATACTGCAGGATGAGTTCCTGGATACGCTTCTGATTGAGTTCCTCGAGGTCGACGAAAGCACCGTTCTCGGGATGCTCTGCGTCCAGGGGATGGCTCTTGAGCCAACCACCGGCGGCGTAGTGATAGAAGTCGTCACCGGGACGCACCGAGGTATCGAGGTTGCTGCGGTCGATACCCGACGTGGGAGTCTGGGCAAAAGCGCCTGTGCAGGCGAGAGCCAGACTCAACAATACGATTTGTTTTTTCATGTGTGTGTATTTAAAACGAAAATTCTATTCTTATGATTCTGCCTTTTCTGTCTGCGGTTTCATGTACCAGCGTCCGCGAGCGATGCGGAAGAGGAAGATGCAGCCGCGGAAGGTGAGCTCCAGTGCCATCGCCACCCATACTCCGACGAGACCATAGTGCTGACTTAAGGCATAGGCAAGCGTCAGACGCACGCACCACATCGAGGCGAGGTTCATCACTGCCGGTTTGAGCGTATCGCCGGCACCGAGGCAGACGCGGAAGGCTACGATGCTCGCCGCAAAGAAAGGCTCGGCAAAAGCCTCGATGCGCAGTACGCGCGTTCCCAACTCGCGGATGGCTGCCACGGGGGTAAGGAAGCCGATCATCTCGGGGGCGAAGACATACATCACCACACCCATCACGGCCATCACACCCATGCCCAAGCCGATGGTCAGCCAGGCAAAGCTGCGACAAAGGTCTTGCCGTCCGGCTCCAAACGTCTGGCCGACAAGCGTAGAGGCGGCGTCGCCGATACCATAGCCGGGCATATAGCACAGGCTCTCGGCGGTCACGGCAAACGAGTTGGCGGCAATGGCGACATTGCCCAACGGGGCAACGATCATCGTAGAAACAATCTGCGCGCCATTCATCAGCACATACTGCAAAGCCATCGGCGCACTGATCTTCAGAGCTTTCATCACATAGGCCGGCTGCCAGACAAAACGCTCGCGGTCGAGATGCCAAGCCAAGATAGGACTGCGACGCACATTAAACCATACCAAGATCAGCGAGGTGACCACATAGGCCAGCGACGTGCCCAGGGCTGCACCCTCCACACGTAGTCCGGCTCCCCACAGCGGGACATCCATGCCCAGCACGCTGACGGTGCGCGAAGGGAAGATCAGCAGGAAGTTGAAAACCACGTCAAGTACACACGCCAACACGGCAATGGTGCTCGGCCGACGCATGTCGCCGCTCGACTTGAGCATGGCCGACGACAGATTCTCCATCATGAAGAACGGAGCGGCCAATGAGAAGATGAAGAAATAGGCGGAAGCATCGTGCTGGATGTCACTGCCGCCACCCAACCACCGGGGCAGCGGACCGGAGACACCACAGGCTACGGCCATGAGCACCAAAGAGAAAACAAAGCAAAACAGATAGCCGTGCTTCATCACCCGACGGGCCTGCCGAAAATCGTTCGCCCCTATGAAGTGAGCCACTTGTACGGCAAAACCCATCGACGCGGCACCCGTCAGCGAGCCGAAGAGCCATGAGGCTGGCTCCACCAAGCCGATGGCGGCACTGGCCTCGGTACCCAACGAGCCCACCATGGAGGCATCGATATAGAACATCAGCACGCTGGTGATCTGAGCCAGGATGGAAGGTATACTCAACTCCACGATGAGCCGCAGCTTCTCACGGCCCATCAACGGGGCTCCCTCACGTATCTTGGCCAACAAGGCCTCGCTTTTCTTATTGCTGAACATACTACTCTTTGATTATACTTCTATATAACTAATCAGTGCCATCCGTTACCTTGAGCCCAGATTGAGCTTGCTCATTCTGTAGGCGAAGAATCTTTGCTTGAAGCTTTTTAATTCTTCTTTCAAGAGTTTTCTCCTTGCTTTT
>NZ_VUNG01000031.1 GCF_009695775.1 Hallella mizrahii | reverse complement strand
TATTGATGTGAAGCGTCACCTTGTGAGCCGTCTCATCGCTTATAGGCCTTGCCATTGTGCTATATCTTTGATTACCGCTACAAATGTAACAATAATAAATGAAATGACAAAACATAATAAGTTAAATATAAACTGATTTATAGATAATTGGCTTTGCAGCTTGCGTTATCGCTACAAATTAATCGAAAATTCAGACTATATTCGTTTATCTTCTTGATTCCGCGTAGCGGAGCGTTAGACCAAATTCTAACACTCTTATGACATAGCTATGTTGAGGGTATTGCAATTCCCTCCCTTTGGGGAGGGTTAGGGAAGGGCTCTTTTTGTTTGTTGGATAAACTGACAAAAAACGGGCACTGAAAATGCGATTTTTGCGAGCAAGAGTCCTCTCGGTCGATTTTTTGCGATTTTCGGGCGTTTTTGTAATATGTTTATTTACAGCGATGTATGAAAAATGACGATTTTGCGCTCTTGTCAGAAAGGTACTTTGACGAAAAATTCTCTAGAGAATTTTTCGTCAAAGTACCTTTTTCATCGTGTCATCTCACCTTTCTGACAGTGAGAAAAACGGTTTTTGAGGTTGTGCCTCCACTGTTTTGAGAGAAAAGCCATGCTTTTTGCCATTTCCGGCCGTGGTTTGGTCGTTCAATCCCCTTTCTTTCTTCTCTGGAATGAAAGGAAATCCTGACAGACTTTTGTCAAGGAAAATACGAACAAGACTCCTTGCTCTGTTACGCTCTCAGTGCCCGTGTGGCATTGATCACGCAGAGGACCATCACGCCAACATCACCGAAGACGGCGAGTCCCATGCCTGCCAGGCCGAAGGCTGCGAGGACGAGGATGGCGACCTTCACGCCGATAGCAAAGCCCGCGTTTTGGCGGGCGATGCGCAGCGTGTGGCGTGCCACGCGGATGGCAACGGCGATCTTCGACGGTTTGTCGTCCATGAGCACCACGTCGGCGGCCTCGATGGCAGCGTCACTGCCCAAGGCTCCCATGGCGATGCCTACGTCGGCACGTGCCAAGACCGGTGCGTCGTTGATGCCGTCACCGACGAAGGCAAGACTTGTCCCCGCTGGTTTCTCACGCAGCAAACGCTCTACGTGTTCCACCTTGTCGGCAGGCAGCAGTCCGGCATGGTATTCGTCGAGACCGAGCGTGTCGGCTACGAACATCCCCACCTGCTCATGATCGCCGGTGAGCATCACCGTGCGCTGGACGCCGAGGCGCTTCAGGCTCGCCACCGCCTCACGGGCGTCGGGCTTCACCTGGTCAGAGATGACGACATGTCCGGCGTAGCTTCCGTCGACGGCAACATGCACTACGGTACCCACATGTCCCTGGCATTTCACGCAGCTGTGCACTTCTGCACCTACCTTGTGCATCATCTTCTCATTGCCTACGCAGACGCGGTGACCGTTGATCATGGCCTGCACACCATAGCCAGCCACCTCTTCGATGTCCTCGACGCGGCAGTTGTCGTGCTCGTCGGGATAGGCTTGGCGCAGCGCCGCGGCGATGGGGTGGGTGGAGAAACGCTCTACGTGGGCGGCGAGATGGAGCAGTTCATTGGCATCCATCCGGTCGGGATGCACGGCATCAACGGCGAAGACACCTTTGGTCAGCGTGCCGGTCTTGTCAAAAACCACTGTGGAGCAGCGTGCGAGCACGTCCATGTAGTTGCCGCCTTTGATGAGAATTCCGCGACGCGACGCACCGCCGATGCCGCCGAAGAATGTCAGAGGCACCGAGATGACCAGGGCACACGGACAGCTCACCACCAAGAAGGTCAGCGCCCGATAGAGCCACGTGCCGAAGGCGTCGGCATAGCTCGGGGAGAAAAATGGTGGGATGAAGGCCAAGGCAAGTGCCATGAACACCACGATGGGCGTGTAGACATGGGCAAAACGGGTGATGAACGTCTCACTCCGCGACTTGTTGGCACTGGCGTTCTCTACGAGGTCTACGATCTTCGAGGCAGTGGACTCGCCGAAACTCTTCGTGGTCTTAATACGCAGCACGCCGGAGATGTTGACACAGCCCGAGATGACCTCACCGCCAACGTCCACGCCGCGTGGTATGCTCTCGCCGGTGAGGGCTACGGTGTCGAGGCTGGAGCTACCCTCAACGACGGTGCCGTCGAGTGGGATCTTCTCGCCGGGCTTCACCACGATGGTCTCGCCGACCTTCACGTCAGCGGGTGCTACGACGATGACTTGCCCTCCGCGCTCCACGTTGGCGGTGTCGGGGCGAATGTCCATGAGCTTGGTGATCGACTCGCGGCTGCGGTCTTCGGCATAGTCCTCAAAGAGCTCGCCAACCTGGAAGAACAGCATCACGAAGACAGCCTCGGGAAACTGTGGTTCGGCACCGGGGAGAAAGCCGATGAGCAGGGCTCCGATGGTGGCTACCGCCATGAGGAAGTCCTCGTCGAAGGGGTCGCCCTCGCGGATGCCTTCCCATGCTTCGCCCAGCACGTCGTAGCCTACGATGAGATAAGGAACGAGGTATACTAACAGTTGTCCCCATACGGGCATCGCTATGTTGCGGTTCACGAGCCATGCTGCCAACAGAAGCACGGCAGACAGAATGATTCTCAGCAGTTTTTTGTTCATCGTTTTCTTCTTTTTTGTTTCTGGGTGCAAAGGTAAGAAGTTTGGCGTGCAACCGGGTTGCAAAGTGAAGCCTCACCCCCGTCCCCCTCTCCCCAAAAGCCTCACCCCCGTTCCCCTCTCCCAAGGAGAGGGGGGTGAAATGCTGCAAGGGACGAAACAAGAACGTGAGTTGCCGATAGTGCTGCAAGGGACGAAATAAGACAAAACGAGGGCATGAACTGTCAAAACCAATAAGTATTGCTGGTGATATTGATTTTCTTTCCATCTTTTTGCCTTTATGAATGACAAGGTAAGAGATAAAACCGTATATTTGCAAGCAGCAAGCAGCATGGAGAGACTGTGTTGCGGGTAACCAGTAAACGGAAGTACAATGAAGAGCAAGTCCTATCTCTATAAGCATAGCGACAGGTTGGTGATGATCTTCCTGTTGACACTGGCCTTGGCGGGCATCGCCTTGATGTTTTGTGTGGGCGGCAACGGTGGGGACACGACAGTCGTCGCGGACTCTACGGCCGTGGCGACAGAAAATCGAAAAGGCAACGTGTCCTATGCCCAACCTATGGCTCGTCACGCCCGCTTTGCCTTCGACCCGAACACTGCCGACAGCACCCAGTTGCTCAGGCTGGGACTGCAACCCTGGCAGGTGCGCAGCATCTATAAATACCGGGCGGCAGGTGGTGTCTTCAGCCGAAAGGAAGACTTTGCACGGCTCTACGGACTGACAAAAAAACAATATGAGGAATTGGCACCCTATATCCGTATCGGCAGTGACTATCAGCCGGCGGCAGACTATTACGGATATGGAAGAAGCGGATACAGTAACGGAACAACGAAGGCAACGCGCACAGAAAGCGACACCTCTCGACACTATGACTATCCTCACAAGCTCAGCGCGACGGAGCATGTGAATCTGAATCTCGCCGACACCAATATGCTGAGACGTGTGCCGGGTATCGGCCCGTATTGGGCTCGACGCATCATCAACTATCGTGACCGCTTGGGCGGCTTTGTCTCTCAAAAGCAACTGATGGAGATCGACGCTGAATTTCCTCAGTCGGCTATCCCCTATCTGAAGATAACCTTAGGCAATGTGCACAAGATGAACGTGAATACACTGACTTTGGCAGAACTGAAACGCCATCCCTATATCAACTATTATCAGGCTAAGGCCATCGTGGACTACCGCCGGTTGCGCGGCCCTATCCACAGTCTGAATGATCTGAGACTTAGCAAGGATTTTCCACCCGAAGAAATCAAGCGACTGGAACCCTATGTGACGTTTTAGCTATCAGGGTGTGGGCTAAACGGTAGATGTTGTTCTTCGACAAAAGGGTTATCAAGAATTTGAGAATGGGAGAATACAATTATCGTTTGAAGATAATAGTCTAATTCTCAAGTTCTCCGATTCTCTAATTCTTGATAAAAAGGAAAAAGCGGATGACAAGCGCCACCGCTTGGCTTACGCTTTTGCTGCGATGCACTCGATCTCCACGCGGGCGTTCTTGGGCAACGTCTTGATGGCAACAGCCGAGCGGGCAGGGTAGGGAGCCTGGAAGAACTCAGCATAGACGCTGTTCATGTCGGCGAAGTCTGCCATGTCTGCCAGGAAGACCGTTGTCTTCACCACATCGGCCATGGTCAGTCCGGCTTCCTTCAGGATGTGCTGGATGTTTGTCAGACTTTGTCGGGTGAGCTCTTTGATGCCTCCCTGAGCGAACTCGCCTGTAGCTGGGTCCACGGGAAGTTGTCCACTGACGAAAACGAAGTTGCCGGCTTGGATGGCCTGGCTGTATGGGCCAATGGCTGCCGGAGCGTTGTTGGTTGAAATTTGTTTCATGATATGTTGATATTAAAGTTGAACGATACACCTATTATATATAGGACTCTTGGTTGCCGTTTTGTACGTTGTCTTACCGATGATGCTGCTTGACGATGGCCAGCGAAAAGACGCTGACACGCACGTCGCCCGCCGTGGAGAGCTGGGAGGCCAGTGCGGTGGTGGTGGCTCCCGTGGTGACCACATCGTCGACGATGAGCACGTGGCGGTGGCGGATTGCGTCAGCGTCGACGAGTAGAAACGCGTTTTTCACGTTTTCGAAGCGCTGTTCGGTGCTCAGGTGGGTCTGGCTTTGGGTAAACGTCGTGCGGCGTGCTACGTGAGTGAGAACGGGTACGCCGGTGATCTCGCTGATGCCCTGTGCGAGGAGCTCACTTTGGTTGTAGCCCCGTTGTCGCAGTCTCGAAGGTGCCAGAGGCACGGGGATGATCGCGTCGATGCCGTCGAGAAAGCCTGTCCGCAGCATCTGCCGACCGGCTTCCTGCCCCAGCCAAAGTCCCATCTCGGGGCGGTCGTGGTATTTCAGATCAAAGAGGAAGTTGCGACGGTCGTCGTACATATAATAGAATAGGGAGGCTCCGCGCTCGAAGTTCCGTATTTTGCCATAGAGTCTGTCGACCACCAGATTGTCGTAAGGACGCTCCAGAAATCCCGTGTAGGGCAGCCCCAGCAGGCAGGACGAGCAGAGTTGAGACTCGTTGGCAGCCAGCCGCCGGCCACAGATCGGGCAGAAGCGCGGCATGACGAAATCGAGCAGGCGGTCAATCCAACTCATCATCGCCGTCGAGATCTTCTTCGCTCACGCTGTCGATGCACTGTCGGATGAGGTCGAGCGAATAGCCGCGTCCCATACCAAACTTGATGAGCTTCATGCTGCGCTCGTAGTCGCTGTCGGCCTTGATAGTCGGCCACTTGGCTTTGAGCAACGGTCGCAACTGTTCGAGATAAGCACTGTCGGGCACACGGTCGAGCACAGGCGTGTAGACATCTGCCGACACGCCTTTGGCGTAGAGAGCCTGTTCGATCTTGCGGCGTCCCCATTGGTTGAAGCGTATCTTGTCCTCGACGAAGGCTTCGGTATAGCGGCTGTCGTCGACATAGTGGTTGGTCACGAGATAGTCGATGACCGTTTGCCGGTCTTCGGCACCGATGCCCCACTGCCGCAGTTTCTTGTCCATCTCGCCCGTGCAGTGCTCTGCTTTGGCACAGAGGGCGGCGAGCTTTGCCGTAGCTCGCGCGGTTTCCTCGTTGATCATGGTCGGTTTCCCTTTATAGATTTTATAGACTTTATAGAAGCGATAGAGACTATAGTATCTATAGAAACTATGGATCTATAGAGACTATATGCACCATCGATGCTATCAGCGTTATCGGTACTCTTGCTTATCCTCGCATTCTTGCTGTCGCGAACCGCTGTTTGCCGTAGTCGTCGTCGCGGATCGTCACTGCTTCATAGCCCAAAGAGATCAGCAGGCTGCTGAGGGCCTCGGCATAGAGCGAATTGATTTCGAAACAGAGACGGCCATCCGGTCGCAGTCGTCGCAGCCCCAACTCAGCGATGGAGCGGTAGAATCGCAGCGGGTCGTCGTCGGGCACGAAGAGTGCTGTCGACGGCTCATAGTCGAGCACGTTGCGTGCCATCGTCGTGCGCTCCTTGTCGGCGATGTAAGGCGGGTTGGAGACGATGCAGTCGTAAAGGCAGACTTCTTCACATCCTTCTCCTTCTCCCGCTTTCGCCAGCACGTTTCCTTTCGCTTCTTCCAACACGTCTTTTTGTCGGAAGAGCACCTGCGCACCCAGTCGCAAGGCATTGTCGTGTGCCTGTCGCAGGGCCTCGTCGCTGATGTCCCAGGCTTCTACCAGGGCTTGCGTGGCTTCCAAGGCAATGGTGATGGCGATGCAGCCCGAACCAGTGCCGATGTCAAGGACATGCGCGCCGGTGGGGAGCCTGTCCAAGACCAGGCGACAGAGACCTTCCGTCTCGGGGCGCGGGATGAGCACGCCGGGTGCCACACGGAACGAGCGACCAAAGAAGTCGGCCTCGCCAAGCACATACTGTACGGGCTCACCGGCCTCCAACCGTTGCCATATTTCATGCAGCTTTGTTTCGTCGTCTGCCGATAATTCACTAACTTTGCCACAGACAAGGTCAGTGAGGCTGAAGCCAAAGGTCGTCTCCAACACCAGTCGGGTGATGGCCTGCGCCTCCTCTACGGCGTAGAGAGGCGTGAGCTGATGCCATAGTTGCTGATAAGTCATAGTGCAAAGATAATAAAAGAATGGCATTTCGGACTATGAACACAGAAGAAATCAACAGGAGGACAGATGAAAAATACATGCGGCGTTGCTTGGAGCTCGCCGTCAACGGACGGCAAAACGCCAAGCCGAACCCTATGGTCGGGGCGGTGATTGTCAGCAGCGACGGCCGCATCATCGGTGAGGGCTACCATGTACGCTGCGGTGAGGGACATGCTGAGGTCAACGCCTTCGCTTCCGTGAAACCGGAGGACGAGGCACTGCTCGGCGAAGCCACCGTCTACGTGTCGTTGGAGCCGTGCAGTCACTGGGGCAAGACACCGCCGTGCGCCGACCTGATCATCAGTAAGCACGTGCGTCGTGTGGTCTGCGGATGCATTGATCCCTTTGCCAAGGTGCAGGGACGTGGCGTGAAGAAACTGCGCGACGCGGGCATAGAGGTTACTGTCGGCGTGTTGGAAAAAGAGTGCCTGGCGTTGAACAAGCGGTTCATCACGTTCAATACGCATCATCGTCCTTACATTCTGCTGAAATGGGCACAGTCTGCCGATGGTTTCATCAGCGGTGAGGGCGGCCGACAAGTCGCTCTTTCGTCGCCGTTCACTCAGATGCTTGTACATAAGTTGCGGGCGGAGAATGACGCCATCCTTGTCGGCCGGCGCACGTTAGATGGTGATCATCCCCGGCTCAACGTACGTCTGTGGGCAGGTCGCGATCCCGAGCGTCTCGTGCTGACGCATCATCGTGAGGGCGTCCCTGAGGGCTTCCGTGCTTTCGACAACATAGACAGTGTCCTCGAATATCTCTATTCCGAGGGCAAGCAGAGCCTGGTTGTCGAAGGGGGTGCCCAGACTTTGCAGGCATTTCTCGACCGCGGATTGTGGGACGAGCTACGCGTGGAGACAGCTCCCGTCACGCTCGCTGCTGGTGTGCGTGCGCCACAGTTGCCTGATGGAATAGAGTTGGAGAGTCAGCAAGACTGTGACGGACAGATCATCCGAGTCTATAGAAAAGCAACTCAAGAAGCCTGAGTTTCCTACTTGTAAGTATTTTGTGAGTGGATGGGGACATTAGCGTGCCACCCGCATAAGTACTTTATTAGCGTATTTGGCTTTAACGCACCATCTTTGATGGCATAAAGAATATATACGAATATAACAAATATAACGAATATATATAAGCCTCCTATCGCCTCGCTATTATTGTAATGAAGGTTAGGAGGGGAATCTTGTGATGCTTTCTCCCTCCCTTTTAGGGAGGGCGGGGAGGGTCGCTTACCACTTCAGCACTCCGTATTTTTCCTTTGCCCAAAGTTGTACGGCATTGATGAGGTTTTGCCATACCACATAGGCACAGGGCGCAATGGCGGCGTAGGGATTGAGAAATGTCAGCGTGAGCCAAATGCCCACCACCGTATTCTTCTGTCCTAAGGCTTGTCCGGCACTGATGCTGTCGCCATAGTGCGCGCCGACGAGCTTGCCCAAACCAAACTGGAAGACAGAGATGAACAGTGGGATGACGCACAAGGCTACCAGTGTGATGCCCGATACGGGCGCATGGAGAATGCTCTGCATGGCCAGTCCCATGATGATGGAAAGGTTGAAGCTCCACAGATAGAAGCCGAGATTGCGGCGGTCACGAATCCACTGGGCCACGTGCGGCAGGTAGCGGCGTGTGAGCAGAGCCAGGCACAACGGTACGATGAGCACGATGAACACCCGCTTGAGTACCATCAGAAAGGCAAAGAGAAAACTGATGTCAGCACTCTTCTCCACCATTGGGAAGAAGAGCGGGATGATGACCGAGGTGACGCAGTTGGCGATAAGAATGTACACGGTCATCGACTCTATGCTTCCTCCAAGCTTCTCGGTGATCACCGGTGCGGCAGCGGCCGTGGGACAGATGAAGCAGATGAACATGCCCTCAAAGATCAACTTCCATCCTGCCGAGGGAGCGATGGCTACCAGTGCGACGCAGATGGCGGAGAGCGCGACACGGATCCCCTGTAAGATGAAATGCCACGTGCGGGGTCGCAACTCCTTTACTTGTATCTTGCAGAAGGTGACGTAGAGAATGAGGAAGATGACGTAGGGCAGCAGCGCCACTAACTTTGGTCCCATGAAGTCGCCTATAGGTTCCAACACGGGTATCTCGGAGAAGAGCAGGTAGACCAAGGAGCCCACGCACAGTGCGACCACCAGCGTCCACTGCTTCAAGAATGTCAAGAGTTTGTTCATACTAACGATTTCTTTCTTTCCTTGTTTATAGTTGGTGCAAATCTATGTTGCTGGTTTCATCCAAACTATGTCTTCTAAATGATTTATTCTTCTTTCAGTCCCTGCACATAGTCGAAAAGCTTCTTATAGAACGGGTGCTTCGTCATCGTGGCGGCATTGCCGAGGATGATGAGCTTCATGCGGGCACGGGTGATGGCCACGTTCATGCGGCGCAGGTCGCGAAGGAATCCTATCTGCCCGTCGTCGTTGGCACGCACCATGGAGATGAGGATGATGTCGCGCTCCTGGCCTTGGAAGCCGTCGACGGTGTTGACGGTGATGAGATGACGGAAGGGCTTGAAGAACGCGTCGCGCTTGATGAGTCCGCGCAGATACTGCACTTGTGCACGGTAGGGCGAGATGACGCCCACGTCGATCTGCTCGTCGAGGACACGCTGCTTGCCGATCTTGGTATAATAGTCGCGCAGCGTGTTGAGCGTGAGCAGTGCCTCGCCTTTGTTGACGCGTCCGAAGCTCTCACCAACGAACTGTTCACGGAAGTTGGGCTCATCGGGACCTACTTCCATGTCTGACGTGTCGATCCACTCCATCGGTATGTCGTAGTCGAGGATGCCACGGTGGGCTGTCTGTGGTGCGCTTTCCACCTTACCGCCATAGAACCAGTCGGAGCTGAAGCGCATGATGGCGTCGTTCATGCGGTACTGTACCTGTAGGAGTGAGACGCATTCAGGCTTGTTCTCAACAATACGTTCCATGAGCGTCTTGCCGAGTCCGGCTTTCATGGCGGCAATGCTTTTCACCGTAGGCGGCAGCTGGCAGTGGTCACCGGCAAGGATCACGCGGCCGGCACGTCGCATGGGTATCCAGCAGGCCGCCTCCAAAGCTTGTGCCGCCTCGTCGATAAACAGCGTAGAGAACTTCATGCCCTCGAGCAGACGGCTGGCTGAGCCGACGAGTGTGGACGCGATGACGCGCGCCTCACCGAAGAGTTCGGCGTTGATGCGGATCTCCAGTTCGGTGGCACGGCTTTTCAGTCGTTCCAGCTTTTGATGATATTTCTCGTCGCGGCCATGCCTGCTCTTGCGCAGTTCGCGCATGGCTTTGCGGATAGCCCACAGTTGCGGATAGTCGGGATGGTCGGCAAAGCGCCGTTCGTAGGTAAAGCCGAGCATCTTGTCGTTGACGCGTGACGGGTTGCCGATACGCAGCACGTTGATGCCGCGGTCGACGAGTTTCTCGCAGATCCAGTCTACAGCCATGTTGCTCTGTGCGCAGACGAGTACCTGACTCTCCCGCATGAGTGTCTCGTTGATGGCTTCGACGAGTGTGGTGGTCTTGCCGGTACCTGGAGGTCCGTGCACCACCATGACATCCTTAGCGCAGAGTACTTCATTGACAGCATGCTCCTGTGTGGCATTGAGCCAGGGGAAGCGCATGGGGCCGAAGTGGAAACGCTGGGCCGGCACATGACTGTAGAAGAGATCACGCAGATAGGCAAGGCGTCCGCTCTTGGCACGCATCACACGGTCGAGCGCGTCGAACATCGTACGGTAACTGGTCTCATCGAACGAGAGCTGTACGCCCACGGGTGCCTCACAGCTCTGCACGTCGAGTGCATGACCTTCAGGGATGGTCACCACCATGCGGTCGCCGTCGACATACGACACTGTACCCGTGAAGCCGAAGAGCTTGGTCTTCATCTTGGCGGTAGCCTCGGCCTTATTGTTGCCGTAGCTTTCCTCCATGCGGAAGAAGACCACGGGCTTGCCGTATTCGAAGTTGTGCTCTATGCCCTCGTCGGCAGTGCGGTAGACCTCCAACGCGAATTGGTTGAGCGAGTTGTAATAGCTCTTTCCTACACGCACGGGATACCAGGCATCGCCACGTTTGACGCGGCGTGCCATGCCCATGGTGTCGGCTTGCTTGCGGAAAGCCTCGCGCTCGGTCTGGTACTCCAACTGCAAAAGCAGCCGTTGCTGTTGCAGAGCTTGTATGGATGATGGTTGTGACATTGTATTGCAAAGATAGCGCAAACAAGTGGAATGGCAAAGAAAACGACAATAAAAAATGGTGAGACGCGGTGAACAGATTTCATCGGCATTCTCTCCTGTACTTCATTCAAAGATCTTATTGAACGACAATATTATAATATATATAAGGAGTCAACTACCCAATAGTCTCTTTTCCTGTTTCTGTCATAAGCAAGTGGTAGCAGGTGTGGAGATCTTCTTCGAGTTGCTTGGTCTTTGATAAACATAAAGCTTGGGCTTTATTTTCGTATTCCACTCGTTTTCACTATCTTTGCAGTAGCTTTACAATATTGAGAGTGAAAACTATGAGAAAGATACAGATTATCAACGGACCCAACCTCAACCTGCTCGGTGTGCGCGAGCCGGGCATCTACGGCAAGAACTCGTTTGAGAGCTATCTGCCCACACTGAAGGCACTGTTTCCCGACGTGCAGATCGACTATTTCCAAAGCAACGTCGAAGGCGAGCTCATCGACAAGATGCAACAGGTAGGCTTCGACTACGCCGGCATTGTACTCAACGCCGGTGCTTATACCCACACGAGTATTGCACTGCTCGACTGTATCCGCTCGCTGCGCTGCCCCACGGTGGAGGTGCATATCTCCAACGTGCACCAGCGTGAAGAGTACCGCCATCACTCGATGATCTCGGCAGGCTGTCTTGGTGTCATCTGTGGTTTTGGCCTGCAAAGCTATGAGCTGGCGATCCGTGGCATCCTCGCACACCAAAGCGACAAGGCATGACCGACACGCAACAGCTCGACGACTATATCGTCAACCACAGCGATCCGGAAGACGAATACCTCTACCGGCTCTATCGTGCCACGAACATCCATACCATCCACGGGCGTATGCAAAGCGGACATCTGCAAGGGCGACTGCTGAAGATGCTCGTGCTGATGCAGCGCCCAAAGTATGTGCTTGAGGTCGGCACGTTCTCGGGCTACTCTGCTATCTGTATGGCTGAGGGACTGCGCGAGGCGGGCGTGGACGGCAGTAAGCTCTTCACCTTTGAGATCAACGATGAGATGGAAGACTTCACCCGCCCTTGGATTGAGGACAGCGCGGTTTCGTCGTGGATAGACTTCCGCATCGGTGATGCCTGCGTGGAGGCTCCCAAGTTGGGCGTGGCCTTTGACATGGCGTTTGTCGACGGTGATAAGCGGCGCTATGTGGAAACCTACGAGGCGATCCTGCCACTGATGAATCCCGGAGGAATTATCCTCGCCGACAACACACTGTGGGACGGACACGTCATCGACCCGGCTTATGACCACGATCATCAGACACTCGGCATCCGGGCATTCAACGATCACGTGCGCGACGACAAAAGAGTGGAAAAGGTCATCGTGCCCGTGCGAGACGGGCTAACCATTATCAGAGTGTTGAATGATCACTGTTCGGGGCAGAGTGTGCTGTGCTGACTATAGCGTGAAGAATGTCTGACAGAGAAAAAACAATAGTGGAATTAACCAAGCATTATCTGCGTTATCTGAAACTGGAACGGGGCTATTCGCCCAATACCGTTGAGGCCTATAAACACGACCTGGAGTGGTTGCTGGGCTACTTAGAGCAAGAAGGAGTCGACCCGCTAAGCGTAAAGCTCGAAGATCTGGAGCACTTCGCGGCGATGCTTTCCGATCATGGCATCAGCGCAAAGTCGCAGGCGCGCATCCTCAGCGGTGTGCGCTCGTTCTATCGTTACTTGGTCTTGGACGGCTATCTCGACGTTGACCCGACAGAACTGTTGGAGTCTCCCCATCTGCCACAGCACTTGCCAGAGTATCTCTCCACCGAGGAAGTGGATGCTTTGGAGAATAGCATCGACCTGACCAGCAATGAAGGGCACCGCAACCGCGCCATCATCGAGGTGTTTTTCTCCTGTGGCTTGCGTGTCTCGGAACTCACCAACCTCAAGCTCAGCGACCTCTTCCTGACACAAGGCTTCATCCGTGTCAACGGTAAAGGCGGCAAGCAGCGGTTGGTGCCCATATCAGAACGTGCCATCCATGAGCTGGAGCTGTGGTTTGACGATCGGCGACAGATGAACATCAAGCCAGGCGAGGAGGACTATGTCTTTCTCAACCGACGCGGACATCACCTCACGCGTACGATGATTCTGATCATGGTGAAGCGACAGGCTGAGGCCGCGGGGATCAAGAAGACCATTTCGCCTCATACGCTCCGCCACTCTTTCGCTACGGCATTGCTTAAGGGCGGGGCCGATCTGCGTATCATCCAGGAACTGCTCGGACATGCTGACCTCGGCACAACGGAGATCTACACCCACATGGACGACGAGTCGTTGCGGCAGGAAATCCTCTTGCATCATCCGAGAAACATCAAGCACGAGGGAGACAACGACTGAAAACTTTTATTTTTCAGACGGAAAACGCCGATGCGTCTCAATATTATTTCTTATCTTTGCAGCTAAAAGCAAAACGACAAAAGCATGAAGATCAATCAACCTTCTTTCGAGATATGGGAGCAGCAACCCGGAGTAGACGGTGTTTACCGTCAGGTGGAGCGCTGTGGCAGAGTGTGTTACAAAAGTGAGAATCACCAGACTGCCGACTCGGCGCGCCCGTTTGTGGAGCGTATGATCGCCAGCAAACATACGGCAATGCTGGAGCACGCCACTATCTACCTGACGCTCGACGAGCACGACGACCGTACAGACTTCTATCGCCATAACCGGTTCACACATGTCAACATGGTGGATGGAAAGGCCTACGTCACCACCAACCTGCGTGTGCTGGTGGAGAACGGACGGATGAACGACCTCAAGGAACTCTGTGAGCCAACGGCTCTCCATGAGCGCCGCGTCACGGTCCATTTCACCACTCAGGTAGCTATCACGCGCGAGTTCAACCGTCATCGTGTCAACTCCATGGCAGAGCAGAGTACACGCTACTGCAATTACTCAAAGGAGAAATTCGGGGCAGAGATCACCATCAACCTGCCGCAATGGGTGAAAGAACTGCCCGACGGCGCATGGACTTCGACGATCGAGGAAGGCACGGTAAGTCTCGACGATGACGCTTTCCTGGCTTTGACCAAGAAAGTTGTTGCGGGTGAGGCCGATGCTGCCGATAACTGGCTCTTCGCCAACTTAGCTGCCGAGCGTGCTTACCTCAATCTGACCGCTTTGGGACGTAAGCCTCAGGAAGCTCGCGTGGTGTTGCCGCTGGATACCAACACGGAGTTGGTTCATACGGCTTTCCTTTCAGACTGGAAACATTTCTTCGATTTGCGTGCTTTAGGCACTACGGGTGCTCCTCATCCCGACGCTAAGGCCGTGGCCCTGCCGCTTTACGAAGAGATGAAGAGACGGTTTTCGCTCTGATCCCCTTCCCGCAGCGTCTTTTCGATGGACATCTTACACACTTAGCAGACAAGCCGGCCTTATAGGTCGGCTCAGTTTTTTCTCTTTCCTTTCTCTCGTTTTCGACACTCTTCCAAGAAACTATGATATTCCATCCGCTTGATACATCCGTGCAGCCACCGGTCAGGTTGAACAATCCGTTCTACTACGAGCCGGATGCGCTTTGCCAGTTGGCAATCACGCAATTGGCGGCTTATCTGCGTGGCGACAAAGAGCAGATCTTTGCAGAGGGAGCGGTGGATGCCAGCTTTCAGGCGGAGATAGCCAAAGGCAAGATGTTTGGCGTGGTAATCGTACGGCAAGACGGTGGACTGGGATACATAGCCGGTTACAGCGGACAGATTGCCGGACGCAGCGACTGGCCCGACTTCGTGCCGGCAGTCTATGACTATCTCCAGCCCAACGGATATTTCAAGACGCACGAGGCCGAGATCTCCGACATCAATAAGCGCATCTGCGACATGGAGCAAGGGCAGGCTTTGCACGAAGCGCATCAGCAGTTGGAAACGATACAAGCACAGCAAGAAAAAGCGATCACGGACTTCAAAACCAATCATCCCAGTGGGGCGAGGGTGGGGGAGAGCCAGGAAGCATATATCCGGCGGCGGCAATTCGAGAACGCTGAGCTCCACCGCTTGCGGAAAGATTACCGAGCTCAGGTGGAGCAGGCATTGCGTACGGTCGACGAGTTGGAAGATACGCTCCGTCGTCTTCGTCAGCAACGTCGACAAAAGAGCGACAACTTGCAGTCGTGGCTCTTCCGTCAGTTCCGCCTGCGCAACGCATGCGGAGAGGTGAAGGACATTGAGGAGATCTTTCGTGATTACGGTCAACGGCAAGGGCGAAAGATGGTGGCTCCGGCAGGCAGCGGCGAATGCTGCGAACCGAAGTTGCTGCAATATGCCTTTGAACATGGGATGCAGCCGCTGAGCATGGCGATGTTTTGGTGGGGCGAAAGTCCGAAGGAAGAGGTAAGGTACCATCTTCAGTGCTATCCGGCTTGCAACGGCAAGTGCAAACCACTGCTGTGGTGGATGTTGAAGGGTATGGATGTGGCACCGAATCCTCTTGACGATGAGCGTCACCAAGAGTTGCCCGTCATCTATGAGGATGCCGATATCTGTGTGGTGTGTAAGCCCGCGGGTATGCTCTCTGTGCCAGGGAAGAGCCTGCGGGAGAGCGTGTATAGTCTGATGAAAGCCCATTGTCCGGAAGCCGAGGGACCGCTGATCGTCCATCGGCTCGACATGGCGACGAGTGGACTGATGGTGATCGCAAAGACATGGGCGGCTTATCACAATCTGCAAGACCAGTTCTTGCGCCACGAGGTGAAAAAGCGCTATGTGGCGCGGTTGTGCCATGAGATGAAGACGGAAGACGGTGTTTTGTCGCTGCCGCTTCGGCCGGATCTCGATGACCGTCCGCGACAAATGGTTGATAAGCTCCATGGCAAGACGGCGACAACCTATTACCAGAAGCTCGACGACCGGCATGTGGCACTCTATCCTCAGACAGGTCGTACTCATCAGTTACGGGTACACTGTGCGCATCCCGATGGTTTGAACAATCCGATTGTGGGAGATGAGCTCTACGGGCAACGTGGCCGCCGGTTGTGTCTGCACGCCGAGCAACTTACCTTTCGCCATCCCCGTAGCGGCAAAAGCGTTACCTTTGAGTGGAAAATAGACTTTGACAGAGAATAAGGAAGGGATGTCTTATCTATGTAGTGTACTGATTGTGGTTGACAGGCGAGACGGTTATTCCTGTAGCTGTATGGTTATTGTGTTTTATTCTTATACAGTTCTGCTTCTATCTTTAGGGGTACCAGTCCGTGAATGGACACTCCGGCAGCGAGGCGGCGTCTGATCTCTGTGCTGTTTTCCGGAAAGAGCATGGTAGAGTAGACGTGTACGTTGGCTGGCAGAGAGGTTGTGTCAACGGGATAGCCCGGTCGCGGATAGACGGCGAGCTCGTAGTGGTTGAGGATTTCTTCGTAATGCGCCCAGCGGTTAAAGGCCAGCCAGTTGTCGGCACCGATGATCAACACGAACTTGTCGTCAGGGCGCGACAGGCTCAGATGCTCGAGCGTGCGCCACATGTAAGATGGTTTGGGTAGATGAAACTCCACGTCGCTGGCTTTCATCTTTGGCTCTTCCTGTAAGGCCATCTCCACGAGGGCCAGCCGATAGTTGTCGTCCATCAAGTCTGTGGCTTGCTTTTTAAAAGGATTCAGAGGAGAGACAACAAACAGGATCTCGTCAAGACGTGCCAACCCGAGGAGCTGGCGCGCCAAGGCGATGTGCCCTACATGAATGGGATTGAAGCTGCCGCCGAAGATGCCGATGCGAGCCATAAGCGAGAGCGTTTATTTTTCAAGGAATTCTTTGACAAGCCGGTAGGTCTCCTCTTCGGCTTTCGAAAGATTGTCGTTGACAACCACGTGGTCGAACTGAGGCGCAAAGGTCAGCTCATAGGATGCTTTGGCCAGTCGTTGCTCGATGACTTCCGGCGCATCGGTGGCGCGGTGGACGAGCCGGTTGCGCAGTTCGTCGATCGAAGGCGGTTGAATAAACAGACTCAGGGCACGGTCGCCGTATTGCCGCTTGATGTTGCAGCCGCCTTTCACGTCAACGTCGAAAACGACGTTTTCACCTCTTGCCGTCTGCGTTTCCACCTGCGACTTCAACGTGCCATAGAAGCGGTCGGTGTAGACCTCTTCGTATTCAAGAAACTCGCCGGCCTGTATCTTTTTCTTGAATTCGTCGGCGGTGAGGAAGAAATATTCCACACCATTGCGCTCTGTGCCACGTGGCGCACGGCTTGTGCAGCTGATGGAGAAGGCCAGCTTTAGTTCCGGATGTTCTTTCATCAGCCAGCTCACGATGGTGCTTTTGCCACTGCCTGATGGTGCGGAGAATATGATGAGTTTACCCATTGTACAATGATGAATGTTGAAGGATGAATCGATGAATGAGGAACAAGTTAGGAGGACGCTGCTGAGCAGCGTCAAACAGAACCAAGCGATAAACAGCAGAACCAAGCGTAAACCGGCAGAACCGGGCGGGAGCCAGCTGTTTTGCGAACCAGTAGCCTTGCTTCACTACGACTCTTGGAGCATATCACTCCCCTCCCTCTTGGGGAGGGGCGGGGGGTGAGGCTTGAAGGAGCTGGGAGTAAGGCTGCTCTTTACAATGCGTTGAGCACTTGCTCCTTGATCTGCTCAAGCTCGTCTTTCATCTTTACCACGATGTTCTGCATCTCAGCCTGATTGCTTTTGGAGCCGGTGGTGTTGATTTCGCGTCCCATCTCCTGTGCGATGAAGCCCAGTTTTTTGCCGTTGGGTTTATCCTCGTCGAGCGTCTCGCGGAAGTATTTCAGGTGGTTGGTCAGTCGCTGTTTCTCTTCGCTGATATCCAGCTTTTCGATGTAGTAAATCAGTTCCTGCTCCAAGCGGTTTTTGTCGTAGTCCACTTCTGGGATTTGCTCCAGTCCTTTGACGATAGCCTCTTTGATCTTTGGCACGCGGCTTTTCTCGTAGGGCTCGATCGACTTCAGTAGTGCTTCGATGTTGTCGACCTTCTCGTGGAACTTCTTTTCCAGTGCGGCACCTTCCTGACGGCGGAAAGCCTGTAGGTCGGCGATGGCGTTTTCTATGCCGGTGCGTACGGCAGTCCACTCCTCCTCGCTGACTTCTTCTTCCTCGGGCTTGCCGAGTGTGTCGGGCAGGCGCAACAGTACGTCGTACCAGTTCTGCGGTTCGGGAATACCCGTCTTGGCAGATACTGCTTTGATCTGCTTATAATAAGACTCCACGATAGCTGTGTTGATGGGCATACTGGCCTGTGTGTCGTCTTTCTCAATCCACACAGAGAAGTCCACCTTGCCACGGACGAGTGCTTTGGCAATCATTTGCCTGATTTCCATTTCCTTTTCACGGTATACGGGCGCAATGCGTGTGGAAAGGTCGAGCGCCTTGCTGTTGAGCGACTTTACCTCAATGTGTATCTTCTTGGCTTGAAAGGTCACTGTGGCGCGGCCATAGCCTGTCATTGACTGTATCATAACGACTTGAAATAATTTAGTTCGTGCAAATATACAAAAAATCAGGGAGAAAAGCACTTGCTGGGCGACTATTTCCTTTATTTTCTTAAAAAAGCGGGTTGAATACTCTCTAAGTGCTACAAATTAGCTATCTTTGCACAGATTAGACATACTTGATAAAATAAGCACAAGTGAAATTAGACATACTTGATAAAATAAGCACAAGTGAATATAGTAAGTTTTAGATTATGTCTTGCATACTGAATATAGAAACGAGCACGAATGTGTGCTCCGTAGCCGTCACGCAAGACGGAAGCTGCTTTTTTGAGAAAGAAGACCACAGCGGTCCCAATCATGCCGAGCGTTTGGGCTCGTTTGTGGACGAGGCTCTTTCTTTCACCGATAACCATGCCATCCCCTTGGATGCTGTCGCCGTGAGTTGTGGTCCGGGCTCTTACACCGGTCTGCGCATTGGCGTGTCGATGGCCAAAGGTATTTGCTATGGACGTGGACTGAAACTCATCGGCGTGCCGACGCTGGAGTTGCTCTGCGTGCCGGTGTTGTTGCAGGAAATGGTGAAAGAAGAGAATGCATTGCTTTGCCCGATGCTTGATGCACGCCGCATGGAAGTCTATGCACAGCTCTTCGACCGTTCGCTCCATGAAGTGCGTCCGATCCATGCTGACGTGGTGGATGGCGATACTTACAAAGCATTTCTTGACGAGCATCCCGTCTACTTCTTCGGTAATGGTGCGCTGAAATGCAAGGATGCCATCAATCATCCCAATGCACACTTCATCGAAGGCATCGAACCAATTGCCAAGAACATGCTGCCGCTGGCAGAAAAGCGCATGGCTCAGGAACACTTTGAGGATGTTGCCTATTTCGTGCCGTTCTATCTCAAGAATTTTGTGGCTAAGCTGCCACGTAAACTTCTGTAAGCAGATCTTTTACTACTCCACAAAATATAATGGCGCAAAGCCATACGTTACCACACATGAATATTAAAGGATTGGATTATAACACCCAACGCGAGAAACTCGTCTTGCCGGAATATGGCCGTGAAGTGCAGAACATGGCAGATTATGCCATCGGACTGAAGACCAAGGCCGAGCGGTTGCGCTGTGCGTATACGATTGTCGCTACGATGGAACGGATGTTCCCACAAGTACGCGAAAGTGCTGACTATAAGCAGAAGCTTTGGGACCATCTGGCACTGATGACCGATTTCAAGTTGGATATCGACTGGCCATACGATGTCAGCGGAGCCAAGGTGATCCTTGACAAGCCTCAGCCGGTGCCTTATCCGATGTCGCGGATCCCCGTGCGCCACTATGGCTCAATGGTCTTTGAGCTCTTTGACCAGCTGAAGATGATGGAGCCGGGGCCAGAGCGTGATCAGCTCGTGGCTCTGACTGCCAATCAGATGAAGCGTGACCTTGTACAGTGGAGTCACGGCTACAGCGATGACGAAAAGGTCGCTGATGATTTAGCACGCTATACCGACGGAAAGATACAGCTGGACTTGGATACGTTTAAGTTTGAGAAGATCAACACGCGCGAGCGCCAGCAAGCTACTCCTTCCAAAAAACGCAAAAGAAAGTAATACTGCTTATGGCATCATTCATTATCGAAGGCGGTCATGCCCTGAGTGGAACCATCACGCCACAGGGAGCCAAGAACGAAGCTTTGGAGGTGATTTGCGCTACGCTGCTCACGAGCGACAAGGTGCGGATCAGTAATGTGCCCAATATTCTCGATGTCAACAATCTCATCAGACTGCTCAAAGACATCGGGGTGAAGGTGACTGCCAATGCGCCCGGCGACTATACGTTTCAGGCCGATGAGCTCAATCTCGATTATCTCGACAGTCTGGAGTTTGTGAAGAAGTGCTCGGCACTGCGCGGTTCTGTGCTGATGTTTGGTCCGTTGCTTGGACGCTTTGGCAAAGCCACGGTCGCTAAGCCTGGCGGCGACAAGATCGGCAGACGCCGTTTAGATACACACTTCCTTGGATTCAAGAAACTCGGCGCCAAGCTCGAGCACAGTGAGGATTGCAGCGTCTTTCAGATACGTGCCCAACATCTCAAGGGCACCTACATGCTTCTTGACGAAGCCAGTGTGACCGGCACGGCCAACATCATCATGGCTGCTGTGCTGGCCAAAGGCACGACGACAATCTATAACGCTGCCTGTGAGCCTTATATCCAACAGCTTTGTCACCTGCTCAACGTCATGGGAGCCAACATCAGTGGCATCGGTAGCAATCTGATCACTATTGTCGGAGTATCCCAACTGCATGGTGCTGAGCACCGTGTGCTACCCGACATGATCGAGGTCGGGTCGTTCATCGGTATGGCGGCAATGGTTGGTGACGGCATTCGCATCAAGGATGTGTCACTGCGCAACCTTGGCATTATCCCAGATGCCTTCCGTCGCTTGGGCGTGAAAGTGAAGGAAGAGGGCGATGACCTTGTCATTCCACACCACAGCCACTACGAGGTGCAGTCGTTTATCGACGGTACGATTATGACTTTGGCCGACGCTCCATGGCCTGGCCTCACGCCCGACTTGCTGTCTGTGCTCCTTGTCGTGGCTACACAGGCGCGAGGCTCTGTGCTCATCCATCAGAAGATGTTCGAGAGCCGTCTGTTCTTTGTCGATAAACTCATCGATATGGGCGCGCAGATCATCCTCTGTGATCCGCACCGTGCAGTGGTCATCGGGCAGGATCATCGCATCCGTCTGCGTGCCGGCCGTATGACGAGTCCCGACATCCGGGCTGGTATTGCTCTGCTGATCGCGGCCATGAGTGCTAATGGCACCAGCCGCATCGATAACATTCAGCAGATCGACCGCGGTTATGAGAATATCGACATACGACTCAATGAATTGGGCGCGCATATCGAGCGAGTGGACGATTAACGCTATGAATGCAAGACCATGATACGACGCGAGGATGTTTTCAAGATCGGACGCATGGGGAAGCCCCATGGCGTGAAGGGTGAGGTAAGCATGCAGTGCGACGACGATGTCTTTGACCGTGTCGACGCTGATTATCTTGTGCTTGATGTCGACGGCATCTTGGTACCGTTTTTCATCGAGGAATATCGCTTCCGATCTGATGACGTAGTACTGATGAAACTGGAAGACATCGACAGTGAGCAACAGGCACGTGAATTGACGGGCTGTGATGTGTACTTCCCTCACAGTCTTGCCGACAATGGTGAGTCGACAGAAGTGTCGTGGCAGCAGCTACAGGGATTTGAGGTTCTTGACCATCAGCACGACGATCGTGTAGTAGGCCGTGTGGCCGGTGTCGACGTCTCCACGGTCAACACGCTGTTGGAAGTGGAGCGGGAAGACGGCACGGACGTGCTTATTCCTGCTTCGGAAGAACTAGTCGTCGATGTAGACATTGCAGGCCGTCAGATCGTCTTGGACATTCCCGACGGACTGCTTGAATTGTAGTTGTTGTCGCTGAGGCTGCAACGGCTACACCTTATTATATATATAGCACTTAAAGATAGAAATGACAAAATACGTAACTCTTCACGATGATCAGCAGCCGCGCAAGCAGTCGATTTGCATACTCGGCTCTACGGGCAGCATCGGCACACAGGCTCTTGACGTCATCGCCCAGCACCCCGACCGCTATGAGGTCTATTGCCTCACGGCGAACAACAGTGTGGAGAAGCTGGCCGCACAAGCCCGGCAGTTTAATCCTGCCGCTGTGGTCATCGCCAATGAGAATCGCTACGAGGAATTCCAGGCCGCGCTTTCCGATCGTCCCGACATCAAAGTCTATGCGGGAAAGAAGGCCTTGGAGGAAATCGTGGAGGCCGGACCGATCGATACTGTGTTGGCTTCCATGGTGGGCTTTGCGGGACTGGTACCCACGATCAATGCCATCAAAGCCGGAAAGAAGATATGTCTGGCCAACAAAGAAACACTTGTAGTCGCTGGCGAACTGATCCTTGACTTGGTGGCTCAGTACCATGTAAGCCTGCTGCCGGTCGACTCTGAGCACAGTGCCATCTTCCAGTGCCTGGTAGGAGAGGACAGAAACGAGGTAGACAAGATCTTGCTCACTTGCAGCGGTGGCCCTTTCCGTCTTTACACGCATGAGCAGTTGGAGCATGTCACCGCTGCCGACGCCCTCAAGCATCCCACGTGGGACATGGGCGCAAAGATCACCATTGACTCGGCATCACTGATGAACAAGGGTTTTGAGGTGATGGAAGCAAAGTGGCTCTTTGGCGTTCCTGCCGACAAGATACAAGTGCTGATCCATCCGCAGAGCATCGTGCACAGTGGTGTGCAGTTCATGGATGGTGCCGTGAAGGCTCAGCTTGGCGTTCCCGACATGCGTCTGCCCATCCAGTATGCTTTCTCCTTCCCCGAACGCCTGCCTCTCAATGGTGAGCGACTCGATCTGTTCAAGGCACAGAAGCTGGAGTTCTTTGAGCCTGACACAAAGAAGTTTGAGTGTCTGGCACTTGCGTACGAGGCTATCCATCAGGGTGGCAACATGCCGTGCATCCTCAATGCTGCCAATGAGGTGGCCAACGCTGCGTTCCGACAAGGACGCTGCTCATTCCTCGGCATGGCAGAGGTTATCCGCAAGACCATGGAGCAGGCTACCTTTGACAAAAACCCAGACCTCGACATATATCTGCAAACAGATAAGGAGGCAAGGGAGATTGCAAGACAATGTGTGGAGGGCTCACTGTAGAGCAGGGCGTTGCACCATCGGGCGCAGCACAACAGCGGCAAACCGAACGAGCGGGCCGCGCAAGAGGCTGGGCCGCTGCATAACAGCGGCAAACCGAACGGATAACTCGGTGCTGACAAGCAGAGGCAAGCATGGAAACAGACCGAGGCTCGGCAAGCTATATGCTGGGCAAGGCCATAGCAAGTAATTCGCAATTAGTAATTTATAAGTTATAAATGGAAATCTTTCTGATTAAGCTTCTCCAGTTCATTCTGTCCATCTCGTTGTTGGTATTGCTTCACGAGGGCGGACATGCGCTGGCTTCCAAGCTCTTTGGAGTCAGGGTGGAGAAGTTCTTTATTTTCTTCGACGTCTCCATCGGCAAGTGGAGCGGCAAGCTCTTTAGTTTCAAGCCTAAGAACAGCGAGACGGAGTACGGCATGGGTTGGTTGCCGCTCGGCGGCTATTGCAAGATAGCCGGTATGATCGACGAGAGCATGGACACCGACCAAATGAAGCGTGACCCGCAGCCGTGGGAGTTCCGCACCAAACCGGCGTGGCAACGGCTTATCATCATGGTGGCTGGTGTGACGGTGAACTTTGTGTTGGCTCTGTTCATCTACTCCATGATCATGTTTCACTGGGGCGAAAGTTATGTACGCGTGGCTGATATGAGCCAGGGCATGAAGTTCAATACAGAAGCCAAACAGCTTGGTTTCCGCGACCATGATATCCTGGTGGGTACCGACAAGCGTCCGTTCAAGGACTTCAATGTTGATGTCTACCGTGACCTTTCCGAAGCTCACTATGCCGACATCATTCGTGGCGGCAAGAAGATGCGCATCTCTCTGCCCGGGCACATCAATTTGTTGGGTATGTTGAAGTCTACGCCTCGTTTCGTGGCTCCGTTTACTCCTGCTGTCGTTGATACTGTGCTGCAGCGTCTGCCTGTGGCAGAGGGCAGCAAAGACTCTATAGAGACACCGGCTTGGAAGATAGGTCTGAAGAAGGGCGACAAGATATTGGCGTTGAATGGTAAGGCTGTTGACTCCTACAATGAGTTTACCGATGAGATCAGCCGTGTCAACGATCAGCTCACGGCTGCAAAGAGTGCTGCCGACAGCCTGCGCCTTCGCAAGGTGACGCTTGTGGTGAGCCGCGCCGCAAATGGTAAGCAGGATACGCTCGCCACTACGCTCACTGCTGACTTGAAGGTTGGCTTTGCTGTACCGAGCATCTATCAGCTCTATGAAAAGGAGATGACGCATAAGAGCTACAGCTTCCTGGAGAGCTTCCCCGCCGGATGCAAGTATGGCTGGGATGTGTTGGCTGGTTATGTCAGCGACATGCAGTATGTCTTCACGGCTGACGGCGCGAAGAGTTTGGGCGGTTTTGGCTCCATCGGCAGCCTCTTCCCCAGTCAGTGGGACTGGTTTATGTTCTGGAAGATGACCGCTTTCCTGAGCATCATCCTTGCTTTCATGAACATTCTGCCCATCCCCGCCCTCGATGGTGGCCACGTGCTCTTCCTTCTTTACGAGATCATTGCTCGTCGCAAGCCTTCAGATAAGTTCATGATCTACGCCGAGTACACCGGTATCACCATTCTGGTTATCCTCATGGTGGTGGCCAATCTCAACGACATCCTGCGCTGGATAGGCGTCATGCAATAAGATGATTATCCATAGTAAAACCATAAAGGGGCGGCTCCATCACGGAGCCGCCCCTTTTACATAACATTATCGTATTCTTAATTAAAGAGAGATATTAATCCGTTGTGAGGATAACTCATAAGGCAAGGTTCAGTCGTTGCTTATGACGACGGTCTTTCCTGAATAGTTTGTCGCGACGATGTTTCCCGCAGCGTCCATGACGAGCTTGCCTTTCAGACCAGTGAAGACGATGTTTCCCGCTCCGTCAATGATGAGTACTTGACCGTTGCGATATCTTTTCATGAAGTTTTTCTCTTTGTCATAGACAATCGTCTGAACGGCGCTTGCATCGTTCTTTTCGGATTGTTCAGCAGTCTGCCACTCCTGTTGAAGCATGGATGCGATATCTTTGTAGCCTTTTTTGTTGAGTCGTCGTATCACCGAGTTGATGATAGAGTCGATTTGCTCATTGGAGAGCGTGCCGTCTGTCACTATGTGGTTCTTTACCGCCTTACCGACAGACTGATAATCTGACATTGATGGCAAGGAAGTAGTGACGTTGGTTACAGTCACGCTGCCGGGTCTTTGTCCGTACACCTTTGTCAGCTTTCCGGTTATCTTGCCTCTTTTAGCCTCGTTCCATTCCAATGCATAGGCGTAGCGTCGGTTGGAATTGTTCTTATCGGCAAAGCATTCCAGCACAAAGTGGTCATAGCCTTTTCCTATGTTTATGCCGCCCACATCGTATGTAGTGGCCAATGATTCTCCATCGCCTTTGAACACGCTGTAGGCTTTGGCAGCATCTTGGTCGAAGGCTATGATGGCATTCTGCACGATGAGAGAGTTTCTTTTCACAGTAAACCCATAGGTCTCCCGCGACGATCGCAGGTCCAGAGTCTTAGGATCTTTCTCGGTCTCATTGGTTGTCGCTACTCCGTCTTGGCGCATAATGAAATCCTTCATCTTTTCTATTCTTTCCTGAGCCTGCCCAAAGAGAGGTGTCATAGCTAACAGACAGGCTGCGATGCAATGAATTGTTCTCATAGTTCTATGATGTTATAGGGTGAATAATGTTGCTGTTTATCTTCACTGTCGATCAGTCGCTTGGCTTGTGCGATTTCCTCGTGAGCTTGTGCGATCATCGCCTTAGTCTCGAGCAAATTGGCCATCAGCAGCGAATGATCAGCTTTGGCGCTGTCATTTATTATTTGCCACTGGTCGACGTCGTGTTGTGCTTGAGCGAGTAGAAGACTGTCTTGATGACCAATCGATATTTCTTTTTCAGAAATGGTGATCATCTTTGTCGAACTTTGTGTAGCTGCAAGCACATGGGGGATAGACCTCTGATCAGAAGTAACCGGTGTGACGGCAGGTCGCTCATTTTCCTTAGATTCAGTCCTTAGGGCAGCATGTTCCTTCAGAGAAGAACGTATTAGTTGCCCGCTGGCATTGTCTGTCGTAATCGTGAGGCTTTGGCTACTGTGTTGCTTCGGCCATATTCCCCATATCAGTCCTCCTGCCAAACAGGCGGCAGCGAGCCAAGGTAGGGTCAGACGTATCATTTTGGATCGCTTGGGTGGTATTGAGGTAGAAGCTGTTTCTGCATTGTTGATACCATTGTCGTCTTGCAGGTACTCCCCCTTCATGCCATTGTCAAACCAAGCAAACATCTCGCGGTAGTCCTCCCACTCCGGTGGAACGGATTGTGTGCGGAAATATTCGCCGAGCAGACGTTCTTCTTCCAACGATGTAAGCCCGTCGAGATATTTGTCGAGCAACGACTGTATATATGCTTTTGTATATGTCTTCATGATTGTTTCCTCCTTTTTCTTATCTCCTCCAACAAGCGTCGGCGCGCTCTGGAAAGTAGTGTGGCCACCGACCGCTCTTCTATACCCAGACGTTGAGCGATAGCCTGATTATCGAGTTCCTCTACCTGCCGTAAGTGCAGTACCGTGTACTCTGTACTTGGCAAGTCTGTCAGTTGCTTCCGCAACCATTCGTCGGTCTCTTGCTCTTCTAAGTGAGCGTCGGCTTGACAGTGGCTGTCGGATGACTCAGTCGGGATCTCTTCTTGGGGAGCTCGGTGCTTTTCGCGTCGTAGCCAGTCGATGGTTAAGTTGTGGGCGATGCAGACCGCCAAGGCTTCAGCTTTTTGTCTTGTGTCGATCTTGGGGCAGACTTGCCAAAGCCGGATCATCGTCTCTTGCGCGATATCCTCAGCCTCCTCCGCTGGAGCCCCATAGCGGCGGCTACTCTCTACGGCTTTTTGTCGTAGTGTAGTGGCTTGGGATATGTATGCTTGGCTGTCCATCTCTTTGTTGCTTTACGTTTCTATAACGCTTCTATCCCTCTATTATCAACAAAGGCGTTGTTGCTTTTAACAATATTTTATATTATATACAGCCGGCAAGTGTAGATCTCTCCTTGACATAAAAAAGAATCCGTACATACCGATTAAAAGTATGTACGGATTCTTTAGAAGATGGTTATTGCTTCCTGGTTTTACATCACCACTTCCACCTGGTGCTCACCCTCAGACCATGGGACGAGGTTGCCGCTGACAGTCTTGCCGTCGAGCGAAATATGCTTCACGCCCTTCTGATGTCCGTCGGGATTGACCACATGAATATGGTAGAGCGCGCCACGGAAACGGCGTTTCACCGTGTATTCCTTTGCTGTCGAAGGTAGGCACGGATCGATGCGCAGACCCTCATAATCGGGTTGGATACCGAGGATGTACTCACTCACGGTGTACCACATCCAAGCCGCCGTGCCCGTGAGCCAACTGTTTTTACCCTCACCGGGGCGTGCAGCATCCTTACCGGCCACCATCTGACAGTTGACATACGGCTCCACCTTGTGCAGCGTTTGGTATTTCTCCTCCACATAGGAAGGAAGAATCTTGGTGTAGTGGCGCCATGCATCGTCGCCGCGTCCGGCTACCGTCTCGCCAATGATCACCCACGGGTTGTTGTGACAGAAGATGCCGGCATTTTCCTTATAGCCTTCGGGGTAGGACGAAATCTCGCCCATCTCCACGTGATAGGTGGTGAAGGCAGGGTTGTTGAGCACGATGCCATGCTCACACTCCATGCGTTCCTTCACTGAGTCAAGTGCCATCTCGGGATAGCCTTTCTCCTTGCCGATGGCAGCCATGGTGCACCATCCCTGGCTCTCAATAAAGATCTTACCCTCTTCGTTCTCGTCGGAGCCAATCTTATGACCGAAATAGTCGTAGGCGCGCAAGTACCATTTTCCGTCCCATCCATGTTTCTCCACAGCCTCTACCATGTCGTCTACAGCCTTCTGTGCGCGGTCGGCTTCGTTGTTGTGACCGAGATGACGGCAGAGAGAGACGTAGTCACGACCCGTGACAACGAAGAGTCCAGCGATCATCAGACTCTCAGCCTTGGATCCTTCGCTCTTGTTCTCCGTCGTTTGGAAGCTCTCGTCGGGGTTCCATGAGAAGCAGTTGAGGTTGAGACAGTCGTTCCAGTCGGCGCGTCCGATGAGTGGCAGACGGTGAGGACCGAGATTATTGATGACATGATTGAATGAAACCTTAAGATGTTCCAAGAGCGAGACCTCAGATCCCGGCACGTTGTCGAAGGGCACAGGCTCGTCGAGAATCGAGAAGTCTCCCGTTTCTTTGATGTAAGCCACAGTACCGAAGATGAGCCAGCAAGGGTCATCATTGAATCCGCCGCCGATGTCGTTGTTGCCGCGCTTGGTGAGCGGCTGGTATTGGTGATAGCATCCGCCGTCGGGGAACTGCGTTGAGGCAATGTCGATAATGCGTTGACGGGCACGCTCTGGAATCTGATGTACGAAGCCCACGAGGTCCTGGTTGGAGTCTCGGAAGCCCATGCCACGGCCGATACCACTCTCGAAGAATGATGCAGAACGACTCATGCAGAACGTGACCATGCACTGATACTGGTTCCAGATGTTGACCATCCGGTCGAGCTTGTCGTTGCCGCTGTCGACCACAAAGATGTCGAGCAACTGATCCCAATAGGCTTTCAGCTCAGCAAACGCCTTGTCGACCTGCCCGCGTGTGGCGAAACGGTCCATGAGCGCATGGGCTTTCTCCTTGTTGATGACCTTTTTGCATTCCCATTTCTTGTCCTGCTCGTTCTCGACATAACCCAGCAGGAAGATGAGGTCACGCTTCTCGCCCGGCTTCAACTCTACCTCGATATAGTGGCTGGCGACGGGACTCCATCCGTGTGCGACGCTGTTGCGCGGCTTTCCCTCCACGACCACCTGCGGTGCCGAGTATTCGTTGTATAGTCCCACGAAGCTCTCGCGGTCGGTGTCGAAGCCTTGGATGGGTGTGTTGACATGGTAGAAAGCATAGTGATTGCGTCTTTCGCGGTATTCCGTCTTATGGTAGATCGTCGAAGTCTGCTGCTCTATCTCTACCTCGCCGGTAGAGAAGTTGCGCTGGAAATTCTCCATGTCAGTGGCAGCGTTCCACAAGCACCACTCCTCAAAGGAGAAGATCTTCAGGCGCTTAACTTCGTTGCTGTCATTCTCCAGCGACAGCATTTGCACCTCAGCGGCGGTGTGAAGCGGCACAAAGAAAAGCACGCTGGCCACCACACCGAGTTTGCTGCCCGTGATGCGTGTGTAGTTCATGCCGTGGCGGCATTCATAGCTGTCGAGAGGCGTGCGGCAAGGTTTCCATCCCGGGTTCCACACTGTGTCACCGTCCTTGATATAGAAATAGCGGCCGTTGTTGTCCATCGGCACGTCGTTGTAGCGGTAGCGTGTGATGCGGCGGAACTTCGCGTCCTTGTAGAACGAGTAGCCTCCGGCAGTATTGGAGATGAGCGAGAAGAAGTCCTCGTTGCCCAGATAGTTGATCCACGGCCACGGTGTCTGCGGATCAGTGATGACATATTCGCGATGCGCGTCATCGAAATGTCCATAGCGTTTGTTGTCCATGTCTGTCATATATAGTTAGTCTTGAAAATGTACGAAGTCAAGCTTTATTGATTGGCACGGCTAAATTAGCTAATTTTCTCCATCTTTGCATCATTATTGGACGGTGTTTCAAAAATATTCACTACATTTGCAAAGATAATACAGATCATAGGATAAAATATAACTAATCATCGAATCCACACCATGAAGAACCTGCTTCTTACTTTTGTCATGGCGTCCATGGCCATGACCTCATCGGCACAGAACCTGCAGAAAGGCGACTACGGCTATCTCTATTGTCACATGAGCGACCGGGGAGAGTACACTGCTTATGCAGTGAGCCGCGACGGATATCACTATACCGACATCCTCGGCGGCAATGCCATCTTTGATCCCAAGGAGCACGCCCGCATAGAGGGAGGTACGCGCGATGCCTATATCACCCGTGCTTACAACGGCAAAGGCTATCTCATGGTCACTACCGACATGTGTGTGGCCAAGAGCCATAAATGGGACAACTATGGAATCGACCTGCTCAAGAGTAAGGATCTCATCCATTGGACTTCCGTGACCTTTGACTTCCGCAAGGGGTTGAGCATCTTCTGCGATGGTGCCACAGCTCCTTCACCGTATAAAGACTGGTCCGCCATCAACCGCGTGTGGGCACCACAGATCTTTTGGGACCCTAACTATGTGTGGCCCAACGGCGACAAGGGCGGCTATATGGTCTATTACTCTATGCTCAATCGTCCTGAGGAGAAATACGACCGTATGTACTACAGCTATGCCGACAAGGACTTTCAGCGAATCACCACGCCGCGCCTGCTCTTTGACTGGGGCTATGCCACCATCGACTGCGACATCAACCTGCTTAGCGACGGCAAGTACCACATGCTCATCAAGAAGGAAGGCGGCAAGCCCGGCATCTATACAGCAACGTCAGATCACCTCACCTACGGCTGGGGCGAACCCGTTGACGACGACTACGTGAGCTTTGAAGGCCGCAAGAACTGCGAGGGCTCTTCGGCTTTCCAACTTATCGGCGACAGTACGTGGCGCGTGGCCTACATCCAATACAGCGACCAGCCCAAGCACTATCGCATCTGCAAAGCCGACAGCCATCTGCGCAACTTCCACGATCCCGTCGACATCGAGGGTGTCACCGCTCCCCAGCATGGCTCGTTCATGCGCATCACCAAAAAGGAATATGACAGGCTGATGAAGCTCAATAAGAAGAAATAGATCAAGGGTCCTCTCCCTGAAGCCCCCAAAGCCCTCTCCCTAACCCTCCCCCCAGGGGGAGGGAATGAGCCCACCCTTGTTCCCCCCAAAAGGAAGAAGGGAAAAATGATTAGAAGGGAGAAGAAGGAGCAGAATGGGAGAAGAAGATGCAGAAAGGGGGGAAGAGACAGACATTTATTTATACATTATTCTTTATACACTATACATTATACATTACAATGACGAAAGAAGAATTGATGCATGAAGCCATTGCGCTGAGCATAGACAGCATACGGCATGGTGGCGGACCCTTTGGCGCTGTCATTGCGCGTGACGGCGAGATCATCGCCGAGGCCAGCAACAGTGTTACCAAAGACCATGACCCGACGGCGCACGCCGAGGTCAACGCCATACGCATCGCGTGCAGTAAGCTTCAGACCTTTGATCTCCAAGGTTGTGAGATCTATTGTTCGTGCGAGCCCTGTCCGATGTGTCTTGGTGCCATCTACTGGGCCCATCTCGACAAGATCTATTATGCCAACACACGCAAGGACGCTGCTGACATTGGCTTCGACGACGACTTCATCTATCACGAGATCGCGCTGCGTCCCGAAGACCGCGATAAAGCCATGGAGCGCCTGTTGCCGCAGGAAGCGATCAAGGCGTTTGAGCTGTGGCGGAACAGCAAGGATAAAGTCGAATATTAATCCGTTTCGGGGAAAACAGTCGGTGGAATTGTTAAAAACCCTCAATAAATTTTGCGCCCAGTAACCATAATGTCAATGAAAGCGTATTGAAGATAGAACATTTAGAAAATATTCATCGTATTAGGAAACTACAAATGAAAAAAGCAATGACACTGGCCTTGCTGCTGGTCTTTACCCTGCTGGCCAACGCACAAATGCTCAACCCCGTGAAGTTCTCTTCCCATTTGAAGACCAACGGATCGGCTGAGGCTGAGATTGTGTTCTCCGGAAGAATCGAGAGCGGATGGCACGTTTATTCCACCGGACTCGGTGCTGACGGTCCTATCTCCGCCACTTTTAATGTCAACAAGCTCGACGGCGTGCAGCTTGTCGGCAAGTTGAAGGCTGTGGGACACGAGATTTCCTCTTTCGACAAGCTCTTCGACATGAAGCTGCGCTACTTCGAGAATAGCGTGCAGTTCGTGCAGAAGATCAAGTTCACCAAGCCTACTTACTCCATCGACGCTTATCTGACCTATGGTGCTTGCAACGACCAGAACTGCCTGCCGCCCACTGATGTAAACATTAAGCAGTCGGGCAAGAGTCCTGCCGTCGACGTTGCTGCCGCGAAGACTGCCGCCGCTTCTGCCACAGCCGCCGGTGCTCAGCCCGGTGCCCCCATGTCTGCTCAGGAGCAGGCTTTGATGCTCAAGGCTCAGGAAGGCGATCCCGAGGCTGCCGCAGCCTTGGAGCAACTCAGAGTCGACTCGCTTGCCAAACTACAAGCCGACTCTGCCGCACAGGCTGCTGCCGCTGCCAGTGCCTCACTCTCCAGTGCTGATAAGGACATGCTCTGGCGTCCGGTGATCAAGCAACTCCAGCAGTTCGGTGGTACGGGCGACATTGCCAACCACTCCTTATTATATATATTCCTCATGGGACTCGTGGGCGGACTGCTCGCCCTCGTCATGCCCTGCATCTGGCCCATCATCCCGATGACGGTCAGCTTCTTCTTGAAACGTTCCAAAGACGACAAGAAGAAAGGTATCCGCGACGCCGTCACCTATGGCATCTCCATTGTGGTCATCTATCTCGCCCTCGGTATTGGCGTGACGGCGATCTTCGGTCCCAACACGCTCAACGCGCTTTCTACCAATGCTGTCTTCAATATCTTCCTGTTCCTCTTGCTGGTGATCTTTGCCGTGAGCTTCTTTGGCTGGTTTGAGATCAAGTTGCCGGACAGCTGGGCCAACAGCGTAGACTCCAAAGCCAGCAAGACGACGGGTCTGCTCTCTATCTTCCTCATGGCGTTCACCCTTGTGCTCGTCAGCTTCTCCTGCACTGCCCCGATCATCGGCCTGCTGCTGGTTGAGACCGTGACATCGGGCAACTGGGTCGGTCCCGCCGTGGGCATGTTTGGCTTCGCCTTGGCTTTGGCCATCCCGTTCTCGCTCTTTGCCATGTTCCCGACACTGATGAAGAAGAGTCCGAAGAGCGGTTCTTGGATGAATCAGATCAAGGTGGTGCTCGGCTTCGTCGAGCTTGCCTTCTCGCTGAAGTTCCTCAGCGTGGCTGATTTGGCCTATGGTTGGCACATCCTCGACCGAGAGGTGTTCCTCTCTCTTTGGATTGTCATCTTCCTGGCTTTGGGCTGCTATCTGGTCGGCTGGCTGAAATTCCGCAGCGACGAAATCGGTGGCGAGCTCAACCGTCCCATGCCTGTCCCTGCCGTGATGCTTGGCTTGTGCTCCATCGCCTTCGCCGTCTACATGCTGCCGGGCCTGTGGGGTGCTCCCTGCAAAGCAGTCTCGGCTTTCGCTCCTCCTATGAACACACAGGACTTCAACCTTAACACGAAGACCGTCGAGGCTAAATACAAGAACTATGAGGAAGGTATGGCGGCTGCCAAAGCCTTGGGCAAGCCAGTGATGCTCGACTTCACAGGCTATGGCTGCGTCAACTGCCGTAAGATGGAGGCCTCGGTCTGGACAGATCCCCAAGTGGCTGACAAGCTCGAGAAAGACTATGTGCTTATCTCGCTCTATGTCGATGACAAGACGCCATTGCCAAAGCCTATCGAGGTCAACGACAACGGACAGCACCGTACGCTGCGCACCGTCGGCGACAAGTGGAGCTATCTCCAAAGCCATAAGTTCGGCGCTAACGCCCAGCCTTTCTATGTCACGGTCGACAACGAAGGCAATCCGCTCAGTGGCTCGTTCAGCTATAAAGAGGATGTGCCCGCCTATCTCGACTTCCTGCAGAAGGGCCTTGACAACTACAAAGCCGGAAAATAAACCTGTGGCCCTTCGGGGCTACAGTATTCTTCAGCAAATTGATACCTATCTACTATGAATAACAATAGTGAACTCAATCATTCCATTATCTCTCTCATAAAAAAAGAGGTTGTCCCCGCCATTGGCTGTACAGAGCCAATGGCCGTGGCCCTCTGTACCGCAAGAGCCACGGAGGACTTGGGCAAGCGTCCGTCTCATATCTCGGTGCTGCTGAGTGCCAACATGCTGAAAAACGCGATGGGAGTAGGCATTCCCGGTACGGGGATGATCGGACTGCCCATTGCCATTGCGCTCGGTGCGCTCTGCGGAAAAAGCAAATACCAGTTGGAGGTGCTGCGCGACCTGACGCCCGACATCCTCGAGGAGGGAAAGAAATATATCGAGGGCGATCATATCGACATCAATCTCAAAGAGAATATCACCGAGAAACTCTATATCGAGGTGACCTGCGAGGCTGACGGCGACAAGGCAACGGCGATCATTGCCGGCGGCCACACCCATTTCGTCTATGAGGAAGCCTGCGGCAAGGTACTCCTGGACAAGCGGGCTTGCCTTGGCGGCAGTGCCGAGGAGGAAGAGGTACAGTTGACCTTGCGCATGGTGTGGGACTTTGCCACCACAGCACCGCTCGATGATATCCGCTTCATCCTGCAAACGCGCGACTACAATATCCGTGCGGCCGAGGAGAGCAAAAAGGGCAACTACGGCCACTGTCTGGGTAAGACCATCGACCGCCCTTTGAGTCATGGCATCTTCGGCAAGACGATCTTCTCGCATATCATCTCCGAGACGGCTCTGGCCTGTGACGCCCGTATGGGTGGCGCCATGATTCCCGTGATGTCCAACTCCGGTTCGGGCAACCAGGGCATCTGCGCTACCAATCCTGTCGCCGTGTATGCCGAGGAGAACGAAAATACCGAGGAGGAACTCATCCGTGCGCTGACGCTCTCGCATCTCACGGCCATCTACATCAAGCAGAGCCTTGGCAAGCTCAGTGCGCTCTGCGGTTGTGTGGTGGCAAGCATCGGTTCGAGCTGTGGCATCGTCTACCTGATGGGTGGGGACTTCACGCGTGTCTGTCATGCGGTGAAGAACATGATCGCCAACCTCACGGGCATGATCTGCGACGGCGCGAAGCCGAGTTGCTCGATCAAGATCTGTTCCGGTGTGTCCTCAGCCTTGCTCTCCGCTCTGCTGAGCATGGAGGGCGAGCACGTCACCGCCGCCGAGGGCATCATCGACGAGGACGTGGACAAGAGCATCCACAACCTCACCAGCATCGGCAAAGAAGCCATGTGCTCCACAGACGACATGGTACTCAACATCATGACGCACAAGGGCGGGTGCTAAGCACTTCGCTTTGCTCAATATAAAAAAGGCTCACTCGAGCTGACAGACGCTGATGTCTGTTGCTCGAGTGAGCCTTTTTTGTTTTTTATTCATTCGCCTCAACCACCTTCCTGAGCTCTTCTGGCAGTTGCAGGCTGTCGCAATGGACGTGCTCAAGAAGCTCCTCACCTTGCCTGGTCAGATGGAAGCGCATGCTGCGGCCGTCCTCCTTGCAGATGCGGCGACGGATGCTGCCGCTCTTCTCCAGTGAGGCGATGACCTTCGAGGCGTTGGAGCGGGTGAGCCCCATCTCGTCGGCAATCTCGCCGGCCGATAGATTTTCTTTCTCCGAGAGCAGGCAGAGGAGCATCATCGCGTTGATATTCACGCCCAATGAAGCCTCCACCTGCGTCTCAAAAGCCGTGATGGCCTTGTAGATCTTCCGGAGTCTACAGATACATTCTGTTTCCATTGTGCGCAAAGGATTATTCTGGGAGGAGAATCTCCTTGATGGCCTCGTCGAACTGCGCACGGTTCATGGCCCCCACCTGCACCTGTGGATCACCCTGCTTCGGGATGAAGAAGATCGTAGGGATGGAGCGGATGCCAAATGTGGCGGCAAGCTCTTGCTGCTGATCCACGTCCACCTTATATACATCGATCTTTCCGGCGTATGTCTTGGCGATGTCTGCCACGATTGGCGCTGTAGCCTTGCAAGGACCGCACCAGGTGGCATAGAAGTCGATGATCACCGGTTTGTCACCTTCAAACACCCACTCCTTGGGATGTACGTCGTAGTTCATCACCTTCTCCTTGAACTCCTGGGTTGTTAACTCCTTTACTTCCATATTCTTTTTCTCCTTTTTCTTTGTTGCTGTTTGCTCTTGCGCCTTGGCGTTGCTACGCTTCTGACCGTCGGGCTGTGTGGTTTTGCCCGTGCATGAAATGCTGAGGGTCATCGGAAGCAAAAATAAGAGCGACAGCAGGGTTGAACTTTTACTCATATATATACTTTCCGTTGGAAAACAGTGCAAAGATAGGGTTTATTTTCCAAAGTAACAAATTTCCAAAGGAAAATAACGGTTTTTTGACGTATATTAACCAATTTCGGTTGTTACGTAACTATTCTGTGAATTCCTTTTGGTGGATAGCATCCACATCGTTTGGGTGGTATTACCCCGTTAACGGTGCGGCAGGCGGTGAGAAAGTAGGGGCGGGGTTTATCCCCGCCCTAACCCCGCAAAGATATAAAAAACATGTGGCACGGGGTGTGGATTGATTACTGTCACGGGGGTTAGGGCGGGGATAAACCCCGCCCCTACGGTGGATGATGTCACTACCGATGGAGAAGTTAGCAAGTAGTTATTAGTTAGAAGTAAGTTTTTTACTGCATTACCTTTTTATTTTCTGCCTTTTGGCCTACATTCGCTGAGTAGTTACGTTGTTACCGCTTGCCGTCATCGCTTTTTGTCGCACCCATGCTGCTTAGGTGATCTTTTGTCCGCGAAACTGACATTTTTCCGCGCTCATACAGGCGATTTTCAGCAGCAAGATGTTCTTAGGGCTGATTTTTGCGAATTTCAGCGATTTTTTATAAGGTGCTGAAACATAGTGCTTTATGGAAAAATGATAAAATCGGTCGAAATAAAAAAGGTTGTTTGATGGAAAATTCTCTAGAGAATTTTCCATCAAACAACTGTTTTCTCATGTTCATCTCAGTTGTTTTACCTTGTCATCTCAGTGTTTTGATGCTGTCAAACCATAGTTCTTTCCCCTTCATCAGGCAGTTTCCCTCATTTTATGCTTCAAATCTGAGGTCAGTAAGTCGATTTTCCGTTTTCAGCTTCTCTGGATTGCAAGTTCAGAAAGAAGGAGTTTTGTCAGGATTATTCTCTGTGCCGTCATCTGTCCGGCACGTTTGTTGAATTCTAAACAAAGAACATGATGATCATCTGCGCGATGACGACTCGGATGAACATGCCCAAGGGATAGACCGAAGCGTAAGAGATGCTGGCCGTGTCGCCTTTGAGCGTGTCGTTGGCATAGCCCAGTGCCATCGGGTTGGCCATGCTGCCGCAGAGGATGCCACAGATGGTTCCGAAGTCGTAGCGATGGGCTTTGAGAGCGATGATGCCGATGATGAGGATGGGCACGAGGGTGATGAGGAAGCCTATGCCCACCCAGACGAGGCCCTCAGGTTTGATGACTGTGGAGAGGAAATCTTTGCCGGCATCGAGTCCCAGACAAGCCAAGTAGAGGCTCAGTCCCAATTTGCGGAGCATGAGGCTGGCCGAGCGCGTCGTATAAGAGATGAGGTGGAGGCGGGGACCGAGGGCTCCGACAATGATGCCCATGATGATCGGGCCACCAGCAATGCCCAGGCGGATCGGTGACTCCATGCCTGGCAGGCTGAGTGGAATAGAGCCGAGGATGAGACCGAGCACGATGCCGAGGAAGATGCTGCCGATGTTTGGCTCCTCCAAAGTCTTGACCGAGTTGCCAAAGAAATGCTCAGCATTGTCGAGGTTCTCGTGCTTGCCCACGATAGTGATGCGGTCGCCGTATTCCAGTCGCAGGTCGTCGCTGGCCAACAGCTTGATGTCGCCACGGATCACGCGGCTGACGTTGACACCGTAAGCCTGCCTCATGTGCAGTGCGCCGAGATGCTTGCCGTTGAGCGAAGGACGTGTGATGACGCATACGCGGCTCTCTACGTTGGCGTCGATGGCGTTCCAGTCGATGTCTTCTTTATTCCAGTCCTGATCGTTTTCCTTCTTTCCAAAGAGCAGCGTCATGGCCTGCTCGTCCTCTTTGTTGGTGACGACGAGCAGTTTGTCGTTGACGTGCAGTTCTGTCGTCGCTACCGGTACGAGCACCTGCTTGCCGCGCCAGATGCGTGAGATAATGAACTTCACATGAGTCATCAGAGCAATCTGCTGGATGGTGCGGCCGATGATTGCCGGGTTGATGGCGGTGAACTGTGCGATATAGGTATGGTTGTCGTCGCTGAGCTTCTTGACTTCGAGATCAGCCGGTTTCACAAAGAACTTACGGATCAGGACCATGGCGATGATCACGCCGACCACGCCGAGCGGGTAGGTAACAGCCGTGGCCAGTGCCGTGTCGCTGCTGGGCAGTCCGGCGTGAGCCAGTGCCTGCGTGGCGGCACCGAGGGCAGGTGTGTTGGTCGTAGCACCGCAGAGCAGACCTGTCATCACCGGTATGCTGATGCCTGTCAACGGCGAGAGTGCCAGCGCAAAGGCGGTGCCCAGGACGATGACGGCCAGACTCCACACGTTGAGCATCATGCCCTCGTGGCGAAGCGAACCGAAGAAGTTGGGACCCACATGCAGTCCCAGACAGTAGACAAACATCGACAGGCCGAAGGTCTCGGCATAGTCGAGCGTCACCTTGTCAATAGACATGCCGATATTGCCGGCTACGATACCCACGAAAAACACGAAGGCGATGCCCAGCGAGATGCCCATGACACGTATCTTGCCTAAAGCCAGACCGGCAGCGATGATCACAGAGATGATGACAACGGTCTGTATCGAAGAATGAACAGTAAAGAGGGAAGTTAACCAATCCATGTTATTTACAACATTGTATACTTGTAGTCTTCTTGCATTTCGCAACAGCGGAGATTACTCATCCAGTACGTTGAGATAGTTTTCCAAGGGTATGCCACGGTTCTTGTCGGCATTGTTCTTGTTGAGATCGATGAGGCGATAGACAGCGTCCATGGCGATGCGGGTGGCAAAGCGCAGTGCTTTGCCGTTGAGCAGGTTGCCGATGAGCACAGCCGAGAAGATGTCGCCCGTGCCGGGGAAGTGCACCGGTATCTCGGTGTAGGGCAGCAGGAAGTATTCTTTCAGCTTGTCGTTGTATCCTGCCACGCAGTGCTGGCCCTCAACGGGAATGGAGGTGATGAGCACCGATTTGGCACCTGTGGCGTGCAGCTTGTCGAGCAGCGTGCGTGCCGCTTGCTTGCTGACGCCTTCGGCATGGTACTCGCTTCCCGTGAGATAGCAGGCCTCGGTATGGTTGGGAAAGATCAGGTCAGCCACAGCGATCATCTCCAGCATGCTCTGGATGGTGGCCGGCGTCACGCCATTGTACAGTTTTCCTTCGTCGCCCATGATGGGATCTACGAATATCGTCGTGCCGTGGGCAGCCTCCTGCTTGCAGTATGCCGAGACGATCTCGGCCTGACGCTCGGAAGCTATGAAGCCCGTGGCGATGGCATCGAAGCTAAAGCCCAGCTCCTTCCAGACGGGGAAAACACCTTGGATATAGTCGGTGGTATCGAGAATATTGAACTTGCCATAGTCCAGCGTGTTGCTGACTAAAGCGGTAGGCAGGTTATAGGTGGGGAGCCCCATGTAGGAGAGGATGGGAAGCATGGCTGCCGTAGCCACCTTGCCGTAGCCTGCCATGTCGTTGATCAGAAGTATCTGTTTCTTGTTCATATCATCGATGAAATACAGTGCAAAGGTAGTAAAAACTATAAAGATAGGAAAGTAAAAGCCACGAAAAGTTCTGTGATTCCGATAAATGACGAGGCTTGTCGCTTGAAGGCGGAGAGGCGAGGATAGGAAAAGGAGTTGTGAGAATGTGAACGAACACAATGGACACGATGATTAAAATACACAAAAAGAGTGTAAAACGTTTTGCGGTCTCAAAGATTAATCGTAATTTCGTACAAGAATTTAAATCCTATACCCTAAGAAACATGACGACAAGAAGTGACAACGACTACTGTTTGATATTGGCGGGCGGTAAGGGACAGCGTTTATGGCCTTACAGCCGAGAGTCTTATCCCAAACAGTTCATTGACTTTTTTGGTACCGGACGCACACAGTTGCAGCAGACCTATGACCGCATGGCCAAGCTGGTGGCTCCCGCCCATATCTTTGTCAGTACAAACATCGACTATGTCGACCTCGTACGCAAGCAGTTGCCTGAGGTGGCGCGCGACCATATCCTTGCAGAACCCGTGCAGCGCAATACGGCACCGAGCCTGGCTTGGGCTGCTTATCGCATTGCGCGCGAGGATGCCAAAGCCAATATAGTCACGGTGCCTTCTGATCAGGCGGTGATGGACGAGGCTGCTTTCGAGCGCAATGTCCACGACGGCTTTGCCTTTGTCTCGGCGCACGAGGGCTTTCTAGTCATGGGTGTCAAGCCGACACGGCCGGAACCAGGCTATGGCTATATCCAGTTGGGCGATCCCGTGGAGGAAGGCTTCTATACCGTGAAGTCGTTTACCGAGAAGCCTGAGCGGCAGTTTGCCCAGGTGTTTATGGACAGCGGTGAGTTTTACTGGAACACAGGCGTGTTCTTCGTCAATGTGAAGACGGCGTGGGAAGAACTGACCAAGCAGCTGCCCGTGGTGCTCAGACAGCTCGACAACATCAACTTCTATGCCTCTCCCGACCAGGAGGAGAGCTATATGCTCGAGCATTTCCCCTCTTATCCCAACCTGAGCATTGAATCGGCCACACTGGAGAAGGCTGAGCACGTGCACGTGATGCGCTGTAGCTTTGGCTGGGCCGACCTGGGCACATGGCATAGTATGTATGAGTCACAGCAGAAGACTGGCGACGACAATGTGGTGGTGGGCTCTGACGTGATGATTGAAAACAGTCGTAACAACATCATCAAGTTGCCGAAAGACCGCTTGGGCGTGATCAGCGGTCTCGATGGTTTCATCGTGGCTGAAAAGGACAATGTGCTGCTCATCTGCAAGAAAGAAGACTCTTCTGCCCTCATCCGCAAGTATGTCAATGAGGTGGCGCTGAAGAAGGGCGAGAAATATGTTTAGCGTCATCGCGCCACGATGTTGAAGGAAAGATCCATGATATTGAGGAACTATCCTCGATATTGAAAGATGAACACTACTATATTGCAGGAGCAAATCCGCGATATAGAAGGAATATATCAACGAAAAACTCCCCGACTTTTCCCAATGAGAAAAGTCGGGGAGTTTGTTTTACCATACTCAAATGATGGTTTCCAGAGTTGAACTATCCTCCTGCCGTGTGCAAGGGTGAGCTTTTTCCCTCCCTTTAGGGAGGGTTAGGGAGAGTCTTCTACTACAGTTTCTTAAACTCCGTGTAGATCTTGTCAGCGATAGCCGCCATCTCCTCGTCGGAGAACTTCACGTGCTTGTGGAAGTCCACGTCGGCTTCGCTGTTGATAGGCATCAGATGGATGTGGGCGTGGTTGACCTCCAGACCGAGCACCACCTCAGCTACTTTCTTACAAGGAAAAGCAGCGCGGATGGCGCGTGCCACCTTCTTGGCAAAGACCTCAAAGTCGGCCAAGTCCTTGTCGTCCATGTCGAAGATATAGTCAATCTCCTTGCGTGGCACCACGAGGGTATGTCCCTTTACCACCGGATTGATGTCGAGAAAAGCATAGAACTTGTCATCCTCGGCGCACTTATAGCTGGGAATCTCCCCAGCAGCAATCTTACTGAACAATGTAGCCATAGTCTTGTTCTCCTATCTGTTAATGGGTTAATGATGTTGTCTGCCTCCTTGCCGGACTTATTCGCCGATGGAGATCTTGTCGATCTGCAGGCGGATGGTGCCGCGCGGAATCTTGATCTCGGCGATGTCGCCTACCTTTTTGTTGAGCAGGCCCTGGGCGATCGGCGTGTGGATAGAGATCTTGCCTTTCTTCAGATCGGCCTCGCTCTCGCTGACGATCGTGTAGGTCATCTTCTTCTTTGTGGCGAGATTGGTCATCTCCACCTTAGACATGATCTGCACCTCCTCGGTAGAGAGTCGGCTGGTGTCGACGATCTTTGCCTGAGCGATGGTGAGTTTGATGTTGTTGATTTTCGCTTCCAAGTGGGCCTGAGCCTCCTTGGCTGCGTCATATTCTGAGTTTTCGCTCAGGTCGCCCTTGTCAGCGGCCTCGGCGATGGCGGCCGATGCCTTGGGGCGCTCTACTGCTTCGAGTTCGTGAAGCTGGGCTACGAGTTTGTCGTAGCCTTCTTGAGACATGTAAGCCATAATTGTTTCTGTTTAATTGTTTCGTTTCAAAAGGGCAAAAAAGAAAAGAATTCCAACATCGTAGAATGTCGGAATTCCATCTCTCTGTTTGCTCGTTACCTATATGTTCTGCAAAGGTAGGCATTTATTTCCGAACGAGCAACTTTTTTAATGTTTATTTTGCTTTCTCCTATAACTCGTATCTTTACTGCGATTGTTTACACTGGGAACCACAGAAAGCACGAAGATGTTTCGCCTAGAGCGTCCGAGATACAATAGCGATACAAGAACCCTGTTTTTACCCGATTTTCGAACCTTCTGCAATGCCCCCAAATGATGCTTACCCTACCTTTCTAAACTCCTGCGGTGTCTGGCCAGTAAGCTTCTTGAACAGGCGCGAGAAGTATTGGGGATACTCGAAGCCGAGGGCATAGGCTATCTGGCTGACGGTGTCGGTGGTTGTGGTGAGGCGGTGGCGGGCCTGAGCGATGAGCTGCTGCTGGATGAGCTGCTGCGGACTATTGCCTGTTTGGGCTTTTACGAGGTCGCCGAAGTAGTTGGCCGAGAGGTTAAGCGCATCAGCAAAATAACGTATGGTGGGCACTCCCTGACGGGCGGCAAGTCCATGGGCGAAATAATCCTCGAGCAGGATGGTGAAACGCTGCATGAGCTGGCTGTCGATGGGTTCGCGGGTGATGAACTGGCGATCGTAGAAGCGCACACAGTAATTCAGTATCAGCGAGATATTCTGTGCCATCAACTGGCGGGTGTGACGGTCAATGCTGCGCTCCAGCTCCATCTCGATGTTGCCGAGGATGTCGTACAATTGCTGGCGCTCACGCTCCGAGACGTGCAGAGCCTCGTTGACCGAATATCCGAAGAAGGTGTAGGGCGACATCGACAGCCCCTGCATCAGCGTCGGTGAGAAGATGAGCATCACACCCTTGTAGCTCTGTTCGAGAGTGCCAAGTTCAACATCGTGCTCGGGGGCGAAGAAAAGCAGCGTGCCGTTGTCGTAGTCGTACTCATTGCGCCCGTAGCGAACGGTGCCGCAGCGCGCATCCTTATAGACCACGCAGTAGAATCCAAACGTATAGCGTGTGTTACTGAACGAGCTGCAATCGGCAAGGTCATCAAGATGGATGACCTCAATGAGCGGGTGGCGCACATCGTCGCGTCCGAGGGCATGCATGAATGCCGACACCGTGGGAAAATATATTTGTTTCATCTTCATGGTGCAAAGATATAAAGATTTCAGCAGATAATGATTATTATCCCACTTTTTCTATCTTTATGCTATCCAGCTCCTGCTGATAGATAACACCTCGCTCCTTTGAGAAGAAGTCGATGGTCAGGGCGGCAAGAGCTATTAGGATGAGTGCCAATGCGGAAGCACGGAGCCAGGGCTTATCGCAGAAGGCAAACACGCAGATGGCGATGACCATCATGACGACAGAGACGATGATGGTCCGCGGATATATCTTCATGAAACCGTCCACGCGGACTTTCTCGCTCTCCAGAAACTTCTGCGGTGACTCCTGATATTGCTCCACGAACAGCTTCTGGCGCGTGTGGTTGCTATAGGCCAGCGAGCCTCCGAGTGCAATAAGGATGACTGCCACCACCGTCAGCGGCAGGATGATGGCGCGAGCCGACTCCGACGTACCCCAGCGCCAAGCTACAAGGGCAAGCAGAAGGCATATCGTGCCTCCTGCTATCATAGCCAAATCCTCTTGGATTTCGCCTGTCACCCATTTGTTTGTGTAGTCAATCAGTTCCATTCTATCTGCAATTATATCCGCCGTCAACGTTGAGGATGGTTCCCGTCAGGAATTTATTGTCGGGACTTGCCAGGTAATAGATGGCCAGAGCAATGTCCTGCACCTCGCCCATGCGGTTCATCGGATGGATAGCGGCAATGCCCTTCTCGTCGTAGGCACCGGCATCGATGGCGTGCTTCAGGATGTCGGTCTTAATGGCACCGGGAGCAACGGCGTTGATGCGGATTCCCTGTTGGGCGTAGTCGATGGCAGCAGCCTTGGTGAGTCCCACTACGGCGTGCTTCGATGCGCAATATTGAGCGGTGTAAATCAGACCGTTGAGTCCTGCGATAGATGCCAGGTTGACAATGGTGCCACCGCCAGTCTTCAGCATGGCGCGGATGGCGTACTTCATGCCGTAGTAAACGCCCAGCACGTTGGTGTCCAGCTGCTGCTTGAACTCCTCCGTCTCGGTGTCGGCCAGAGGTGCGGCACCCAGCGAGATTCCCGAGTTGTTGACGATGCTGTCCAGCTTGCCGAACTTTGCCACCGTCTGCTCGATGACCTGAGCCACCTGCTCCTCTTTCGTCACATCCAACTGGAAAAAGGTCATATCCAGCCCCTCGTTCTTGGCTTCCTCGACAAAGGCGTTACCCTTCTTTTCGCTTCTGCTTGTGATGACCACATTCCAACCGTTCTTTGCAAACTGATAAGCCGTAGCCTTACCGATACCTGTTGTACCACCTGTAATGATAATTGTTCTCTTCATAATGTACGTTTAATTAAGGATTTGTTTTAATTGCTCTCGCCGCAGAGTTTCGCGGTGTGTTTGAATCATGCTACAAAGGTACGGTGACTTTGTCAAACTGTACTAAACAAATTACTGAAAGGTGTATACAAATTACTGATGGAAAAAAATAGGTTCATCCGACAGTTCGAGTGATACGGCAATCATGAAGGGCGTAAAGCCTTAGCCTGAATTATTCATATTAACAAAAAAAGAAGCTGTATTTCTTGTGTAATTCAAGAAAAAGTATTCACTTTAAAGTGTTCAAAATCAAATTAATACTTGCTCGCTCCTCGAAAGACACTCTTCCTTCCAAGATGGGCCGACTGATCCCTGATGACAGAACACAATGCCTTGTGCGTCATTCATATAAGGAGATGGTCTGTCAGCGTGTAAATCAGATTCTCTGCGGTTATGAGGATGCCAATGATTGTGACCGGCTGCGCGGTGACAGTGCCTTAAAAATGTTAGTAGGACGACGTCCGTCAGACAAGGACCTCTGCTCCCAAGCAACGATGACACGTCTGGAGAACAACGTCGACAGCAAGACTTTGTACAAAATTGGGGAACTGTTCGTAGAGCAGTATGTCAAGTCCTTCACCAAGCCGCCCCGCCATGTAATACTTGATGCCGATGATACGAACGCCAATACGTACGCCAATACGTACAAGGGCACCAATATACGGTTCGTCGTCACGAAGAACAGGAACAACTCACCCGAAACCATCTACAAAAGATATTGCAAGCGTGGTGAGATGGAGCTCTGGATAAAGGACATCAAGTATTTCAAGGCAGACCGTATGTCATGCAACTCATACTGGGCCAACTATTTCCGCCTTTCCCTCTATGCAGCGGCTTTTGTCATCGCACATACGATGAAGCATGAGCTCTTCAACGGCACTGCCATAGAGAGCTTCACAATGGACAGCTTTATAAAACGCATCATGCTCAGTGCTGTATACATTGTGGAAAAGAAGACATTCATACACGTTAGTTTTTCACCACATCACAGGCACCTCGAAGAACTGGCCGTCGCCTTGGAAAGGCTAGCCGCTTAACGCACCCTGACAAAACGATTTCTTAGACATGCCTGAACAAGGCATGAGACTCTGCATGCCCATAAGTCAAATTCGGGAATGATTTAAACCTTGAAAACACCCATAAGCGGCTACTGGAGACATCTTAATGACAGTATAAGTTCGACAAAACGACAGATTCTATCCGACAGTTCAGCGTTTGTAGAGAAGAGAAACAGTCTTAGGACGGTATGAATTATTCAGGCTAGAGAATTTTGTGTCATCTCACCTTTTTTGTAAGCTCTAGATAAAGGCCATTTATTTATCTCACTATAAATCAACAACTTAAGAAAAAGCTCGAAAAATCAAGAAAATCAGCGCGATGACCACATTGCTGGCAAAAAACGCAAAAATAAGGCCTCTAAAATGTCAGTTTATTCAACAAGTATAGATACCTACTGCGACACATGTTACTTGCAAGGCTCCGTTGTCTTGCAGTCCTGTTTACCCCTGAAGACATTCGTTGAGCCACTTTGTTGGGTCAGGTTTGTCATAAAGACATTGTTTTGATCCTTCATAATTCGTAAGCGTCCAAAAATGACGTATTGCTTAAAGCCTTAAAATCTGTTACTTTTGTCCTCGACTTAAATTCATACAATTTATGGAGAGAACATCAGATTTTGAACAGCTGCTCTTCCTATATAAGACGG
>NZ_VUNG01000030.1 GCF_009695775.1 Hallella mizrahii | reverse complement strand
CCGTAGTTCTGAAAAGCGAGTGCAAAGGTACAGCTTTTACCAATACCCTCCAAACTTTTCCCGAGTTTTTTTGAAGAAAATACGCAAGTTTTCGTTTTGTTTGACAAAAAGAGAGGCGGTCACCTTAATTAAATATTATAGGGGAGGACGGAAGAAAGCAAAGACTAGGTGTCGCTGCAAAGCAGCAACCTATAGAACCCAACACAACAAAAAAGAGAATCTGAGACAATGATACCGAGAATCTGAGACAGTGATACACAGAGAATCTGAGACTGCGATACACAGAGAATCGAAGGAGAATAGTGGCAGGAAAGCAAGAAGTTTATAAGGGATTTGTTAAGTCTTCGAAATCATTCGAAGTTCTTATCTCACTTGGTGATTTTCCAAATTCTTCTTTGAAGCACACACTAAGATATGAAGGACTTCCAAAACCAGTCTGATAGGCGATCTCAGCTATTGTGAGATTTGTTGTCTGCAATAGTAGCAGTGCACGCTTAATGCGAGCTTTTCGCAGCAGCTCCACTGGCGTAATGCCAATGATAGCTTTTGTCTTTCTATACAGTTGTATATAGCTGATATTCATAATGTCAGCAACCTGTGTCATCTTCAATTTCTGATCTGAGAGATGATCCAATACCGTCTTACGCAACAGTTCGACGAACTGTTTGTCGCTACCTTCGATATTTTTCGTTGCTTGAACCCACTCGGAGTTGCTGTCAAAAATTTCTTTCAACCGTTTATGGTTGCTGAGCAGATTGTTGACGCGTGCAAGCAATACTTCGGCACTAAATGGTTTGGTCATATATTCGTCGGCACCATGCCCAAAGCCCTCGATACGTTGTGCCTCCTGAGCGCGTGCCGTAAGCAAGATGACAGGTATATGACAAGTTATCTTAGTTTGTTTGATGATCTGGCAGCACTCCAAGCCGTTCATCTCTGGCATCATGATGTCACTGATAACCAGATCGGGTAAGTATTTCTGTGTCATACTGACCCCTTCTTTCCCGTTGGCAGCTTCAAAGACATTATATTTCTTTTCAAGTATGCTTCTCAGATAGTTACGTATGTCTGCATTGTCGTCAATGATAAGGATCTGTTGGCGACTGTCATCCTCATTGATGATATCATCAGCCAATGAAGGCTGTACAGTCTTAACATTCTCACTTTCTGTGACATTGGCGTATTCATGCTGAGATTGACACGACGGTACAGTGTTGTCGTCAACAGTAGTGTTATTGCTATCAAAAGACAGCACGCCATCAATAAGCAATGAGAGCTGACGGACATTACGACTCACCATTTTTACCGTCTCGAGGTCTTTTCCTTTCAATGTATTGCTTGCAAGTAGTTGTTCCACGGGTCCACTCACCAGTGTCAGAGGTGTGCGCAACTGATGGCTCGCATTGGTAAAGAAGTCTATTTTTTCTTTATCCAATTGTTGTATCTTCTTGTTGATTTGCTCGTGTGTCTTACGCAGGTATACTTGGTAGCCAGCTATGACGATGAGCAACAGCACCACGATAACAGCCATCACGAGTATAATCTTTTGACTTTGATACAAATTGATATATCTGTCGATATTGTTGTATAACTCTGAAATTTTGGCCGTTTGGTTAAGCATCTCTCGGTTCTGCATGTCAACGATTGTCGCATTGTCCTTTGTTACCAAAGCCGAGGTAAGGATATTGATGCGCCTGAACGGCTTATGCTGCAGAATATTCATTGCAAGCGGAATGATTTTTTCACCTTTAGTAGGATAGATGTAAGAAGCCGTGAGTTTCCCCTCACGCACCCATTCCACACCTTGGTTGGGTCCGGGTAATCCATCGATACCGACGAATTTCATATTTTTCTCCAGCCCCATATCTTTAGCCCCAAGATAAGCCCCAAGAGCTTCGCCATCGTTATGACAGAAAACACATATAGGGCGATGACCTTCTTTAAGAAATTGATACATCAACTTTCGTGGAGTTTTGATTGTCCAATCGCCTTGAAGGGTCGTTACCTTTATGTGTTTATTGCTTTTCGCGATTGTTTCCATAAAGCCGCGATGCCGCTCCTCAACGGGTGTAGAGCCTTCGAGTCCTGTGATCTCCACGACGTCATCTCCATTATTGACTTGCGATATGACAAACTGTGCCATATAGCGGCCTATGGCAACATTGTCAGCACCAATGAAAGCGGTGTACTTCTCAGACTGGGTCATCCGGTCATAAAGAATGACCGGAACGCCTTTATCGTAGGCACGCTCAATAGCCGGGGACACCGTTTTAGTATCGCTTGGGGAGACGACAAGAAGGTCAACGCCGTCGGCCACCATAGAATCTATCTGCGCCACCTGCCGTCGGCCGTCGTTCTCAGCAGAGGCAAAGACGACATCGACATTACTATATTGATATTGCCCGATTTTGATTTCACTATTAGCTTTCTGTCTCCATCCATCATTGCTGCATTGCGAGACACCAATGCGATAGCGGTGCTGTTGGCATGACAGCAAGAGACAAAGGCACGACAGCATTACGAAGCGTAACACCATCTTGCATGACATTGCTTTCTTCAGAAAAGAGTCTCTGCAAAAGAATAGGTTCAGCAATAGCGGTTTCATGGTTTCTTTCTGATTGTCAGTTGCAAAGATATTGTTTTTCTTTCATATTTGAAAGGCTTTGGCTGAAAAAAGCGAAGCCGAGTTCAAATATTCTATCATTTCCATTTAAATTTCTAACATGCATGGATTTTAAAAACCGCTGATAGAATTTTGTAACACCATATTATAATAATTCCCATAACTTTGCGGCAGAAACCAAAAGTAATTAGAAACTTAAACCAAAGTAACATGAACCAGACTTTTAAGTTTGTATTTGGGGCGATGGCATGTTGGTATGGTCTGACAGCACAAGCCCAGCAGGGAAGCCGCATCACCGGAATGGTGGTAGACGGAACTGGCGAGCCGGTTATCGGTGCTACTGTCATGCAGGAAGGCACAAGCAATGGTGTGGTGACCGACATCGATGGAAAGTTTGTAATCAATGTACCTGCAGGTAGCAAGCTCACCATTTCTTATATCGGTTTCAAGACGACTTCCACGTCGGCTGCCGACAATATGAAAGTGGTGTTGCACGATGACAGCAAGCAACTCAATGAAGTTGTCGTCACCGGCTATACCGTACAGCGTAAAGCCGACCTGACAGGCGCCATCTCTGTAGTTAGCGTTGATGATTTGGCCAAGCAAAATGAGAACAACCCCATGAAAGCTTTGCAGGGAAGAGTGCCAGGCATGAACATCAGTGCCGACGGCTCACCCTCAGGAGCTGCTACCGTGAGAATCCGCGGTGTGGGAACGCTCAACAACAATGACCCACTTTATATCATCGACGGCGTGCCTACAAAAGCCGGCATGCACGAGCTCAATGCTGCTGATATCGAAAGCATCCAAGTGCTCAAAGATGCGGCTTCTGCATCTATCTATGGCAGCCGCGCTGCCAACGGCGTCATCATCATCACTACAAAGAAAGGTAAGAATGGCAAGGTGAAGGTCGATGTCGACGCTTCTGTGGCAGCCTCCATGTATGCCCATAAGATGGATGTGCTCAACGCCAAGCAATATGGTCAGGTGATGTGGCAGGCCTATGTCAACGACGGTCTGGATCCAAATACCAACGGTTTGGGCTATCACTACAATTGGGGCTACAACCCAGCCGGCTATCCTGTGCTCAACAGCATCAGCATGTCGAAATATCTCGACGCTGCCGGGACGACACCCGCCGCAGACACCGACTGGTTTGACGAGACAACGCGCACGGGTGTCATTCAGAACTATAATGTGGCGGTGAGCAACGGTTCTGAGCGCGGCTCTTCCTATTTCTCGTTAGGCTACTATAAGAATCTGGGTATCATCAAGACATCTGACTTCGAACGCTTCTCTGCACGTATGAATACGGAATACGATGTCATCAAGAACGTGCTGACCTTAGGTGAGCATTTCACGCTGAACCGCACCTCAGAAGTACAGGCTCCCGGCGGATTCTTAGAGAACGTCCTGCAGTTCAACCCCTCTCTCCCCGTCTATACCACCGATGGCAGTTATGCCGGTCCCGTGGGCGGCTACCCGGACCGTGAGAACCCAGTGGCACGTCTGCATCGCAACGCCGACAACCGGTATACCTACTGGCGTGCTTTTGGCGACGCCTATGTCAATCTCCATCTCTTCAAGGGTTTCAACCTCCGCTCTACCTTCGGCCTCGACTACGCGCAGAAGCAGCAGCGCTTCTTCACCTATCCCATCACTGAAGGCAATGTGGCAACTTCCACCAATGCCGTGGAAGCAAAACAGGAACATTGGACTAAATGGATGTGGAATGCGGTGGCGACCTACAATTTCGTCAAGGATCAGCACCGTTTTGATGCCATGGCCGGTGTGGAGCTCAACCGAGAGGATGATATCAATTTCTCAGGCTATAAAGAAAGCTACATCATTCTCAATCCAGACTACATGTGGCCCAGTGCCGGCATGGGTTCTGCCCAAGCTTACGGTGGTGGCGAAGGCTATTCCCTGGTATCGTATTTTGGTAAGGCCAACTATACCTATGCTGACAAATACCTGGCCTCCGCCACAGTGCGCTATGACGGTTCAAGCCGTTTCGGCAAGAACAACCGCTATGCAATGTTCCCCAGCTTCTCTCTTGGATGGCGCATCAGCCAGGAGAAGTTTATGAAAGCCAAATGGATTGATGACCTCAAGCTACGTGCCTCATGGGGACAGACCGGTAACCAGGAAATCTCCAATATAGCCCGCTACACCATCTATGAGAGCAACTATGGTGTCAACGAGAGCGGTGGACAGAGTTATGGCACATCCTACGACATCGCCGGCACTAATGGCGGACAAATTCTCTCGTCAGGCTTTAAGCGCAACCAGATTGGCAACGACGACATCAAATGGGAGACAACTACACAGACTAATTTAGGTCTCGACTACACGCTCTTCGACAACTCGCTCTACGGCAGCCTTGACTGGTACTATAAGAAGACTACCAATATCCTCGTGCAGATGGCTGGCATCGCCGCCATGGGCGAGGGTAGCTCACAGTGGATCAATGCCGGCGAGATGGAGAACAAGGGTGTGGAGTTCAACTTCGGTTACCGTAAGAACACCCGGTGGGGACTGAAATATGACATCACCGGCAACATCGGCACCTATCGTAATAAGATTACCAAGCTGCCCGCCACTGTCGCTGCCAACGGTACATTCGGAGGTAATGGCGTGAAGAGTGTCATCGGACATCCTATGGGCGCGCAGGTGGGATATGTCGCTGACGGCATCTTCAAGAGCCAGGACGACATCGACAACCACGCCAAGCAGGAAGGGGCTGCCTTGGGACGCATCAGATGGAAGGACCTCAATGGCGACAACGTCATCACGGAAGCCGACCAGGACTGGATATACAATCCCGTACCCGACTTCACTTATGGCCTGAACGTCTATTTGCAATACAAGCAGTTCGACTTCACGATGTTCTGGCAGGGTGTACAGGGCGTAGATGTCATCTCAGACTTGAAGAAAGAGACCGATATCTGGGCAGGACTGAACATCGGCTTCCTCAACAAAGGCACCCGTCTGCTCAATGCCTGGAGCCCGACCAATCCGAACAGTAACATCCCGGCGCTCTCACTGAGTGACAACAACAACGAGAAGCGGGTCTCGTCCTACTGGGTTGAGAACGGCTCTTATCTGAAGCTGCGCACCATACAGCTGGGATATAACGTGCCCGAGAATCTGGCAAAGAAACTGTACATGCAGCGGCTGAGATTCTATGTCAGCGCACAGAACCTGCTCACGATACATGCATCAAACTTTACAGGCGTGGACCCGGAGAACCCCAACTATGGCTATCCTATCCCTCTGAACATCACGTTCGGACTCAACGTTACATTCTAACACTATTATCACTACCATGAAAAAGTCTATATATATAGGAGCCTTGGCTCTCAGCTTGCTGACGGCCAGCTGCTCCGACTTCCTTGACAAACAGACCCCACAGGGTGTTCTGACGGATGAACAGGTGAAGTCGTCCCAATATGTTGATAACCTCGTCATCTCTGCCTATGCCGTTTGGATTTCCGCTGAGGACATCAACTCCTCTTTCTCTATGTGGAACTATGATGTACGCAGTGACGATGCCTACAAGGGCGGAAATGGTACCAGCGACGGTGACGTGTTCCATCAGCTTGAGATATCACAGGGCATTCTGACAACGAACTGGAACATCAGTGACATGTGGCAGCGCCTCTACAACGGCATCTCCCGTGTCAACACCGCCATCGCACTGCTCGATCAGACCGATGAGGCTACCTATCCACTGAAGAACGAGCGCATCGCTGAGATGAAGTTCCTGCGCGCTTACGGTCATTTCCTTCTCAAGCGACTGTATAAGAACATCCCGTTCATTATGGATGAGCATCTCACCACAGCGCAGTATAACGAGCTCTCCAACAGACAGTACAGCAATGACGAGGGCTGGCAGCTCATTATCGATGACTTAGAGGAAGCCTACAAGACACTGCCTGTCACGCAGGCTGACAAGGGTCGGCCTACAAAGGCTGCTGCCGCCGCTTTCCTCACAAAGGCCTATCTCTATAAGGCATACCATCAGGATGACCCCAACACCAATGAGGTGACGAGCATCAACAAGGATGACCTCGCCAAAGTGGTGGAATACAGCGATCCGGCTATCTACACCGCCGGTGGCTATGGACTGGAGAGTGATTTCCACAACAACTTCCGCCCTGAAGAGCAGTATGAGAACGGAAAGGAGAGCATCTGGGCCATGCAATACTCAAAGAACGACGGTACGAAATATGGCAACCTCAATTGGAGCTACGGTCTGATCGTACCCAATATCCCCGGCGTCACCGATGGTGGATGCGACTTCTACAAGCCGAGCCAGAATCTTGTCAACGCCTACCGTACCAGTGCCGACGGACTGCCCTTGCTCGACACCTACAATCAGAAGGACTACGACAAGGCCACCGACTATGCCGACCCGCGCCTCTTCCTCACCGTCGGCATGCCCGGACTGCCTTATGAGTTCAATCCCAAATACATCATGGACAACAGTGCCGCCTGGAGCCGCTCCAACGGTCTGTATGGTCATTATGTCACCCTCAAGCAGAATGTAGACCCTGACCTCGTGGGTTCCTATCTCATCAAGGGCTCCTGGTGGGGAACATCCGAGAACCGTATCGTCTTCCGCTATGCCGATGTGCTCTTGGAACGTGCCGAGGCACTCGTACAGCTCAACGACGGACGCATCCCAGAGGCCATCAGCCTCGTCAACCAACTGCGGCAGCGCGCCAAGCAGAGTACCAGCGTCATCGCCAACTATCAGCACGACTATGGCGTGAAGATGAATATCACCACCTACAAAGGCAACTACGACCAGACTCAGGCGCTGAAGATTGTCAAGATGGAGCGTCGCTTGGAGATGGGCATGGAATGTGAGCGATTCTTCGACCTCGTACGCTGGGGAGAAGCCGACAAAGTCCTCAACAAGTACTATGCTGAGGAGGCCAACGACTGCTCCATATACACAGCTGCTCATTTCACTAAGAACAAAAACGAGTACCTGCCCATTCCATACGCTCAGATAGCAGCTTCCAATGGACATTACACACAAAACATAGGAGAATGGTAACGATGAAGACAAAGATTTTTTCTATTCTATACGCAGTTGTCATGATATTGGCTTTGTCGGCCTGCTCCGACTCCAATGTCTCTGACCTGCTGCTCAACGGCAACTGTGACGTCACGGCACTGAAAGCTGACAACTACGATGGTATCATCGACAAGTCCGCCCGCACCATCACGGTGAGGGTGCCGGAAGGCTACGATGTCCGCAACATGAAAATTTCCGCCCTCAGCCTGAGTGACGGAGCCGAGAGTAATATCAAGGAGGGCGACGCCCTCAATCTTCTCACCCCACAGGTCATGCATGTCACTAACGGCGATGTATACCTTGACTGGACCATATCGGCACAGCACGATGAGGCGAAGATAACGTCGTTCAAAATTAACGGTACCTATGTGGGTGTCATCAACGAGGAGCAGAAGACCATCTCCGTCTTCGTCCCCAACACGCTCAACCTGGCCAGCCTCACGCCGACCATCACGCTCAGTGCCAACGCCACGGTATCTCCTGAAAGCGGGGTGGCTACCGACTTCACGCATCCGGTGGAATACACGGTCACCAACAACACGGCCTCGGCCACTTATACCGTCACCGTGACTGCCATCGGCAAGCCTTCTGCTGTCTATGTCGGACTGGCGCAGTCCGTTGACCAGCTCAATATAGAGGAGCAGACAGCCTGCAACTGGATGCTGGCCAACATCCCCAACTCGCTCTATGCCTCTTTCGATGACATCAAGAACGGAACGGTCGACCTCTCCGAGTGTAAGGTCATCTGGTGGCATTTCCATAAAGACGGCGGCGTCGATGGCAAGGAAGCTTTTGAGAAAGCGGCACCCGAGGCTATCAACGCTGCGGTGGCACTCCGCGACTATTACAACAATGGCGGGTCGTTCCTCTTCACACGCTATGCCACCAACATGCCGGCAGAGATAGGAGCTGTGGCCAACAACGCTTGTCCTAACAACTGTTGGGGGCAGAACGAGGCCGATGCCGAGACGGTCAATGGACCGTGGAACTTCTCTATCCTGGGACATACCAGCCATCCGCTCTTCCAGAACCTCGTCATGAAGGACGGTGACGCGAATGCTGTCTTTACTTGCGACGCTGGCTACCGCATCACCAACTCTACGGCACAATGGCACATCGGAAGCGACTGGGGCGGATATGCCGACTATGCTACCTGGCGAAGCAAGACAGGCGCCACAGACCTTGCCTATGGAGGCGACGGTGCTGTCGTGGCATGGGAATTCCCGGCTACCAACGGGCACGGCGACATCCTCTGCATCGGTTCGGGATGCTACGACTGGTACAGCGTGGCCCCACTGTCCGAGGAGGGCTATCACGCCAACGTGGCCCGTATGACGAAGAATGCTTTCAACTATCTTATGAACAAATAACTCAGCACAACATGAAACCAATGATATTTGCTACCTTGATGGCGACTGCCATGGCGATGACTGCCTGCAGCAGCGACAACGAGACCGTGGAGACAAAGGATTGGTCGACAACGACCTACTTTGCTTCTACTGACGCCCAGGAGCAGGAGACGTATTATAAGCCTTCCGTAGGCTATGTGGGTGACCCCATGCCGTTCTATGACCCTAAGGCCGGTGACTTCAAGATCCTCTATCTTCAGGAGTTCCGACCCAACCAGGCGGGAACCTATCATCCCATCTGGGGACTGTCCACAACCGACGGTGCCAGCTATACACCGCTTGGCGAACTCATCCCCTGCGGCGGACTTCAGGAACAGGATGCTGCGTTAGGAACGGGCTCTACTGTGTACAACGATGCCGACGGGAAGTATTACACTTTCTATACCGGCAACAAATACCAGCCTACGGCAGATGACTGCGGTGAAGCCGTGATGATGGCTTCGTCGCCCGATTTCAAGACCTGGACCAAGAGCCGTACGTTCCTCCTCCGTGGCAGCGACTATGGCTACAGCCGTAATGACTTCCGCGACCCCTTTGTCTTCAAAGGCGACGACGGCAAGTGGCACATGATCGTGTCGACGACAGCCAACAACAAAGGAACCTTAGCAGAGTTTCTCTCCGACGACTTGAAGAGCTGGACGAGCAACGGACAGTTTATGAACATGATGTGGGACCGCTTCTACGAGTGTCCCGACATTTTCAAGATGGGCGACTGGTGGTACCTCATCTACAGTGAGAAACATGCTGCCGTGCGCCGTGTGCAGTATTTCAAAGGCAAGACGCTCGAAGAACTCAAGGCGTGCACGGCCAATGATGCCAGCCGATGGCCTGACAGCCATGAGGGATTCCTCGACAGCCGTGGCTTCTATGCCGGCAAGACGGCTTCCGATGGTACCAACAGATATATCTGGGGCTGGTGCCCCACACGCTCGGGAAAGAACAATACGGCAGTAGGTGCTTATCCCGCTGAGCCAGAGTGGGCGGGCAACCTCGTCATGCACCGCCTCATTCAGCATAGCGATGGAACGCTGACCTTGGGTGAGGTGCAAGGAATCAGCAATAAATATAACAAGGTGCAGACCCTCAAGGCTGAATCGCTCAGTGAGGGGGCCTCAGCGCAAAGCGGTAATAGCTTCCAGCTTACGGGCAATGCCAACGTGCTCTTCAACCGCTTAGGAACCTGCAACCGCATTTCCTTCACGGTTAAAACCAGCGGCAACACGGATAAATTTGGCATCTCACTTGTCAGAGGCAGTGACTCTAAGAAGTATTACTCGCTTGTCGTCAACCCTGAGAGCGACAACACGCGCAAGGTCAACTTTGAAGAGGAAGGCGCCGAGGGAGCCGGATTCATCGGCGGCATCGACGGATACGTCTTCAACCGTCCGGCTGACAACACCTACCACATCACCATCTACACCGACAACAGCGTCTGCGTGATGTACATCAATGATGTGGCCTGCTACACCAACCGCATCTATGGCATCCAGAAAAATTGCTGGAGTATCAACAGCTATGATGGAGCAATAAACGTAAGCAATGTGGAGGTACACCAATATTAAAACCCTTCAGACTTATGAAAATCTCTCTTTTCCTATTCATAGCTTTTCTGATGCTTGCTGGTCCTTTGACGGCACAACCAGAGACAAAGCTTCATACGCAAGTTCTCGCAGACGATCACGTCATGGTCAAAATTCCCTGCCACGACCGCTATGTCCTGCTGCCTGTAGAAGAGACCCAAAGCTATGACCACATCCGCGTCATCAAGGACAATGCCGTAGTGCAGGAGTTCAATGTACGGCTGGCTGCTAACAAGGCAGACTATTATGTTCCCCTCGACATCAGCCGCTTCACCAAGGACGGAAAGTCGGTGCTTCTGGATATCATCGTCAACCGCGGTGATGTCGCCAACTCTGCCAGCAAGGCTGCCACTTCCGACCTTGCCGCTTGGAAACTGCTCAAGACCGCTCAAACCGTAGACATGAAGAACCGGGAGAAGTTTCGCCCAGTCTATCATCATACGCCGGCTTACGGCTGGATGAACGATCCCAATGGCTTGTTCTATAAGGACGGAGTCTGGAATCTCTACTACCAGCACAACCCCTATGGCTCGACGTGGGAGAATATGACGTGGGGACACGCCACCTCCACAGACCTCTGCCACTGGAAGTTTGAGGGCGAGGCTATCGAGCCCGATGCTCTGGGTACGATCTTCAGCGGATCGGCAGTGGTCGATAAGGACAATACAGCGGGCTTCGGCCCGGGAGCCGTAGTGGCCTACTACACCTCCGCCGGCAAGGCGCAGACACAGAGTATGGCCGTCAGCACCGACAACGGCATGACCTTCACCAAGTATGCAGACAACCCGGTGCTGACCTCCGACATCCCCGACTTCCGCGACCCGCATGTCATCTGGTACCCGCAAGGACAAAAATGGATCCTCATCGTCTCGGAGAAACAGCACATGAAGCTCTTCTCTTCGAAGAACCTCAAGGACTGGACCTTTGAGAGCGACTTCGGTGAGGGCTACGGCTCCCACGCCGGTGTATGGGAGTGTCCCGACCTCCTCGACATGGGTGGTGGCCACTGGATTCTCGTCTGCAACATCAATCCCGGCGGTCCCTTCGGTGGTTCGGCGACCCAGTATTTCACAGGCTCCTTTGACGGCCACAAGTTCATCTGCGACAGCGACCCGTCAGTCACGAAGTGGATGGACTGGGGCAAGGATCACTATGCCACTGTGACGTTCAACAATGCTCCCAATGGCCGCCATGTCGCGCTGCCGTGGATGAGCAATTGGCAGTATGCCGCGCAGGTACCCACCAAGCAGTATCGCTCCGCCAACGGCATCGCCCGTGACTTAGGCTACTTCGAGTATAAAGGCACCGGCTATTGCAGCGTGAAGCCGTCACAGGAAATCCTCGACGCCTTCTCCAAGAAACCTCAGGCTTCGCTGACACCTGCCTGCCGCGTCGACGTGCAACTCCGTGGCAACAGCGTAATCACGCTTTCCAACGGCAAGGGCGAGAGCGTAACCATGACCTATAACGCCAAGGAGGAGAAGTTCTCCATGGACCGCACGAAGAGTGGAATGACCGATTTCAGCACCGACTTCCCCGCGCTGACGACGGCACCTACTTATGGCAAGATAAAAACGCTCCAAATCTTCATCGACAAGAGCAGTATTGAAGCCTTCGATGCTAACGGCAAGATGGCCATGACAAACATCGTATTTCCTTCAGAACCCTACACCAAGCTGACGGTGAAGGGTGGTAAAGCCAAAATATACAATCTGAAAAGATAGCGCACAAAGGCTTCTTTCCTCTATAATAACTGAGGAAAGAAGCCTTTGAACTTTATATATTCCACACGAATACACATGCACGTGGTCATGCTATTGTCATCAAACCATCGTGTCTATCTGCTGATGTCACGCTTCCGGAGTAAGACAACCCTGCCATACCGTTTCAGTTGTTTCATATCGAGCTTGCGCTTGTCTCCCACAATAATATAGCAGGCAGGAGTGTTTTGCACATGATTTTGGTAGAAACGGGAGACATCACCTATACCCAGCTTTGGCAGCAAACGAAGCGTAACTGAGTCCGGATCCAGCGTATAGCCTTTCAGCCGGCACGTGGCGACATAGCTGCCCAACGAGCGAAAAGCGGGATAACCGTTGTTGACGGCGTTGACCAAGCCCTGGCGTGCTGTCCGGATATTTTCCTCACGCACAGGCATCTTGCGGAGTACGGAGTCAAGCACGCCAAGTGCCGCCATCGTCTTGTCGGACTGACAGCCTAAGCGGGTGACATAGGCGCAAGGCGACTGAGGATGAACGAGCAGGTCTGGCTGGAGCCAGCGGCCATAAGCATAGTAGGCATAAGAGCGAAACTCACGGATGTCCTGGAACAACACCGACGACATGCCACCCCCGAAATAGGTTCCCCACAAATGGAACGGTGCCCGCAGACTATCCGAAGGCAGAGCCCCCACCTGCTGGTAAGAGCCAACGATGGTCTGGCGGGCACGGGAATTGTCATAGACATAGACCGTAGGCACGTCGACAGACTGCAAAGGATGGAGCACCGGACGCCAAGGACTGCACACTTTGTCAAGTGGCAGAGCGGTTGCGGCGAGATGAGCAACACTGTCCACGGGCAGCGTACCCGTGTAGATGATGTCGAGCTGACTGCGCTGCACCTCGCGGAAGAGGTTCACAAGGCCAGAGGCTTTCAGGCGTCTTGCCTCTTTGACTGTCAACCGCGAAAGATAGGGAGAACTGTCACCCAAGGCAACCTTTTGATAGATAGCATCCGCAATGTTGGCATTCTCTTTCAAAAACGACCGCCGGTTAAGTCTGAGTTCCTTACAGCAGACACGCAACTTGGCATTGTCCGTTGCCGCGCTGTCGAGAAACGAGCGCAACAGGCGCAAGGCGGGAACAAACTGGGAATCAAAGCCCATCAGTGTCACCTTGACATTGCCGGCATCGGCCGACACATCGAGCGTAGCCCCCAATTGTTGGAGTTCCCGCCCCATTTGCTGGCGAGACTTCGACGTAGTCCCCACACGATTGAGGTAGTCTCCCAATATTTCTATACGGTGGTCAGTGGCTGAGCCACGGCGATAGCAGAGTTGAAGAGAGAAGATCTCGTTATCAGGATTCTTCACCCCATAGAGTCGCACCAAGGGGCACAAGGACCGTTCAGCAACATCGCGTTTGAAATCAACGAGTTTTGGGGGCACCGAGTCCACAGGTTGTGCCTCGATTCGTTTGGCATAGTCGCTTTGCTCACCGGCATGACGGGCCTTTACAGGTTGATAGCCAGGTTGTGCCACTCGCTCCTTGGGATAGCGTCCAAAGGCTTTTTTCACCACGAGAGAGTCATCATTGAAATAGGTACGCGCCACCCTGACGACATCATCATGGGTCACACTGTCGATGCGCGCTGCTTGGGCAAGCACCATATGCCAGCTAAGTCCATGCGAGAAAGCGTTGATCATTGCTGAGCTGCGCCCGCTGACAGTCTCCAAGCTAAGCAACTTCTGCCGGATGAGCGAGCGTTTCACCGCTTGTAACTGAGCATCGTCGAACTGTCCGGTACGCAAGCGGCCGATGGCCTGCCAGCAACGGCGACTTGCTTTCTTCTTAGAACAAAAGGGCAGATTGGGCACAAAGCCAAAGCCAAAAGCACCAAAGTCCTTGAAGTAATAGCTTCCGGCCATGACCGCCATCACCTTTCCGGCATTGTCGAGCGAATCGAGCAGTCCTGTGTGTGACGGATTGGACAGCATCGTCATCATCACTTGGAAAGGAGCCTCATCGCGACTGCCCTCCTGTGGAGCAAGGAAAGCATAGCCCTCGGCCTTGACAACGGGGATCGGTAACTTTAATTTCAACGGTTTCGACCCACGGAAGTCACGCAGCACCGCCTTAGGCGTCTGCGGTGCCTGTCCCATGGGCAACCGCCCGAAAGTACGCTCAAGCAGCGGCATGATGGAGTCGGCACGCAGGTCTCCACAGAGGATAAGCCCCATGTTGCCTGCTACATAATAGCGGTGATAGAAGCGCATCATCTCGCTGAGTCTCGGATTTTTCAGACTGTCAGTAGCCCCGATGATAGGATAGGCATAGGGGGTACCCGCCAGCGCATAGCGTTGGGCAGCCTCGGCGGCCTGCACGAGCATGTTGTCGGAGTACATATTCTTCTCCTCATACACCGTTTCCAATTCGCCCTGGAACAGGCGGAAGACAGGGGAGAGGAAACGTTCGGCATAGAGTTCACACCACTGCGACAGATACGGCGGCGAGAACGTATTGTAGAAAACCGTTTCGTCAAACGACGTATAGGCATTAAGTCCTGTCCCGCCGAAGCGGGTGATGAGGTTTTGAAACTCGTTAGGGATGGCATAGTCGGCAGCCCTGACCGACAGTGCATTAATATGCTTTTGGATCGTCAGCCGTCGAGCAGCATCGGTCGTGGCAGCCAGCAGATCGTATTGATGCGAGATACTGTCGAGCCACGGCTTCTCTTTTTCATAGTCCACCGTGCCGATTTTGTCAGTACCCTTGAACATCAAGTGCTCGAAATAGTGGGCAATGCCCGTGTTGGGGCAATCCTTGGCACCGGCCTTCACCACCACGGCACCATAGACCTTGGGCTGACTGTGGTCGATATTGAGCCACACCGTAAAGCCATTGTGCAACCTCAGCGTCTGCACATCCCACGCGCCTTGCGCATAGGCTACGGTCCAACCCAAGACTGCCAGCAGGACACACACCCATCCCTTTGTCATATTATGATTTCGTGTCATATTGTCTCGCTGATAATGAATAGAACACAAAATTACTGAAAAGGCATCAAAAGCCAACAAGCAGCAATACAAAAAACATTAAATCGCACACTGTTCTTGGCATATTTCTTGCTTTTCAGAAGGGAAAGCTATATATTTGCAGACAATAGTAAACGATAAACATAACTAAAGAACAACAACAATGGAAGTACAAGATTTGGAACAGATCGTCCGCCAACGCGAAGGTGCACTCTCCACCGCCTTTCCCGCGCTGATGCGAAAGGTATATGTATGGATGGCACTGGCACTGGTCATCACTGGCATTTGTGCCTTTGGCACGGCCAGCAGTCCTCACCTGATGACAGCCCTCTACAGCAGTCGGGCAGCCATCTGGATATTGTTGATCGCTGAGATCGGACTGGTATTCTACACTACCGCGCGTATCGACAAGCTGTCGCTGTCTACCGCCACCACGCTTTTCATCATCTACTCGGCACTGAACGGCGTTACGCTGTCGAGTATCTTCCTCGTCTACACAATGACGAGTATCACTCAGGTATTCTTCATCACCGCCGGTACTTTCGGTGCCATGGCTTTCTATGGCTATGTGACGAAGACCAATCTGGCCAAAATCGGGAATATCCTGTTTATGGCACTCATCGGCATCATCATTGCCTCGGTGGTGAACATGTTCCTGCGCAGCTCCGGTTTTGACCTCATCCTGAGCTATATTGGCGTACTGCTCTTCGTGGGGCTCACCGCTTGGGACAGCCAACGTATCAAGCAGGCATTGGCCATGCAGCCCGACATGAGCGAGGCTTCACAGAAGATCGCACTGCTCGGTGCCCTGGAGCTCTACCTCGACTTCATCAACCTCTTCCTCTATCTGCTGCGTATCTTCGGGAAGAGCGACAACTAAGAAAAGAATTGCTCTGATAAGCAATAGACTTCAAACTAACTATAAAGGCCTCCGCGGAATACCGCGGAGGCCTTTGTTTGTTGGTAGCTATTAGCTGAACAAAAAACAGATCAAGACACTGCAATGAGGAAAGACTTCCCGTTGCTGTGAAGCAGCAATTAACATAACCAAGCAACACAAAGAGAGAATACACGTTTTCGACAATTTGCGGCTACAAATACTCCGTCCAAAGTCTTATCGGCAAAAAAGCGAAGCAAAAGTCCAATTCACTTGCCAGTATCGGCAAAAAACCGTATCTTTGCACTATATCAACCAACAGAACTTGCCGATAACGGAAAATGAACATATTAACATCCTCACAATTCGCATCCCTCAACGGCATCTCAGACAGAACCGTCAGGAACTATTGCAGACAGGGAAAAATACCAGGAGCGTTCCTCTCTGGAAAGACATGGAACATCCCGGCCGATGCTGTGCTGCCCAGCCGTAGCCAAAACAAGAAGCTATCACCACTACTCAAAGCTTTGAAAGAACAGAAAGACGGGAAAATAAAAGGTGGAATCTATCATCGAGTCCAAGTAGACTTAACATACAATTCCAATCACATTGAGGGTAGCAAACTGACCAAAGAACAGACCCGCATGATCTTTGAGACGCACACGATAGCCCCACAAGAAGGCCCGGCCGTAAAAGTGGACGACATCATCGAGACCGTCAACCATTTCCGCTGCGTAGACTATATCATAGATCACGCAACCTCTCCATTGACCGAAAGCCTCATCAAAGAGTTGCACAGGATCCTTAAAACAGGAACGACGGACAGCACAAAAGACTGGTTTGCTGTTGGTAACTATAAACGCCTGCCCAACGAAGTTGGTGGCATCGAGACTACAGCACCCGAAAAAGTCAACGAAGACATGAAAGAACTGCTGAAATGGTATAGAAGTGTGAAAGACAAGAACGAGGAATGTATTATCACTTTCCATCAACAATTCGAGTCTATTCACCCGTTTCAAGACGGAAACGGACGTGTAGGGCGCCTCATCATGTTCAAAGAATGCCTGGCACATAACCTCATACCGTTCATCATCGACGAGGACTTGCGCTTCTTCTATTACCGAGGCTTGCGCGAATATCCCCACATCCGCGGCTATCTGATCGACACCTGCCTGGCCGCGCAAGACAAGTTTAAGATGTTGCTCGACTATTTCAGGATCAAGTATTAACCCCCACTTAAGCAGGATTGATGCATTCTTCTTAAGTAGGGGTGATACAATCGCGTCCTCTCTTCTTTGAATTACCTCAGTGGCTCAGGCCCTAACTCTATGACGAGATGTCCACCATTGGTCAGCATGTCGTGAGAAAGAGTGTAGCGGGTGTAAGGTTTTCCGTTCCACGTCATGCGCAGAACATAGCAGTTGCCATTGCCACCACCCCGCGTCTCTATCGTCAGCCGTCCGATGCGCGCATGGCTGAACTGTGGGATGCCAATGACATACTCCGCAGTGCCGGGACAGACAGGATAGAAGCCGAGCATGGAGAACACCTGCCACGCACTCATCTGCCCGGCATCGTCATTGCCCGACAAGCCACCGGGGACATCGCGATACTCCGTGCGCAGGATATCGCTGACCACCCGCTGCGTCTTCCACGGCTCACCCGCCAAGGCATAGAGGTAGGCAATGTGGTGACAAGGCTCGTTGCCATGCCAATAATAGCAGACACTGTCACGACGTCCATCACGATGGAAGCCAAAGAGCGTGTCGAGCTTCTGGATGAACGCCTGCCGTCCGCCCATCGCCCTGATCAAACCGGGAATGTCGTGCGGCACATAGAAACTATAGTGCATGACAGCTCCCTCTGTGATAAACGGCAGGCGACTCGTCAGATCGCGGTTCATCAGCCAGCTGCCATTGGCATGGCGACCGTCTGCCCAACCCGTACGTGGATTCAACACGTTCATCCAGTTGCGAGAACGTCGCATCAGAGTCTCATAGTCTTTTTTCTGGTTCAGAGCCTTGGCCACCTGCGCCACACAGTAATCGTCGTAGGCATATTCCAAGGTTCGCGACACCTGTTCCTGGGTGTGGAAAGCCTCCTTCACACTGTCTTCCAACGGGATGAAGCCATAGCGCAGCCAGCTCTTCAGCGCTCGCCGTCCCATGCCATTGGCATAGTCCTTATCGCTTTTCGGACTTTCAAAAGCATTCCTGCGCAGTCCTGCATAGATGGTTTTGAGGTCACAGGGATGCGTACGGTCGAGTCCCTTTGCCACTGCGTCGGCCACGAGCGAGGCGGCATGGTCACCGATCATCGCACTGGTATAACTGTTCCAGCAAGGGAAGATCGGCATCCAACCGCCCTCGCGGTACATACCTCCGAGACTTTGTATCATGTCGGAAGCCATCTGCGGATGTGTCAGCAACAGCAAGGGCGACTCGGCACGGTAGATGTCCCACATCGAGAAGTCCATGTAGCGGCTGCGCCCCCTGTCCGTGCTGTCGGGCATCATCGGCTGGCCCGAGGCAAAGGCGGGATAGCGCCCGTCAACGTCACTGATAGCGTGCGGCTCGAAGGCAGTACGGTAGAGCGCGCCATAGAACGCGTTGACCTTCGCCTTGTCGCTGTCTTCCACGTCGATGGTCCGCAGTTCATCCTGCCAGATACTGTCCAACGCCAGCCGCGTACCGAGGAAGTCACAGCCTGGGAGCTCGGCACGCAGGTTGCGCCACGCACCGTCGATGCCCGTGAAACTCGTGGCAGCCTTGACCAGCACCTGCTCTCCGCCTTTCACGTCGAGCGTGACGAAGGCCACGGAGTCTTTCACGCCACAGTGGCGGAAAGGTCGCTGAAACTGTACGACGAACCAACCGCTGAAGCCTGCCCGTTCGCCCCAGCCCTGATAGATGCGGTGCACGGGGTTGTAGCCCCAGATGCACTGACGGGCGGTATCTACGGCGACGAAGCCCTCCCGATAGTCGTTGTTTGCTTGGACGACGATATGCATCTCACCACCCTCGTCGGGCATAAAGCGAAAGATGGCACAACGGCTCGTCGCCGTCATCTCGGTCATCAGCTTCTCCTTAGGCAGATAGACACCATAATAATAAGGATGGCTCAACTCATCGTTGTGATTGAATGGAGTGGCGCGCGCTTCGGGTTTCAACCGCAGCCGCCCCGTCATCGGCATGAGCGTAAAGGAACCATAGTCCTGGGTACACCCGCCTACGAGCCAGTGACTGGCGCGGAAACCCTGGAACAGCGAGTCTCTATAATAATAAGGCGCGCGGCACTTCTGTTCCGTGTCTTGTGTCTGCGGTGTCCAAAAGTTCATGCCATGGGGCACGAGCACTGCGGGAAGGGTCTGTCCGTGCTCTTCCGATCCTTTGCCGTAGCGTCCGACAGAAGCTGTCGTGGCGTAGTCGGTACCCACCATCGTGTTGATGGCGCGTGTGCGATCCATCCATTGCTGGCGGTCGAGGAAATGCTGAAAATGACGCTTCAATGCCGCCCAGGAATAAAACGAGACATGACAAGAGTCCTGTGCAAGGGCAGGATGTATACCGTGTAGCGTTATCGGCCGCTCGTTGAGGTAGAAAGCCACCACCACGCTGTCCTGCCGGTTACGGTAGAAAAGCATCTGCAGGTTGGCTGCCATAGGTACCAGTTCCGCAAGATTCAGACTGTCGTCTACCACGGGCGAGGCTCCGAGGAGACTCAACAGACGGTAGAGAGCAGTGTCGTGGCCGAAGCGCAGCGTCACACCAGGCTTTCCCGATGTCAGGACACTGTCGGCACAGAGCACGATATTGCCCCACAGATTGGCGGCACACTGTGCCGGGATACCGTGATTGGCTGGATCGATGCCGTTCTCATAGCGCATCTCACGGCACGCGCGCTGATAGCAATAACGCATCTCGTCGAGGGTGAAAAGGTCGTAGAGCGAGACTCCAGGCAGGTCAACATCCTGCAAGTCGGAAGCCACGGCATAGAGTTCAGAGAAGAGACGTGCCGTGTCGGCGATGGCCTCTGGGTGGCGGAAGAGTGAGGCAAGCAGGCGATGCGTGGGCAGCGTCCAGCTCTTGTCGGTCTGTAACTTCAACAGCATCTCGTCGGGACTCTCGTGGCTCATCCACTGCATGTCTGCCGAGTCGGTGCGCATGTCTATCCTCGCGCCCAACCGCAGGTATTTCATCTCTTCCACAAAGGCTTCCATGCTCTTACGGCAACGGCGCACCACACTCGACCTTGCGGTTACGTGACTATCCGAACCGAACATCTGCGGAAAACGGGATACCATGCGGGCAGCAAGTCCCTGCTGTTGCCGCACTCCCACGGGCGACAGCTGTCCGCCATTGCCCCGTGCATTGTCACAGATCTTTTTCAGCCGACTGCGTACGCTACGCCCCCGCCGTGTCAGCAGCTTCTCGTCTTCGAACTGTTGCCACAACCATTCATAGCGTTTGTCACTCGTCATCCAGCGTGAGCCATGGCGCCCATAATGACTGAGGCAGACCAGGCGATAGCCCTCCGGCGCAGGAGCGAAACAGTTGGTGGGTGGTGCGGAATAGGCATAGTAGATGCCTCCCATCTGCTGATAAGTCTTTTGAATATGAGTACTCAGCGCTCTACGCTTTTGGGCGGCAAGCGGCAAAGCATGCAAGAAGATGGTGCATAGTAGTAAAGACGATATTGCTATCCAGCGCCAGGGTTGCGGCCAGCAAACAGCAGAGGTTTTTGCTTTCATGTTCAGTCAAATGTTAGAGTCCCTACAAAGTTACGATTATTTTCGCTATTTTAAGGCTCAAAGCACGATTATCTGTTGTTACTTTAATGAAATATGCGTATCTTTGCATGACTAAGAATTTAATGATGGAACAAAAGGAAAGACAAGATATTGCATACTTTATTTCGTTTTGTATAGAGCAGTACAAAACAGAAAAAGGCATGGAGGGTGAACAAGTCATGAATTTGTTCAACCGATATGGCGTCTTTGAATACTTGCAAGAGTTCTATGATGTACTTCACACCCAATCTGCCCAATGGTTATTAGGTGATATCAATAAGTTCATCAAGAACAGAAAGGAGGCAGCAAATGGCAATCATTAATGTCTATCATGGGAGTCTGGAAGTTGTCACGCAACCAGAAATAAGAGAGCCCAATCGCCGGTTGGACTATGGAACTGGTTTCTACACCACCACTGCATATTGGCAAGCAGAAAGGTGGGTACAACGACGCATGCGGGAAAGTAAGATAGCAAAAGGATATGTAAACGTCTATGATTTCAACGATACAGCCCTTATCCAGCTGAAATCACTTATCTTTGAAAAGCCTACAGAGGAATGGGTGGATTTCGTTATGCAAAACCGCACTTTGCCGGATTTTAGTCATAACTACGACATTGTGTACGGTCCTGTAGCCAATGATCACGTTTATGCCGCATTTGCTCTCTTTGAAGGAAACGTCATAAGTAAGAAAACCTTAATAGAAGAGCTACGCACTTATCAACTCGTAGATCAATATCTTTTTCATACAGAACGCTCACTGGACTATCTTAAATTTAAAGAAATAAAGGAGGTAACATTATGATTGGAGACATTACTCAACAAAATCTCTACTTAATTATTCCATCAAAAGTGAGTAGAATTGCAGATATTCTCACAACTAAAGAGAACATCAGTCTCATAGATGCTATAAAAAAAGTCTATGCTTCTTCCACCTATAAAAAGCTTTCACAGGAGAGCACAAAGATGTGGCATGAAAGTCCGGTGGATCTTTACTATGATATCGTAAAAGAATCAGCAAGACAACACTGAATAAAGATTTGACCAACATAAACCTATCAACATGACTACAACTATCAGAAAAGCAACCCTCAACGACATTCCTATCATCAGGGCTATGGCGGAGAAAGTATTCCCCGATACCTACCAGACCATTATCACACGGGAACAATGCGAGTATATGATGAACATGATGTACTCCGAAGCATCGATCCGTCGGCAGATGACTGTCGAGCATCATACCTATCTGCTGCTCTTCGTTGACGACAAGCCGGCAGGATATGCATCGGTACAACCAACAGAAGCAGACCGATACGAACTGCAAAAGATGTACATTCTCCCGGTCTATCAGAGCCAACATCTGGGCACAAAGTTGTTCAATACCGCCATTGACTTCATCAAGGAGCAGCATCCGGAGCCTTGCACGCTCTTTCTGCATGTCAACCGTCACAACCGCGCCAAGCACTTCTATACACACCAAGGCATGAAAGTGACCAGCCGCGGTGACTTTCCCATCGGGCATGGTTTCTTCATGAACGACTTCATCATGGAGAAAACGATATAGATGACCGGCCGCATCTGTCAACAGTCATCCATCTGCCAGTCGATGCCTAAACGGTTGCCTTGCATTCTGGTCACCCAAGGAAGCGACCCTATTGTTGAAATCCACATTTCAGTTCCGTCTACATCGGCACGCACATGGATGCGCTGTCCGTTGCCGTCTACGCGCCGCCACGTGATGCCATCGTAGACAAAACTGCCCGTACGCTGCAGGCTGTCAAGGGCATCACGCGAGATGAAAAGAAAGGTCCCCTCGGCATCGTACCGTGCACCCGCCTTCTGCGGACTCTCCCAACAAAAACCTTGGGCATGGTCGACGACTCGACGCGGCATGCGATACGTGCAGTCGTGACAGGTCACCACCAGTGTGTCGCCCTGCCAACGCGTGCTCAACGGCCAGTTGCGATACTGGCGGTTGAGCACAAAGTGCACCATGGAAGTAGCATTGTCCGAAGTCGCAGCTTTCTCGGGGAAGCGTACCGGATCGATGGTGATGTATTTCCCTTGTCCCGCCACGGGGTAGCGGCCGAGCATCGCCCACAGCAACCACGCCGACATAGCCCCGCTGTCGTCATTGCCCGGCAGGCCGTCGGCCTTGTCGGAGAAGCAACGGTGGACGATCTCCGCCACCCGCCGGCTGCTGAGATCGGAGCGGCCGATGTAGCTATATAAATAAGGTGTAAGAAACGACGGTTCGTTGCCTACATTGTAATGTCCCTCATCGAAGAAGGTATCCAGACGGCGCCGGAAGGCGGAGTCACCGCCACAAAGTTGGATGAGTGTCGGCACGTCGTGAGGCACACTCAACGAGTATTCGGCCGACAGACCCTCGTAGAAAAACGTATCCCACCAAGGGATATACCACGGTGCCACCTTCGTGTCGGGCCGATAAGCGATCTTCGGACGGTAGATCCGGGAACGGCCCCACTCCACCGAGTCAAGCCAGCGACCCCTGGCATCCCGCGGCAGGATAAATCCCTTCATACCCCGCCATTCATAGTCCTTGCGCCAGAGGTTCTGCCACGAACGGGACCGGCGCATATACCTGTTATAGATAGCATGCTTGCCCAGACCTTTCGCCACCTGCGCTATGCACCAGTCATCGTAGCTGTACTCCACGGTGCGGGTGCCTGCCCGTGGTATGCCATAGGGCACATAGCCCAGCCGGATATACTCACGGAGTCCGCCGCGCCCTTCCTTCTCGTCGTCTGCGGGCGGCACATCGCCGTCCTTGAGCATCGCCGGCAACGCCTCGCGATAGTCAATGCCTTTCAGTCCGCGGGAATAGGCCTCAGCGATGACCACGTCGGCATGCGTGCCTCCCTGCGTGCGCCCGTTGCAATCGCCGCTGCGCGCGTCGGGCATGTAACCCTCATGGCGGTAGATGGCCAAGAGCGCAAGGACAATGTCTGTCGCCCGTTCGGGGTAGTACTCCATGAGCAGGGGCATCGATGTGCGGTAGGTATCCCACAGGGCATAGAAGTCATCATAGTAGGGCGTGCCCGACCACCGCGGACACTCGCCGGTCTTGTCCACCGGCATGAGCAGCGTATGATAGAGTGCTGTATAGAAGATACGGCGCTCCCGGCTGTTCCCTTCATAAGGCACGCGCGCCAAGGTCTCGTCCCACTGCTGACGAAGCTGACGCAACTGCGTGTTGAAATCGTGAGCAACGATATTGCGGCGCGCCTGTTCCACAGACACATAAGAGATGCCGACCTTCACCTCCACGATGCTGTCGCCCCACCAGACCGAGGCGGCACGACCGCCAAACAGCCGTGATTTCACAAACGGTGCACTGCTCTGCAAACAGAAAAAGACCGTATAGGGACCGCCATTGTTCCATCCGCCGCGCACCGTCGTGGAGCCGCTCACTTCCTTCTGCCCACTGACGCTGATGCTGGAAGCCACATATTGCTGGGTCTCACGCTTGTTGGGAATGGTGTCCATACCCAAGAACGACGCGGCATCAACGAGCAGTCCGTCGGCATGGCGGAAACGATAGAGGGCACAACGGGCAGAAGTGGTGATGTCCACGCCGATGCCATCCTCGAAACGACAGCTGTATTTTCCGAGCGTAACTTTCTCGTAGGTGCGGTGATGGAGGAAACAAGGCACCACGCCCACCTTGCCATCGGGCAGCAGCACGCGTTGCGGCGTCATCGACTCATACCGACGGAAAGGCTGGATAAGCACATTGCCATATTTCTGTCCGCCTCCCGTACCGCTGACATGAGTCTGCGAGAAGCCTTTCACCATCTCTGGCCGTGGCGCCCATCCGGCATTGGGCATCGTCAGACAGTCTGGTCCTGGCTTCACCATTCCAAAAGGAGCAGCAGGACCCACAAACACTCTGCCCTCACCCTCGCTGCCGATGAGCGGATTGACACTACGCCACAACTGGGCATGGACTACTGTCGTCAGAGACAGGAAAACGATCAGAAGAATATTGCGAGACATAGAATGAAGGGTATTACGGACAAGGCCTCATAAGAGTAGGATGTTACTGTCTTGCTCCATTTAACAAAAAACTACGACAACAAAGATACGCATAATTAATTGATTATCCAAGAGTTTTGAAAAATATTTGGCTATTTGACGCGATTTTACTTGGCTGTTTGACGCAAATCTGCTTGCCTGTTTGACGCAAATTCGCTTGGCTGTTTGACGCAAATTCGCTTGGCTGTTTGACGTAAGCCTTTATCTTGACTTACGACTAAGTGAGAAGGTTCAGAAGCAACAGGCAAAAGAAACCTATTAAAAGCAGGCGACCTCGGAGAGTCACCCATAAAACAGAAGTATCAGGCGGAAATATTAGAATTTCCAAAAATGTTGTTGAAACTGACAGTTTTCCGCCCCTGAGAATCGATTTTTTTGAAGCACGACCATCATTGGTTCGATTTTCGCGATTTTCAGCGCATTTTTGAGTATTTTAAGAAAAGGAAATATAATCCTCTGATTTACAGCGCATTGCACAAATACTCATTTATTCTGTACTTCAAAAAGGAAGAATGAGCAGAAGAAAGTACCGAGATGATCTTGTCAAAGTACCTTTTTCTCCGAAAATTCTCTAGAGAATTTTCGGAGAAAACAGAGCTTTGATAAAGTCATCTCAATTGTTTGATCGTGAAAAAGCGGCTTTTTGGAAAAGTAAAAAGCCAAAAAGCTCCGTTTCAAGTCGCTTTCAGCAGTGAAAAAGCATGGAACGACCAAGAAATCATCGAAAAAAGATGCTACAGACGCATAAGCACTCTCTAAAATAGAAGTACAGAAAGACGTAGTTTTGTCAAGTTGTTTTGTAATTATCAGAGTTCTATTATTCTACTTACGCAAGGGAAGGCTATGTTTCCGGAGAGGCTCACTCTATAGACGTTCACAAGAAACGGGCTACACCGATAAGGGGCAGCCCGCTGCAAAATGTTTCTTATGGGAAGATCATAAAGGATAACACCCAAACGAGAAAACAGATATTAATGCACTATATACACTTGATTCTTCATATTCCCCGGCACCTCCACTGCTTTCCATTTCACATCCGCGACATCCTCCAGCACAAAGGCCGGCCGGTAATCAGCCTCACGAAGTGACAGCTTGACGCCTTGGAGCGTAAGCCCGTCGACATGACGGAGATAGAAGCCCCAAGCAGGAAGCTCGCCAAACATGCTGAACTCGGGGTAGCTGTCGGGGCTCTCCGGTACATCATGAGCACGCCAAAGCGGCATGTAGGCCATCGCCTTGGAGGCTCGCCCCGGGTAGACGAGTGTGGCGTCTTCGATGATTACGTCACGAACAGGATGTCCGGGAATGCCACAAATGCTGCTTGGGAAAGGATTGTGAAAAAAGTCCACCTCAGGTCCGCGCAGGTCGTAGTTGAGATCCGGGCGGTCGAAGGGCACCTCACAAACCAAGTCTCGAACGGTGATATGACTGACAGAACCCACCCGCGCCCCTGAGCGATGACCCAAACGGATGAAGAGAGGATTGCCCGTATGGAAAGCCCGGACATGCTCCACGGTCACGCTGTCGACCAAAGCCCCGTCCACACTCTCGATGGCGATGGCCGAACGAAATGTGTCGAAGACTGTCAGATTGAAGACATGAATGCGCCGGAACGCTCCCCATGAGGCTGTACCAAACTTTACGGCACTGGCCGACGAACGCACCTCGCAATTGCGGATGGTGACGTCCTCACAGCCGCCATGGACATCATAAGACTTCAAGCAGATGCCATCATCGGCCGCGTTGACCTTGCAGTCACTCACGAGCACATGCCGGCAATCACTCAGGTCAATGCCGTCGTTGTTCCAGTACGCTCTGTTCTCCATATTGACTCCTTGCAACATCACGTTGGAACAATGCTGAAAAGACAGTCCCCAGCCGGCACTGTTCTTACAGTGTATGCCAAGAAACGTCACGCCGTCACAATGAGTGAAATAGACAAGCTTGGGTCTGACGAGCTCTGAGGGTCGAAGTCTCCTGGTATTGTAATGTGCATCGGTCAGTTTTCCCAAATGGTAGAGACTGTCGGCAGCAAGAGCCAAGGCCGTGCCGTTACCGTCGATCGTGCCTTGGCCGGTGATACGCACCTCGTGTGCATTCTGTGCCACGATAAGCGCCATGCAGGCATTGTCGTGTCGTCCGTCATCGGTCAGAGCCCCCACCTGATGATATAAGTAAGGATCTGCCGCCCCCAACAGCTGGGCACCTTGCTGCAAATGCAGCTCCACTCCACTACGGAGCCATAGCTGCCCCGTCAGATATGTGCCGGGATTCAGCACCAACGTACCACGGCCTTCACGCCCCAACCTGTCGATGGCCTGCTGAAGGCGCTCGGTACACAGTGTCTTTCCGTCGGCGGGTATGCCCAGTTGAGCCGTTGACAGAATCACCTGGCGCCCTTGTTTCAAGGGAAGGAACAACTCGGGGCGATCAAGATTCACCAAGTCGGCCTTTTCCTTGATGACCAATGGGAAATCCGACACATCGTCTTCCTGACACGCGGCCATCACCTTGATGCCATGCGCATGACAATAGCGCATGAACGTGGGCGTGATTTGCCGTGGCGCAATCTCTACATAAGCAGGACGGCAGATGGTTTGCCAGTATTTCAGTCTGTCTATATCAGCAGCGTTGACCTTCACCTTCATGTCGGGAGCCAATCGGACGAACGCTTTCAGCATGGCCTCATCACCAAACCAAAAGAAGCTCTTGTCGGCAAACCCTTTGGATCGCACAAGTTGTACGAGCTGCTCCACGGGCGTACCACGCTTCACGTCGAAGAACACACCGGCACGCCCCCGCAGATGGTCGAGCATGTCGGCTATAGTAGGAACGGGCGTACCGGCATAGCGACAAGAGAACCATGCGCCCGCATCGAGCTTTCTTATCTCGTCCGCGGTGCAATCCGCGAGCATCCCGTGCCCGTTAGTGGTCCGGTCGAGCGTCTCATCATGGAGATTAAAGAGCACACTGTCTTTACTGGGGCGTACATCTACCTCAATCCATGTTGCGCCATAGGCCAACGCCGAGTCGGCCGAGGCTATGGTGTTTTCGGGTGCCAGCGCATTGGCCCCCCGATGCACCACGATGTCCTGAGCCATGACACGACACAAAGAACACAGTAAGAGGAGAATAAGGCTAATACGATTCATCAATACGACATGATAAAGGGTTCATCTTAAAAAAATCAAGGCGGGCCACTCCCCCACAGCGAAGGAGTAGTCCGCCCAATATCTGTCAGGCTTTAATAGCCGGGATTTTGCTCCCAGTTGGTATTCTTCTTTCTCACCTCTGTCGGGATGGGGAAGATACGGCGTGTCTTGTCGAAGTTGGCCGTTGGGAAGTTCTTGCGGTGGACGCCGAACTCGTTCTCCCATGTGCCAAAGCGAATCCAGTCGTTTCGCGTCCAGTTCTCGTCAAAGAACTCGCGTCCGCGCTCCTTGAGCAGTTCGTCAAGCGTCACCGAGGTAACGGTGGGCGCACCGGCATAAGCTCGTATCTGGTTCATCAGCGAAGCAGGCGTGTCACCATTGGTAGCCGTGGCCCCACGCAGGATGCACTCCGCCTTGGTCAGGAGGATATCGGCATAGCGGAAGATGGGAATGTCGTTGCTTTGGTTACGACCGTTGCAAGCCACATAGTCAGCATTGGCCGGAATGAACTTAATGCTCTTCCATCCCTGGCTCCATCCGTTGGCATCGTTGCCCACGTTCAGGTCGGCGTCCTGTGCCTTGAGGGTGATGGTCTTGGTGAAGGTCACCGGTTTGCCGGCATAGAGCCACCTCTCTGAAGTCTTCTCGTGTGTAGTGGGATTGAGGATGTAGACATCGCCACCCAAGACAGCATCATTACGATTGTCGCCCGGAAGCGAGAACAGCTCGGCAAACTCCGGCGACATGGCAAAGTTGCCGCCAAACGACTTGATACTCGGCTCACCGTAGTAACTCATCTTCGTGCCGGCCTGATTGGTTCCACCATCGGCCTTACGCCATGTGCGGAAGCGGCCGTAGGTGTTGCCCTGTGCCGAAACGGCATCGTAAGGCATGGCATAGATGAAGTCCTTGACCTGCGCGCCGTTGTCAGGATAGAACTTTGCGCGCCACGACTTCACGCCGCCACCGAGCGAGAAGAGGCCGCTCTTGATAATGTCATCGCAATATTTCACGCAGTCGTTGAGCTTTTCGTTGGCCTGTGAGGGCTCATACTTTGTCACGTCGCTCTGTGCGTAGACGGCCCAGTTCAGATAAAGTTTCACCAACAGAGCCTCGGCCATCCACTTATTGGGCTTGCCGTAAGTGCTGGCATCGCTCTTGTCTGTCAGCAGAGGAATCACGCCGAGCAGCTCACTCTCTATCCACTTGGCCACCTCCGGGCGGCTCTTTCTTTCCACGCCAGCATCCTCGTCGGGTATTTTGTCGAGTATAGGCACGGCGCCATAGTTGTCCATCAGAATAAAGTGGTAGTAGGCCCGCATGGCTCTTGCTGGCGCTATCATCTTGGGGTCGGCATTGTCTCCGCCCATGTCCACGATGATTTGGTTGCACTTGGTAATGCCCGAGGCCAGATCGGTGTACCAGCCAATGGAAGCGTCGTCAGCCGAGAAGTCGTGCAGACTCATGTGGGAGTAGTTACGGTTGTCCACCCAGTCACCGTCAAAGCTCACACCCACCTCTTCGGTCGTCAAAGTCTGTGCTTCGTTGAAGCGGCGTCCAAGGGCACCACGGAAAGCATAGTACACATCGGCCATCTTGCCTTCAAGAGCCACCTCTGACGAAGGATACTCTGTATATTTGGATTTCACGTCAACATCCAAATCCGTACAGCCTACCATGGTGAGGGCGAGCAGGCCGGCGGTGAAATAAGAATATAGTCTTGTTTTCATTGCTTTAAAATTAGAAGTTTACCTTGAGTCCTATCATGTATGAGCGGGTATGGGGATAGAAGCTCCACCGATAGTCCATACCGGGATCTATGCCGCCCAACGACACCTCCGGGTCAAGGCCCTTGTAGCTGGTGATGGTGAAGAGGTTGTTGGCCGTGGCATACACAGACAGACCCTGCAGCCAGTCGCCAATCTTGCCGAAGTTATAGCCCAGCGTGAGGGTAGACAGTCTGAGATAGCTGCCGTTCTCAAGATAACGGTCAGAGGGAGCCTGTGCGTAACCGTCGCCGAAGTGCTGCGAGGAGGCCACCTCCTTGAGCACGTTCTTGCCGGCCGCCACATTGCTCACTGTGTTGTATTGGGCGCGCGTGCAGTCATACACGTCGTTGCCAAACACACCGGTAAAGAACATGTTGAGCGACCATTTCTTATAGGTGAGCGTGTTGTTCCACCCCAGAGTCAGATCAGGTTGGGCGCATCCCACAATGGCACGGTCCTTCTCCTGTGGCGCGTTGGTGGTCTTTCCCGTGCGCTCGCCCGTCTTCTCGTCGTGCTCATAGAAGAGCGACTTGCCGTTCTCGTCGAAGCCGGCAAACTCCCAGGTATAGAACGTACCGAGAGGCTGGCCTTCCATGATGCGCTGTATGCTGTTGGTAGAAGAGAATCCGGCGATACGTGGATTGGCCTCGTCGATATATTTTACCGAGAACTGAGAATTGGACAGCTTCTCCACATTGTTCTTATTGTGCGAGAGGTTGATCATGGTCTGCCATTGGAAGTCGTTGGTCTTTACCGGCACGGCGTTAATGGTAAGCTCAACACCCTTGTTGCTTATCTTTCCCACATTGGCCGTCATGGTTCCGTAGGGATACCGGTTGGTAGAGACGGGATAGTCGTAGATAAGGTCGCTGGTGCGCTTGTCGTAGTATTCAATGGTACCGCTTAAGCGTGAGTTGAAGAAAGAGAAGTCGAGTCCGATGTTGAACATGCCCGTTTTCTCCCATTTCAGGTCAGGGTTGGCATTGCTGGTAGCTGCCAGCGTGCGTCGCAGCGCGGCGTTTCCGTTGGCGTCGATATAGGTAAACCATCCGCTGGCCCCGTAGGTGCGCAGGGCAGAATAAGCATCGAAGCCCAAGGAGTTGCCGCTCACACCGTAACCCACGCGCAACTTCAGGTCGTCGAAGACATGGAGGTTCTTGATGAAGTCTTCCTCCGACAGGCGCCAGGCGGCCGACACAGAGGGGAAGGTGGCCCAGCGGTTGTTCCGTCCAAAGGCCGAGCTGCCGTCGCGCCGGAGCGTGGCTTGGAAGTTGTACTTGCTGTTGTATGAATAGTTCACACGTCCGTAGAACGAGATCATGCGCAAGGTGTACTCGGCACCGCTTGTCACACCGTCGATGCCGTTGATTTCGTTGGCGTAAGAAAGGTTGTACCAGCTCACGTCATCGTTGTAGAAGTTGTACACCGTCACGCCGAAGCCGTCGTTGTCGGTCTTCTCTTCCCACGAGTAACCAGCCATCAGTCCCACCGTGTGCTTTTTGTTGAAGGTTTTCGTCCAGTTGCCAAAGGTCTCAAACACCTGCTTGTGTCCCTGATAAGTGTTGCGCGAGGCCTGGCCGTTGGTCTTTACCAGTTGTGAGTAAACGCTGTTGTAACCGCTGAACATGTTCTGATGGTTCATGTAAGAGTAGTTTACCGTCCAGGTGAGCCCGGGCATAATGGTGGCCACGGCGTTGGCCGTGATCTGGTAGCGCCGGCGAATGTGCTGGAACCTGTCCTGGCTGATCATGGCCATAGGGTTGTAGTATTGCGATATGCCGTTGGCCTCGTAGAAGGTTCCGTCGGCATTGTATACCGGGTCACAAGGTGAATAGTAGTACATGCCGTCGAGCACGCTGGCTCCCTCGTTGCCCATCTGCACGCTGCGGAAGTGCCCCTCGCTGGCATTGAGACCGAGTGACAGTTTCAAGTGGTCGTTGAGCACGTTGCTGCTCACCAGCGCGCGCCCGTTGACACGGTTCATGCGTGTGCCTCTCACCACGCCCTCACGGTTCATGTAGTTAATGCTGGCATTGTAGCTGGTCTTGTCGTTGCCACCATTGATGCTCACGTTGTGGTTGTGTGCAAATCCCGTTTGCTCCACCTCCTTTTGCCAGTCGGTGCTGGCTCCCTCGTCGTTGGTCAGCTCAAAGTTATTGGCCTTGGCATAAGCCCTCAACTCGTCGGCGGTCATCACGTCGAGTTTCTTGCTCACCCGGTCAAAGGCCATATAGGTAGAATAGGTCACATTGGTGCGCCCCTTCTTGCCTTTCTTGGTGGTGATGATGATCACGCCGTTGGCAGCCTTGGATCCATAGATGGCTGTGGCGGTAGCGTCGCGCAGCACGTCGATGCTCTCAATGTCGTCGGGCGACACCAAAGACAGGTCAACTCCCGGCACGCCGTCGATGACATAGTAAGGCTCCTGCGCCTCACCGGTGCGCAGGGTGGAGGCCCCGCGCAGGGTGATGGAGGGCGTGCCGCTGGGGTCGGCGGTGTTCGAAACGACCAGACCCGACACCTTGCCCTGCAACAGCTGTGCGGGGTCGGTATACACGCCCGTGTTCAGGTCTTTAGCGTCCACGGTGGTAATCGAGGAGGTAACATCCTTGCGGCGCATGGTGCCGTAGCCCACTACGACCACTTCGTTAAGAGTCTTGTCGTCGGCCTTGAGCCTCACGCTCTGCCCCGGCGCAATCACGCGGTCCTCATAGCCTACGTAGGAAACCTTCAGCTTGGCGCCCGGCTTCTTAGTGGTGATGGTGTAGCGGCCGTTGATGTCGGTCACCGTGCCATTGGTAGTACCTTGCTCCATGACGGTCACGCCGACGAGCGGCTCACCATTGCTGTCGGTGATGACACCAGACTTCTGGCTCTGGGCCATGGCCACAGTGCCACAAAGCAGAAGAGAGGCGGAAAGCACGGCTTTCTGCATGCCCTTCTTTAAATGGGTTTGTCTTTTTCGCATAATAGATATAGTTTTATAATATAAGTGCAAAGTTAACACGAATATGTGTCAAGTACATTACAAGGGGTTGACAATTGGTTAAAGTCCAAAGGCTGGGCCACCGTAGTCCACGCCATGGGCTGTGACAGAGAGTCCGGTAGTGTGGACGTCCTGAGCCTGGTCGACATAGACGCCATACACCTTATTATATATATAGCCTTCGCCACGGCATGGACGCTTGTCGTAGATGCCACCTTTATAATCCGTCATGTGGCAAAGGCGCAGACTGACATTGTCGAGATGAATGTCCTTGACTTTACCCACTTCTCCACCGATGAAACAGCCGTTTTCCGACGTGGCGACGATGCCACGGAAGTAGATGCGACTTACCTCTCCACAGCGTCCGTGGGTCTCACCCTTGGGGAAACGCCAGTTGGCATCCTTGTTGTTGCCGTCGGCACGAGGATAGCTGGTGACGTAAATGGGCTCAGCCTTCCCCCACCACACGTCGCTCCAAAGGCGCAGATCCATGATGATATTGGAGAAGACCACGTCGGTCACCGTGCCCTCGTCGCGGTTTTGTATGCCCAGTCCACGGTTGGAACGGGTGATGACGCAGTTGTCGATGCTGACATTGTAGATGGAATCCATGTTCTCCGACCCGATCTTGATGGCACAGGATCGCGAGCTCATCGTGCAGTTGGTCACTACAATATCGTGACACGAACCATATTCGGCAAACTCGCGGCGGTTTTTCAGGCAGATGCAGTCGTCGCCGGAGGTGATATGACAGTTGCTGACGCGCACATGCCGGCTATGGTCGATGTCGATGCCGTCGCCGTTGCGTATCTTTAAGTTGTTGAGTAGATTGATGCCGTCGACCACTGCGTCGTCGCAACCGACGAGGTGGAGTGTCCAGTAAGCACCTTCGCGGATCGTGACGTCACGCACTTGTACGTTATTCACGCCAATGAGCGTGAGGACATGCGGCCGGGGATCAAAGGTGGTCACAGGCTTGAGCTCATAAGAGTCGGACAGCTCGCGACCCATGAAGCGCACGCCGTTGCCGTCGATGGTGCCACGCCCACATACGCGGATATCATGGGCATCTTTGGCCCAGAGCCATAGCATACCCTCGCCCTGATTGCTGCCAAAGGCACTGTGGCGATAGACTTTCTCATCAGGATTGGCCAATAAGGTGGCTCCGGCATCGAGATACAGCTCCACACCGGACTTCAACTGTAAAGGACCGGAAAGGAAGGTCTTGCCACGCGACAGGAGTACACGCCCGCCACCGTCGGCACTGCATGCATCAATAGCACGCTGGAGAGCCGGTGCATCATCGGTTGTTCCGTCGCCTTTTGCCCCGTAATCCGTGACGCGATAGGTGGCTTGAGCCCATAATGGCACCAAAATAAGAATGTCAATAAGCAGTAATATCAGTCTTCTCATTGATGATTGGTCAAAGGTATGATGTGTCGTAGTCATGTAATGATGACGCAAATATAAGTAAAAAAAAGCAAACTAACAAAAATTAGTCGGTTTTTTATACATAGATCCCTGTTTTGGCTGCTTTGCTGATGCGGGACGCCTACAGCCGCCCTTCTTCACGATAGCTGTAATAGCTGCCGTCGGTGATGATGACATGGTCAAGGAAATAGATACGCATCAGCTCGCACGCCTTGCGAATACGGTCGGTGAGCTGATCGTCCAAGCGACTGGGCCGTTTGTTGCCACTGGGATGGTTGTGGCAGACGGCAAGTACCGTGGTGTTGCAGAGCAGGGCGTCCTTGATGATGATGCGAATGTCGACGGCTGTCTCTGTGAGTCCGCCGTGACTGACGCACTCTTCCTTGATGAGTTTAAACGACTGGTTGAGCATCAGAATGTGGAATTCCTCCACGTCGAGATCCTGCAACTTGGGATGCATCATGTTGTAGATGGCTGTGGCAGAACCGAGATCGGGTCGTTCCTCGGCGACGGTGTCTTTGCGTCGCTTGCCAAGTTCGCAGGCGGCGAGAATGGTGATGGCCTTAGCTGGCCCCATGCCGTGGTAACGGCACAGGTCGTTGACAGTCTTCTTGCCTAACGTGTTGAGATTATAGTTACAGTCGCTGAGCACCGTGCGCATCAAGTCCACAGCACTCTGCCGGTCAGACCCAGACCCAATGAGGATGGCAAGCAACTCGGCATCGCTGAGTGCTGCTGCTCCGAGCCGCATCATTTTCTCGCGCGGCCGGTCTTGTTCGTCCCAATGATTAATGCTGAGCTTTTCCATCCTTGAACATCTTAATGGCTATCCGCTGGTAATCCTCCATGCCGTCATTGGGTGCCGGACTGATGCCAAGCAGGTGGCAGACTAAAGCATAGACGGCGGTGTTGGAGAACACTCCCATGTCACCGCCATTACGAATATCGGGGCCCATGGCGCGGAAAAGGGCGTGCATGTCGCTGTAGGCCGGGTCGAAGCCATGCACGCCCCCATCGTGGCATGTCTCGTCGGTGAAGAGGAAGCCCTCATCGGGCAGCACCAGAACGTCGCCAATATTCGGGTCGGACTGGTAATGAAGCCACTGGGGAATGTCGTCTTTGCGCCACACACGCAAGTGAGCCACATGACTCAGTGCTGCGACAATGCTGTCTTGCTGCCAACGCGCCGGCGCATAAATGTTGGCAGGGAGATTGCCTTCAATGCTCTGATACCATTCTTTATGAAGATAACTACTGACTGTTATCTGGCGTGAAGGTGTGAACCACGTCATGCCATGGTCGGAGACAATGACAAGATTGACGCTGTTTTGGAGCCCCGCCTTGCCGATGCGTGTCCACAAACTGCCCAACAGCGAGTCTATGCGCTCCACGGCCAATCGTGTCTGCTTGGCTTGTGGGCCATAGTTATGTCCGCTGGCATCAGGTTCTTCAAAATAGGCCATGATGAGGTCGGGACAATTCTTTGCCGTGAGTTGCTGCATGATGCCGTCGACACGCTGGCTGAATGTAAGATGTGGCTTTTCGTCGTAGCTGTGCCAAAGGTCGGGATAATGACCGGCAACAGCCACATCTGACCCCGGCCAATAAAAAACAGCCGTATGCAACCCCTGACGCTGGGCTGTAAGCCAAAGCGGCTCGCCATGGTAGAAACGGGCGTCGCACTTGGTCTTGGGATTGGACAACGAGAAGCGCTCTCCGGTGGCACGGTCGAGAAACGAGTTGGCGATAATACCGTGATGCTCGGGACGCAGTCCGGTGGCAAGGGTATAGTGGTTGGGAAATGTCTTCGATGGGAAAGAGGGAACAAGCTCGCCCTTGACACCCTGACGGGACATCAGGTCGAGAAAAGGCGTATCGTACATCTCAGCATAGTCCCAGCGGAAGCCGTCGCAGGAGATTACCACAGTTGTCTTCTTGGCCAATGCACTCATCATGCCGGACATCCATAAGACAGCAAGGAGCACAACGGCCTTTGCCATACGAAAGAGATTTCGGTTCATCGGCAGTCTTTTAAATATTGAAAACAGATAAAAACAAAATGTCTACTTGTAGAAGTTCTTCTCATAAGCAGCAAACTCGTCTTGCCCACGCACGCAACGCCGCCACCATGCCTGAAGAAAACCACAGCCGTAACCCATGAGCTGGGTGAAGGCAGCCCGTACGCTCAACATTCCGATCTTCAAACTATGGCTCTGGCGGGCTGAGTCGGCGAGGATCAGCAAGCTGTAGAGAATCAAGGGTACCAACGCGAATGTCATCATATAGAGTCCCATGTCTCTTTCACTCCGCGCTAAAGAGAAGAGGACTGACAAAAGACCGGCCACAAACAACAGTGCCAAAAACACAACGCCAAGCGTGAAGACCATCGGCAGGAGATGTACGAGTTTAAGACTGTCGGGGTATTTCTTGTAGAGGTTGATGCGGGCGATGCCACTGTTGAACACTTGCCGCCAGAACTTGCGGAAGTCGGTCCTCCGCTTGTGATAAACCCACGCGTCTGGGAAGAGACGGCAGTGAAGACCGGCTTTGAAGATGCGAATGGAGAAGTCGATGTCCTCGCCGAAGCGCATCTTGGAGAAGCCGCCAAGTTGCTGGTAGAGGTCGCGACGGATGCCCATATTAAAGGAACGGGGATAGAACTTGTCGAGTTTCTTCTTTCCGCCACGAATGCCACCAGTGGTGAAGAAGCTCGTCATGGAATAAGAGATGGCCTTTTGAGTAGGAGTGAACGAGTCGGCAGCACGGTCGGGACCGCCGAAAGCCTCGCAGGACTCTCGCTGCAACTCATCGTCAACGGCTTGAAGATAGCCGGGAGGAACCACTACGTCGGAATCGAGAATGATGACATACTCGCCACGCGCACGTTCTACGCCATAGTTGCGGCTCTGTCCGGGTCCGCTGTTAGGCTTGCTGAAATAGTGAAGATCAAGTTTTCCCACATAGCGCGCACAGACATCGTGACAAGGCACTTGCGAACCGTCCTCGACAACGACAACTTCAAAAGTGCTTAGCGACTGGCGTGTCAAGCTGTCCAACAACTCATCGACCTCATCGGGACGGTTGAAGACAGGAATGACAAAAGAATATTTCAAAGGTTTCTCCATAGTAATAGAATTCTCCAAGACGCTGACCGGACTCAGTAGCGAGCGGTCGTTAACAAAAAAAGCCACCCTTCGCAAAAGGAAGGATGGCGTAAGGCTTAGTGCCCAATTATTTCTCGCTCACGCGGCCCACATAGCTGCCGTCGCGTGTGTCGACCGTGATGGTCTCGCCCTCATTGATGAACAAGGGCACACGAATCTCAGCACCGGTCTCCAGCGTGGCAGGCTTGGTAGCGTTGGTAGCAGTATTTCCCTTCACACCCGGCTCGCTGTGAGTGATCTTCAGGTTGGTCTTCACGGGCATCTCAGCAGAGAGAATGGTACCGTCGGAAGTGTCGGTCTGGACGTCAACGACGTCGCCTTCCTTCATATACTCCCAACCCGTGATCATGTCCTTGGAGATAGGAATCTGCTCGAAAGTCTCCTGATTCATGAAGATGTAGCCAGTAGGATCCTCATAGAGATACTGGTAAGGACGATGCTCTACGCGCACATCATCGAGTTTGAAGCCAATCTGGAAAGTACGCTCCAGCACGCGGCCGTCAGCCACGTTCTTCAGCTTGGTGTTCATGACAGTGTTGCCTTTTCCTGGCTTACGATGCTGGAAGTCAACGCACTTCCAAATACCGCCGTCCATGCGGATGCATGTTCCGATCTTAATTTCCTGTGAATTAATCATTGTGTGTATATTATAAGTATATTATCATGCTTTTGCAGGTGCAAAGTTACTATAATTTTAGATAAAAACATCTTTTTATCACTGAAAAATCACTTAATTCTTTGTCATCTCGAAAATTATGCGTAATTTTGCAAGCCATAAGAAGGGCAAAGGCTCAAAAAGAGAAGGAACAAATAATAAATTAACAATAAAGAAAGATGAAAAGAACATTTCAGCCTCACAACCGCCGTCGCGTCAACAAGCACGGCTTCCGCGAGAGAATGGCCACAAAGAATGGCCGTCGCGTGCTGGCTTCCCGTCGTGCTCATGGCCGCAAGAAACTGACCGTCTCTGACGAGAACCACGGCAAGTAACTCCTTAGCGTCTATGCGCAAGGCAGCAAAAAGCAGCAAGGATAACTCTTCCTTGCTGCTTTTGCCGTATCTAAGGTGGCTATCACAACGTAAAGGATGCGGCCACCAAACATTACTGAGACAGTTGCTGATAAACGGTGGCTAATAACAAAAGAACCACCGTTGCACACAACGAAAAAGAAAATATTCACGGGTTTTATTTTGTATTTCGAGCGGTTTGCATTACCTTTGTATTAAATAAAGTACCGATGACAATATCTGAATTCTTAGGCAAGTTCAAAAGTACCTATCTCTGGGGAAACCTCGCGGCAATGGCTCTCGTAGTCGTTGCGCTGGCTTTGGGCTTCCGCTTTGGCATCGACCTGTACACCCACCACGGCGAGTCGATTCCCATCCCCAATATTCTGCACAAGCGATACGCCGATGCTGAGCAGATCGTCAACAGTCTCGGGCTGGAGATAGAGGTAAGCGATACGGGTTATGTACGCTCTCTGCCACCTGGAGCTATCCTGGAGCAGACACCGGGACCTGGTGAGCGCGTCAAGTCGGGACATATTATCTATGTCACCATCAATGCCACACACTCTCCTACAATCACCCTGCCCGATGTCATCGACAACAGCTCGCTGAGAGAGGCTATGGCAAAACTCACGGCCATGGGATTCAAACTGGGCAAGCCGCAATCGGTACCAGGAGAGAAGGACTGGGTCTATGGCATCACCGTCAACGGACGTCATGTGGTTGCCGGAGATAAGATTCCGATCGATGCCACACTGATCATTCAGGTCGGTGACGGACAGCTCGACCAAAGCGACGACATCAACTATATCGATCCAGACATAGAGAACGACAATACCGACGACGAGAGCGGTGACGTAGACAACTTCCAAGAGATCCCTACACCGCCCGACCAGCCCGAAAACAACAATACGGAAGAGAATACCAACACAGGCGAATAGTTCCACGAAGACTGCGTTCTCCTCAACAAAGAAAAAACAGACATGGCAGAAGAAAACATTTTCTCAGACTTGCTGGACGACGAGCTGGATCAGAGCGAAGACAACGGTCGCGACAACCTGAATCCTTCCAACGGCAACCGCTATGAGCATTGGCGCATCGTCGTCGACGCCGGACAAGCACCCGTACGCATCGACAAGTTCCTTGCCGAGCACATGCAGCACTCCAGCCGCAACCGTATTCAGACGGCTGCCGACGCCGGATGCATCTGCGTAGCAGGCAAGGCTGTCAAGAGCAACTACAAAGTACGCCCGGGAGATGTCGTCACGCTCATGCTCGACTATCCCAAACACGACACAAGTATCGTGGCGGAGAACATTCCACTCGACATCGTCTATGAAGATGACGACTTGATGGTGGTCAACAAGCCGGCCGGCATGGTGGTGCACCCAGGAGCCGGAAACTTCACGGGTACGCTGATCAATGCTGTGGCATGGCACATGCGTGACGTACCAGCCTTCGACGCTAACAATCCGGAAGTAGGACTGGTACACCGCATCGACAAGGACACAAGCGGTCTGCTCGTCGTGGCGAAGACGCCGGAAGCTAAAACGGTTTTGGGCAAACAATTCTTCCATAAGACGACTCACCGCTCCTATAATGCACTCGTCTGGGGACACATCGTGGAAGACGAGGGACGCATAGAAGGCAACATCGGACGCGACCCTAAAGACCGACTGCGCATGAAGGTCTTCGACCCGGAATCGGGCATTGGCAAGCCTGCCGTTACTCATTACAAAGTATTGGAGCGTTTTGGCTATACCACCCTTGTGGAATGTATTCTCGAGACGGGACGCACACATCAGATCCGCGCCCACATGAAACACATCGGGCACCCGCTCTTTGGCGACGAGAGATACGGCGGAACAGAGATACTGCGCGGACAGCGCAGTGCTTCCTACAAGGCTTTCATCAACAACTGCTTCAAGATCTGTCCCCGTCAAGCACTGCATGCCAAGACGCTCGGATTCGTACATCCCCGCACGCATCAGCAAATGGACTTCGACTCGCCATGGCCCGAAGACTTCGCTGCACTGATCGACAAGTGGCGTACCTTCATCAAAGGAACGAACAGAACGCTGAATGATCAATAAGAAAGATGAACAGAGCAATGTAGAACAGGTCAGTACTGAATGATGAATTGCTCAGTGTTGGATGATGAATTGCTCAGTACATAATAACAGGACAAAATAAGGAATTAACGAAAAACAAATGATATGAAAGATTTAAAGAGAAACATTGCCATCGTCTGCGGTGGCGATTCATCCGAGCACGACGTATCATTGCGCTCAGCACAAGGTCTTTATTCCTTCTTTGACAAGGAACGTTATAATGTCTATATCGTTGACGTGAAAGGACAGGACTGGCATGTCAACTACGAAGACGGCGACATCGCCAAGATCGACCGCAACGACTTTTCCTTCATCAACAAGGAAGGCAAAGCCGTCGTCTTCGACTATGCCTACATCACCATCCACGGCACTCCGGGCGAGAACGGCATCATGCAGGGCTACTTCGATCTGATCCACCTGCCCTACTCTACCAGCGGTGTGCTCGTAGAGGCAATGACATTCAACAAATATGTGCTTAACAACTACCTCCGCGGCTTTGGTGTCAACGTTGCCGACAGTATTCTGCTTCGCCTTGGCGAGAGCTATGACGCTGCCGCCATTGAGAAGCGTCTGGGCATGCCGGTATTTGTCAAGCCTGCTGCCGACGGTTCGAGCTTCGGTGTCTCGAAGGTGAAGAATGCCGACCAGCTGGCTCCCGCCCTGCGCGTTGCCTTCATGGAGAGCAACGAAGTGATGATAGAAGGCTTCATGAAGGGCACAGAGATCTCCATCGGCTGCTATAAAACCAAAGACAAGGCTGTCGTCTTCCCCGCTACTGAGGTGGTGACGAAAAACGAGTTCTTTGACTACGACGCTAAATACAATGGTCAGGTTCAGGAGATCACGCCTGCCCGCCTCAGTCCAGAGACAGCAAAGAAAGTAGCTGAAGAGACCAGCCATATCTACGACATCCTTCATTGCAACGGCATCATCCGCATCGACTATATCATCAGCAAAGACGCTCAGGGCAATGACAAAGTCAATATGCTGGAGATCAACACCACGCCGGGCATGACGCCGACAAGTTTCATACCACAGCAAGTGAAAGCCGCAGGACTGAGCATGAAGGATGTACTCACAGACATTATCGAAAATCAGTTCTAAACAGAAAGGCTACATACACCTTATATATATAATGTGCAAGACACGCATAACATATATATAAGGTACGTGTGTCTATCTCAAAGCAAGGCGACTGCCCATTTCACAAGCAAAGCAGTACCAACCAAAAAGAGGAATGCTCCGTAAAGCATTCCTCTTTTTGTTGGTCGGGATGACCGGACTCGAACTGGCGACCCCTACGTCCCGAACGTAGTGCGCTACCAACTGCGCTACATCCCGATGCAGTCACATACAGAAGCAACGAAGCACCTCTTTCTGTTTTGCGGTTGCAAAGGTAGCACTTTTTTTTGAATTAGAGATAATTTTATGAAGAAAAATTTGCGAGGTTGCTAAAAAAGTGCTACCTTTGCACTCGCATTTCAGAAATATCACTCCATAACAAGGAAATGCGTAAGTAGAGGGTGCCTTAGCTCAGGTGGTAGAGCAATGGACTGAAAATCCATGTGTCCTTGGTTCAACTCCAAGAGGCACCACTTCCTCCTTTCATTCAATCCGGTTCTTGTCATTTGACGGGGCCGGATTTTTTATATTATCTTATACGCCATTGGTGTTGCTGATATTTCACTTCTGAAAACAATCGTCTAACTTAAGGGAACCACGAGTAAGAGAAGTGTAGTGATGAACCACACCGCGGCAACGCCCCACGGCATACGGTCGTAGCGTTGCAGCAAACGTGACGGACAGGAAGTGATGACGATGCGAGCCACCAAAATGCCGATAGCCGCACCGCAAAGGACGTCACCCAGGTAATGCACGCCGAGATAGATACGTGAATAGCAGATGATAATGGTAAACAGAGCAAGCACGACACGCATGAGCTTGTTGCAATAGATGTAACTTAAAAAGGTGACCAGACAACAGATGTTGGTCGCGTGCCCGGAAACAAAGCCATAACGTCCGCCATGGTAGCCGTTGACATAATGAAGCATTGGCCCCAGGGTCAGATTGTGTGAAGGACGGGGACGCGCCACAAGCGGTTTGATGATGCTTGAGGAGAGTTGGTCTGTAAATGCTATCATAGCTGCGATAACCAGTAACAGCAGGAGACGTTCGCGCCATGACCCCTGATGCCACACTAACGTGTAGCCCACCAGCACGGCAGACAACGGCAACCAGGTTTGTAGATGGCTGTAGCCATAGAAGAAACGGTCGGCAACGGCTCCCCCATTAAAGTTGAGCAACATCATAACGCGTGCGTCCCCCGTTTGAAGCGTAGCCAACAAAACAGGGTATTCACTAAAGAGAGTATAGAGCAAAGCTCCAGACAGAAAGGCAATTACCACAATGACCATCAACAGATATGGCCACCTCAAAACAAGACTATGTATGTTGGGAGTAGGATAGGAATATCGCATGTCTAGATTGTTTGCCGCAAAGTTACAACATAATTCTGTAGAAATGTCGTATTTGTCTATAAAAATGTTCCAAATAGGCCAATTCTTATGAGTTTTCGTATTTATTAAACTTTGCGGCCATAAAAAAAGCCTGGGAGAAGCAAGATGGTACTTTCCCAGACTTGAAAAAATAGTGTGGTGCTCAGTGCTTAGAGCCTACAACAGTTCAGGCAGTTGAAAGAGTTTGATACCGTTGCTGCCCTTGACAAGGATGTAGTAGCCCTGCGGCTGTTCCTTGGCAATGGCGGTCTTAACCTCTTCGACATCCCGGAACTTGCGAAAGTCGCATTCAGTCTTACCGAACTCCTCGCCGACGAGCCAAACCTTCTCGAAATTATCTTTTCGAAGCGTGTCCACGACCTTTTGGTGTTCTTCCCGGCTCACGCTTCCGAGCTCACGCATGTCGCCGAGGATCACCATCTTGGGTTGCTTGACCGTGATGCGCTGGAAGTTGTCAAGGGCAGCGGCCATACTTGTCGGATTGGCATTGTAGGCGTCGACGATAAGCCAGTTGTGCGCAGTCTGCTCCAATTGCGAGCGGTTGTTGCTGGGCTGATAGCTCTCCAGAGCGTGGCAGATCTGCTGCGGAGCCACTTCGAAGTGCAAGCCTACGGCAATGGCGGCCAGCATATTGTCCATATTGTAAGTACCGACAAGATGCGTGTGCACCTCATAGACATTGGGTTGCCCGTCGACATGCCAGCTGAAGGAGAGGAATGGCTCGCACACGCCTACCTCGCCCTGTACCTGTGCGTCGCCGTCGGTGCCGTAGCTGACGATGCGCTCCAACTCACGTTGCTGAGCCATGCCGACAAGATGCTCGTTACTGGTATTGAGGAAGACAAGTCCGTCGTGGGCTTTTAGGAAGTCATAGAGCTCGCCCTTGGTTTTCATCACGCCCTCAAACGAGCCGAAGCCCTGCAAGTGAGCGCGTCCCACATTGGTGATCAGTCCGCATGTCGGCTCTACATAGTCAACCAGTTTCTTGATATCGCCTGGATGCGAGGCTCCCATTTCCACCACTGCGATCTCGTCTTCGGCGGTGAGCCTCAACAGCGTCTTGGGCACGCCCACGTCGTTGTTGTAGTTGGCCTCGGTGTGCATCACGCGGTATTTCTCAGCGAGCACGGCCGAGACGAGCTCTTTTGTCGTGGTTTTGCCATTGGTGCCGGTGATGCCGATGACAGGAATAGAGAACTGCCGGCGATGCTCCCGTGCCAGCTCCTTATAGGTGGTGAGGCAGTCATCGACAAGGATGAAGCGTTCGTCACCCTCCTCGGCGTATTCCTTCTCGTCAACGACGGCATAACTGCATCCTTTCTCGAGTGCGCTCTTGGCGAATTTGTTTCCGTCGAACGACGCACCTTTCAGCGCGATGAAGATACTTCCCTGAGGGCAGTCGCGGCTGTCGGTGGTCACCTGCGGATGCTGCAGGTAGAGCTGATATAATTCTTTTGCGTTCATAGTCGTGGGAAATGTGTTGATTCTTAGTCTCTATTTTCTTATAAGCACCTTTATGTTACTCTTCTATTTGAGCTTTTGCAAAATCTTCTGGGGAACAGATAATAATTGTGTCACAAGCGGGAAAATCTTTCAAGTTAATGGTAACGATGTAGTCACAATCGTTCTCCAAAGCACAATAATACTGAAAACTATCTTCTATATCTTTGAAATTCTCATCTTTCAATGCTATAGCCGTCTGATCGTGTGATATGTCTACAATCTGAATATATGTCTCTAATTCAATGAGTAAGCGTCTAATCATGTTTCTCTTCTCTGGCTCGTGGATGTTATTCTGCTTCAATCTGAGTCCAAGAAGATATGCTATTGTTGACAGAGAAATTGTAGAGATACAAGCTTCGAGCAAGCCCAATTGGGCGGCTCGCATGATCTTTCTAACTGCAACATAATGCGTCCTCTGTGTAAGGAACTCCATGACTATATTTGTGTCAAGAAAGACTCTCATAGATATTCTTCGTATTTCTGACTCAAATAATGTTCCTTCATTTTCTCGTCGTCACCGGGCATAGTCTGTGAAAAGAGATCCATAAACTTGTCTGTAGGCAATGGACCGTCGTCAACATGGATTTTCTTAGTCGTCATGGCCTTAGCTCCATGTCTCTTCTGCCAAGAAAGCTTTTTCAAGTATTCCAAAGCCTTCCGGAGGTAATCCTCACTATCTGCGAGATAGTTGAGATTTCTATGGATTTCTGCATTGAGTTGTAGCGTTGTCATTACAATTCCTTTCTTTGCTGCAAATATACGAAAACAATTTTAAAACTCATGGGATCAGACCGAAAAAACAACGCAATTATTTGCATGATAACGGAGAAATGGGTACATTTGCAGAAAGTGTACACGATTTATTAGAAGTAATTACATTCATGAACCATACTATCAACGTGCGGGGGCGTCTGCTCTCGCTGTCTCATCCGTTGGTGATGGGCATCCTCAATGTCACTCCCGACTCCTTTTACAGCGGAAGCCGCAAGCAGACAGAGCGCGAGATTGCAGACCGCGCCAACGAGATCATCGCACAGGGAGGAACCATCATCGACGTAGGGGCCTTCTCTACCCGTCCGGGCGCGCAAGAGGTAAGCGAAGAGGAAGAGGCTCGAAGGCTGCAGTGGGCGCTTGGCATTGTGCGCCGCGAGCAACCCGACGCTCCTGTATCGGTAGACACCTACCGCCCGCTTGTAGCCCGCCGGTGCATTGAGGACTGGGGAGCCGACATCATCAACGACGTATCGGAAGGCGGACTCACCGGCATCGTCAACACGCCGATCCACGAAACCGGCAGCATGTTTGAAGTGGTGGGACAGCTACGCGTGCCGTACATTCTCATGTCAGTAAAGCCCGACATCACAAGCATGATGCAGGCCTTCAGTCGTGAGGTGCAGCAACTGCGCGATTTAGGTGCACGTGACATCATCCTTGATCCAGGCTACGGCTTTGGCAAGACCTTGGAACAAAATTATGCTGTCCTGCGCAACGCCGACAAGCTCTTGGCACTCGACCTGCCTGTACTCACGGGAGTGTCGCGCAAGTCTATGATCTTTAAGCTCGTCGGCGGCAATCCGACGACATCCCTCAACGGCACCACAGCCATTCATGCCATCGCACTGATGAAAGGTTCTTCCATCCTGCGCGTACATGATGTGAAGCAAGCCGTGGAGTGCGTGAAGATATACGATGAAATGTTGAGTGTTAAATGATGAATGACTTCAATGTTGAATGATGAATGTTGAATGTTCTCCACCCTGAGCGCTGATTTATACATTATTATTTCTACGCTATACATTATACATTAATCATTTCTACACTATACATTATACATTACTTATGTTTTTTGAGTTTGGAATCAAGGATGTCATAGATATCTTCCTTGTCGCCCTGATGCTTTACTACATCTACCGGCTGATGAAGGAGAGCCGTTCGCTGAACGTGTTCTATGGCATCATCGTGTTTGTACTCATCTGGCTCTTTGTCTCCCAAGTGCTGGAGATGAAGCTCTTGGGCAGCATCCTCAGCCAGTTGGCCAGCGTGGGTGTCATCGGTCTGATCGTACTGTTCAAGGAAGAGATACGAAAGTTTCTCTATCAGTTGGGGGCCCATCAGCGCGTGAAAAGCGTCATGCGTTTCTTCTCTCAACGCAAGGACAACGGGCAGGACGAAGACAAGGAGACCATCATGCCGATCGTGTGGGCGTGCATGGACATGGCAAAGAAAAAGGTCGGAGCCCTCATTGTCATCGAGCGGGCCACACCGCTCGACGACATCGTGCAAACCGGCGAGCAGATCGACGCGCGCGTCAACAAACTGTTGATAGAGAACATCTTCTTCAAGAACTCACCGCTCCACGACGGTGCCATGATCGTGTCGAAAAAACGTATCAAAGCCGCCGGCTGCATCCTGCCTGTGAGCCACAACATGGACATCCCCAAGGAGCTCGGCCTGCGCCACCGTGCCGCCATGGGTATCTCACAAGACTCCGACGCCATCGCCGTGGTGGTCTCTGAAGAGACCGGGCGCATCAGCGTGGCCATCAAAGGACAGTTCCACCTGCGTCTCTCCGCTGAGGAGCTCGAAAGCATACTCGCCAGAGAGATGATAGGTTAACAAAGGCTTTTTTATTTACCTTAATTCCGCAACACTTTGATTTAACTTTATTTATAAGTTCCTGAGCAACAAAAAGTTGCTCAGGATTTTGCCATGTCAGATTTTTCACCTATCTTAGTGTTGCAATTTAAAACAAGCGTAAATC
>NZ_VUNG01000003.1 GCF_009695775.1 Hallella mizrahii | reverse complement strand
GACAGCAAACAAAAGGAATTATACGACATTGTGTTGCAAAATGACGCTAAAAAATAACGCGTCTTGAGAGAACTGTATCTAACTGACCATAAAATCGGTCTTGGGTGGCGCAAAATAGGAAAACAGGAAGAGGAGTAAGTTCCCGTGGGAACTTACTCCTCTTTTTTTATGCCTTATAACACAATCTGTAGTTTCTTGCAGAATCTTCATATCAGCGCAAAGGCTTTGTAACAAGATATGGTGACCTTTGTATCCGATAATTCAGTTCAGAAACAAGACATGAACAATGAAGACGGCCATCATGGCTAACGTACCCGCTGCATTGCAGTCTACAGTGAGCGCACAATACGATGCGGCCGAGAAGCAGCTCATGAACAAATGGTTCGGCAGTAACGACACACAGCAGTCCACCCCCGACTTCCACGGCGACCTCAACGCGCTCTTCCAGCAGTTCGGTGCCATGCTCGGCATGCAAGGGCTCACCCTCGACAGCTATCTGGCTTCCCTGGGCGACAAAGGCGCACAGATGGCAGCCCTGCTCAAAGGTCTCTCGGCACAACAGCTGACCGACTATGCTGAAGAGGGAAAAAACTACAACACCACACACGCCGCCGAGATCTTCGCCGACGGTACCTATAAAATCTATAAGGGTCTGAACTTCACACTCGGACTGCGCGGCACCTACGAGCATCAGCAGAGCGGATACTCCTCGGCCGACGACAACAACGCATTCCTGCAAACGGCTCTGGCGCAAAACGGCGGACACGTCATCTACACACCCTCTGAGAAGGTCACAGCCTCAAAAGACTACTGGTCCTGGGTGGGACGCGCCGTGCTCAACTATCTCTTCGGCCACAACAACGCTTACATCAGTGCCGCACGAGGTAGACGCCCTGGCGTTCTCTACTACAACAACAGTCCCGAAAAACTCTCTACGCTCAAACCCGAGATCATCTACAGCTATGAAGTAGGACTCAAAGGCCTTGTCTTCGACGGACACCTGCGCTACGACTTGGCTGCCTACTACTACGACTGGTACCACTTCCAGACCAGTCGCTTCGACCAACAGCAAAGCATGTATATCGCCTCGGACGCAGGACGTGCACACTCTCTCGGAATGGAAGCATCACTGGCCTGGTCGCCATGCAGGGAACTGACCCTCTTCGGCAACTACAGCTATATCGACGGCAAGTTCAATGATAAGGATGAAAACGGCAACAAACAGGAATATGCCGGCAATCGCTTCCGACTCACGCCCAAGAACGGATTTACTATTGGAGCTGATGTAGAGATCGATCTGCACAAGAGCGGAAACTTCTATTTCCGGCCTACCTACACCTATAAGTCTAAGATTTATTTCGAAGATGACAACCAACCGGCGGTGACCGCCTATGGCACTTACGACCTGACACAGAAAGGCTACGGACTCTGCAACTTCAATCTCGGATGGCGCTACCAGCCCAAGACGGTGTACTACGAGATTGGCATCTTCGGCAAAAACATCTTCGACGAGAAATATATCGTCGATGCCGGAAACTCCGGCCGCAACATCGGCTTCCCCACTTTCATTGGCGGCACCCGTTCTGTCATCGGCGTACAGGCCAAGATCGGCTTCTAAGAGACTAAGACTTTAGATACTTCATACTACTTTATCAACAAGCCCATCCGCGCAGCATGCTGTGCCGGGTGGGCTTTTGAGTTTCATACACACAAAGAAAGAGAAACAAGAAAAATTAAGTAAAAAAAGACTTTATCCCCTCCGTTTAAGAAAAAATGTGTATCTTTGTGGACTATTTAACAATTCTCCTATTTAACTATGAACATACGTATACCTTTTCTTTGCTCCGCGCTGATTTTGATGCTATCTTCCGGAATGCTTCAAAGTTGTAAAGACAACGATTTCAGTTTCGACAATATCGACGCTACGATAGGATTGGGCAGTGACGAACTAGCATTGCCCGGTGGCAACAGTACAAAAGAAATTGCTCTGGACGATGTGGTGAGCCTGAACAACTCCAACTTCATCTACATTGACGACAACGGCGACTATCAAATAAAAGTGGACGGCGGAAGCCAAGAGACCTCCACCGTATCTATCGCTCCCTTCACATTCAAAACGTCATCTTCTATCAGCAGTACGATTCCAATGATTCAAGGCACATTCCAAGGTAAGTTGGCTGCACTCAATATGTCCTCCACCACTCCCTCCGAGGTAGAGGACCTGAGCAGTGTCGCGTGCGACCAAAATATCAACGTGACGATTAAAGTCCCTAATACCGTGCGGTGTGTGGACGAACTGACATTGTCACTACCCTCCTTCTTACTAATCGACCACGCCACCAACGACGGTGCTAACCTATCGATCAGCAACAACACAATCACTCTTAACAACACTGTAGCAGGTAGCCACACCATGGTTCTACATGTCAAAAGCATCGACTTTAAGACATCGAGCAATCTCGGATCCACCTCCTTCGACAAAAACAATCACCGCGCCAGTCTTACTGCCGACATATATCTGAAAGGTAGACTCAGCAAAAACAATATCATCAACATGGGCAGCCTGTCAAGCATCAGCGGTAACGCCACAGCTGACTTGACAATCACGGCTGCTACCGGCCGCTTCCACCCCGTGTTTACATACGACAACTTCGGCTCTGTACAGCTCAACAACATCCCTGACTTTCTTTCCGACAAGAGCGTGAATATGAATCTCTATGATCCACACATACACCTCAACTTCAACAACTCTCTGCCTATTGCTGCAAAAGTGAGCGGACGGCTGATCGCACGGGACGCACAAGAACACACCATCTCCTCCGTTGACATTTCCACCTTCACCGTACCCACCGGCAACAGCGTCATCGTACTCCACAAACAGAGCGAAGCAGCACCGCAAGGCCAGACCTATGTCACAGTACCCGGACTTGGCAACCTGCTCAAGACCATTCCTGACCATATCGACTTTGTTGACATCAAAGCCGAAGCCGATAACACACAGACCACTGAAGTGAAGCTCGGACACGACTACGCCATGACAGAACAATACTCGTTCTCTACACCGCTTCAACTCGATGCCGATGCCGCCATTGCCTACACAGACTCTATCGACGATCTTAACAAAACCGTCAAAAAGCTTAGCTTCAAGGAGAACACTGTTGGCGATCCGACTTCCATAAACGGTTCTCTGAAATTGGAGGCCGACATCACCAACCGTATGCCAGCCTACCTCACCCTAACTGCATGGGGAACCAATCTGCAAGGCGACTCCATACCACAGTCGCAACTGAGCGTGGTCGTGGACAAGACTGTGGAAGCGGCCTCTGACACACAAACACCTGCTACTACACACTTGACAGTCACTGTCAAACCACAGAGCAACAATGTGCTTCACAGCCTTGAGGGGCTGCAATTCCGCTTCCGGGCCGCAGCCAGCAACGGCAACAACGCCATCGTCGGCAAAACTATCAACGCCAAGAAACAAACCATCACCGTGAAGAACATCAAGCTCACGAAAACCGGAAAACTCATTGGCAACTTCAACTGATCATCATCCTATTAAGAACATAAGACAACAAACATGAAACACCATATTATATCACTTTGCCAGCTACTCCTCATTCTGGCTCTTGCACATACGTCCGCTTTTGCCCAAGGCCTTCGCTCGGCTTATTTCACCGACGGCTATCTCTATCAGCACACTCTCAACCCAGCCATGGGCAACGACCAAAACTATGTGGCCATACCCGCACTGGGCAACATCAATGCCGAGGCCCACGGCAACTTCGGCTACGAGGATATCGTGCGCGACAACCCGCTCTACCCTACCGAAAGCGGCAAGAAGAAAACGTCCTTCATGAACCCTTATCTCAGCGACCCGCTCAAGGGCTTCAACAAAAGTTGGAACCGAGTGGGAGCAGATGCCAACATCACACTGCTCTCCGGCGGCTTCAAGGCATGGGGAGGATACAATACCGTGGAAATCAACGCCAAGTCTTCCTCAAACGTGAAACTGCCCTACGAGCTGTTCCGCTTTGCCGTGGACGCAGGCAACGATACTTACAACATCGGCGACCTCTACGTCAACTCGCAGAACTACGTGGAGATAGCACTCGGTCACAGCCGGGACATCAACCGTCAATGGCGCGTAGGTGCCAAGATGAAACTGCTATTGGGTGTTGCTGACGCAGACATTCAGATGAAAGACGTGACCGCAAACCTCACCGGCGATACGTGGACACTGCACGGCGACGCGCAGGCTCACATGTCGATGAAGGGCTGGAAATACAAAACAGAGGAAAAAGAATACAAAGCACAGGCTGGCTCCTACTCCTATATTAATGATGTCAATGTGGACGGAGCCGGCATCGGTGGCGTGGGACTCGCCGCCGACCTGGGAGCCGTCTTCCGTCCCGACAAATACTGGGAGGTAAGCGCCGCACTGCTCGACCTGGGCTTTATCCACTGGAACAACGACTGCTATGCCACCAACCGCGACAAAGACTTCACCTTTGACGGTTTTCACGACACCGGCATCAAAAGCAGCCAAGGCAACACCGCCGATGACCAGTGGGATAAGTACAGCGACCAAATCGCACAATTCTACAACCTACAGGACGAAGGCGACAAGGGTGGCCGCACCACCATGCTCTCCGCGCGGATGAACATCGGCGTGCGCTATACATTGCCCAGCTATGAGAAGATACACTTCGGACTGCTCAGCGCCACACGCTTCTGCGGTAAGCACACCTGGACAGAAGGCCGCCTCAGCGCCAACTGGGAACCACTCAACTGGCTCGACGGTGGCGTGAACCTGACCGCCAATACGTTCTCCACCAACATGGGATGGATCATCAATGTCCACCCAAAAGGCTTCAACGTCTTCTTCGGTATGGACCACCTCATCGGTAAGGTCAGCAAGGAGATGATCCCGCTGAGCAGCAACGCCTCTGTAAGCATGGGCATGAACGTCACCTTCTGAAAATATCCGCCACAACCCACCTTTATCTCTTTGTTTTTTCGTAACTTTGCACATATATTATTATTTTGTCGACAAAATACCGGTATAAACGCATGAATATAGAAAAAGTTATCACTCAGGCCACCATCAAGGCCGTCAAAGAGCTCTACGGACAGGATGTGCCCGAGAAAATGGTGCAACTGCAAAAGACCAAGGAAACTTTCGAGGGCAATCTCACCCTCGTGGTCTTCCCCTTCCTGAAGATTTCACATAAGAAACCTGAGGACACCGCTCAGCAGATCGGTGAGGTGCTCCAGCGCGACTGCGAGGCTGTGGCACGCTTCAACGTGGTCAAGGGTTTCCTCAACCTCGTCGTGGCACCCCAGGCTTGGGTGAGCCTGCTCAACGATATCAATGCCGACGCTAAGTTCGGCGAGAAGCAAGCTACTGCCGACAGCCCCCTCGTGATGGTTGAGTATTCATCGCCCAACACCAACAAGCCGCTCCACCTCGGACACGTGCGCAACAACCTGCTCGGATGGAGCCTCTCTAAGATCATGGAGGCCAACGGCAACAAAGTCATCAAGACCAATATCGTCAACGACCGAGGCATACACATCATGAAGTCGATGCTCGCTTGGATCAAGTGGGGCAACGGCGTCACACCCGAAACGGCACACAAGAAGGGTGACCACCTCATTGGTGACTTCTACGTGCTCTTCGACAAACACTATAAAGAGCAGTGCAACGAACTGAAAGCGAAGTTCATCGCTGAGGGCATGGACGAGGAAAAGGCTGAGGAGAAAGCCAAGAACGAGGCACCGCTCATCGTGGAAGCCCATGAGATGCTCGTCAAATGGGAGGCCGGTGACCCCGAGATCCGCGCACTGTGGCAGAAGATGAACAGCTGGGTCTACGCTGGTTTCGATGAGACCTACAAGGCACTCGGCGTGAGCTTCGACAAGATCTACTATGAGTCAAACACCTATCTCGAGGGTAAGCGCAAGGTGGAGGAAGGCCTTAAGAAGGGACTCTTCTTCCGCAAGCCCGACAACAGCGTGTGGGCTGACCTTACCGACGAAGGCCTCGACCAGAAACTGCTGCTCCGCGCCGACGGTACCAGCGTGTATATGACACAGGACATCGGCACCGCTGAGATGCGCTTCAACGACTACCCCATCGACAAGATGATCTATGTGGTGGGCAACGAGCAGAACTATCACTTCCAAGTACTCTCCATCCTCCTCGACCGTCTCGGCTTCAAGTGGGGCAAGGATCTCGTGCACTTCTCCTATGGTATGGTGGAGCTGCCCAACGGCAAGATGAAGAGCCGCGAAGGTACTGTCGTCGATGCCGACGACCTCATCGCCGAGATGATCGGCGACGCCCGCAAGACCAGCGACGAGCTCGGCAAGTTCAAAGACATGAGTGAAGAAGAGAAAAGCGAGATTGCACGCATCGTAGGTCTCGGCGCACTGAAATACTTCATCCTAAAGGTTGACGCCCGCAAGAACATGCTTTTCAACCCTGCCGAAAGCATCGACTTCAATGGCAACACGGGTCCGTTTATCCAGTACACCTACGCCCGTATCCGCTCAGTGATGCGCAAGGCCCAGGCCGACGGCATTCAGCTGCCCGCCGCCCTGCCCGCCGACGCGCCGCTCAACGACAAGGAGATACAGCTCATCCAAAAGATGGATGCCTTCAAGGTGGCCGTCAAGGACGCTGGCGAAAACTACAACCCCGCCGGCATCGCCAACTACTGCTACGAGCTCACCAAGGACTTCAACCAGTTCTACCACGACTATAGCATTCTCAGCGCCGATACCGACGCTGAGAAGGTGACACGTCTCGTCCTCGCCGACAACGTAGCCAAAGTCATCAAGAACGGCATGGAACTCCTCGGAATAGAAGTGCCGGAAAGAATGTAATAATGAACACCAGGTCACGTCATGCAAAAGTGCCGGTCTCAGTCTTGATGATTAATTCTCAAGGCATCATGATATCGGTATTGGGTAACGACTATTTTCTTTCTTACAATCGCGTACCTTGGATGAAAGATGCTACGATACGCGACGTTCTCAATGTGAGAATGGAAGGAAGGGATGCCATCGCTTGGCCTGACCTGGATGTTGATTTGGAAATAGACAGTCTGAAACATCCCGAGCGCTATCCTTTGGTGATGAAGCGCGGACCCTTTGATTACATAGAACCGAATCATGAGTAACGAGCCAGTCTCTCCTCCCGACTACCGCCACGACACTGTGCTGCCCCTGCCTCCCGAGGTGAGAGCTGACGCGTGGGCTGTGGACGCAGCCTGTCCCGGAAACCCCGGACCGATGGAATATCAGTGCATCGACCTGGCCACAGGGGCGCGGGTCTTCCATTTCGGACCCATACGTGGCACCAACAACATCGGCGAGTTCCTTGCCATCGTACACGCCCTGGCCCTCATGGACCAACAGGGTATCCACGACAAGGCCATCTACTCCGACTCGTACAACGCCATCCTGTGGGTGCGCAACAAACACTGCAAGACCAAACTCCTACGCGACGACTCCACAGCCAAAGCCTACGAACTCGTAGCACGCGCCGAGCGATGGCTCACCACCCACCATGCCACCGTCCCTATCATCAAATGGGAAACCAAGAAATGGGGCGAGATTCCCGCCGACTTCGGCAACAAAAAGAAATAGTATTCTGTACATATAGAATTTCATATCCCTAACGTGGCTTCTTCTTTTTCATAGAAGAAGCCACGTCTTTTCTTTTTAACCCTTGAAAGTAATTACTCCCCTCTCCTTGGAGAGGGGCACGGGGGTGAGGCTACTTCACCTTTGGAGAGGGGAACGAGGGTGAGGCTACTTTGCACTCTTTGCACCTTTTGTGCAGAACGCGAGAAAAAAGATGGGCATTAGGCATACACCTTCACGAAAAAACACTTATCTTTGCCAATGAAGCCATAGAAGTGATTCTTAGGCTAAAAGATAATTCAACAACTAAAGACCCTACGACTATGATGCAAGAATTGATAGACACGCTCAACGATAAGCAGGCCTCTCTCGTCATCCTGCATGAAGGAAAGATCCACTCCTTCGGTGGTCACGGCGTGCGCCACCTATATAATCTGATGAATGAAAAACCCGAACTCTTCCTCGAAGCCAAGCTCGCTGTCAAAGCTGTGGGGCGCTCCGCTGCCAAGATGATGGTAGAAGGCGGCATCACGGAGGTGTGGGCTGAGTATATCAGCCAACAAGCCTACGACCTGCTGCACGATGCCGGCGTGGTGGTGAAATACGACCATAAAGTCGATCACGCCACCTTCCTCGACATCTGGCGCAAACTCGGCGAGGAAGCAGCATGAGGCACAAACAAATACATTCTTCTTTTACACGCTCACCACGCTTCCACAAGAAGGGAGCGTGGGCGACGTTTTATCGGAAACAGAACCTCCAAGAAATCCCCCCTCCGCACCGCTTGGCAATAATACTTTTCTTGAATTACACAAGAAATGCAACTTCTTTTTTTGTTAATATGAATTATTCAGGCTAGGTTAAAAGTTTAAAGGAAATACGTGGTATTGGAGAGGAAACGCAAAGAAAAATGTTTTTTCTTTGCTATTTCACTCGTTTGCAGTATCTTTGCAATATATAAACAACTAATATGACAGATATTTGCTGCATCGGGCATATCACCCGCGATAAGATCATCACCCCGGAGAGCACCGTCTATATGGCCGGTGGCACCTCTTTTTATATGTCTTACGGTATGAGCCGACTGCCAAAGACGGTGAGCTACAAGTTGGTGACAAAAGTGGGGAAAGGTCAGTTTCCGGAGGTAGAGAAGCTGCGTCAGGCAGGCATTGACGTACGTTGCTATGACAGTCGCCATACGGTGTATTTTGAAAACAAGTATGGTGCTAATTCCGACAACCGTACGCAGCGTGTGCTGGCCAAGGCGGATCCATTCACCCTGGAGGAGATGAAGCCGTTGGAGGCGAAGGTGTTTCATCTAGGCAGTTTGTTGGCCGATGACTTTTCGCCTGAGGTAGTGGAGTATCTCTCTACCAAGGGTCAGGTGAGCATCGATGTGCAAGGCTATCTGCGCGAAGTGTCAGGCGAGCAGGTGCGTGCTGTGGACTGGAAGGACAAGGAGCGCATCCTGGCCTGTACTGACATTCTGAAGCTCAACGAGCATGAGATGGAGGTGATCACGCATTCCAGAAATCCACGAACGGTGGCCTTACAGTTGGCAGACATGGGTGTGAAGGAGGTGATCATCACGCTGGGCAGCTATGGCTCGCTGATCTATTGTGAGGGGCGGTTCTATGAGGTGCCGGCCTACAAACCTCAGGTGCTCGTCGACGCGACAGGCTGTGGTGACACCTATTCCACGGGTTATCTGTGGATGCGCTTGCAGGGGGCGAGTTGCGAGGAGGCTGGTCGCTTCGCTGCTGCTATGTGTACGCTCAAACTGGAGCATAGCGGTCCATTTGACAAGACCCTGGCTGATATCCACCGCGTCATGCGTCGGAAGTGATGAGGGCGTAGAAGGTGACGTTAGACTATTGTTTCATGAATTGTTGATAAAACTGACAAAAAACAGCCATTTTCCAGGCGATTTTCTCGACCAAAGGGTTGTTTGCTCTCAATTTCGTGATTTTTGGAAGAATTTCTGTAACAAGCTGATATTCAGACAATTATTATCTTTAGCTATATTTTCTTCATTTTGACTCTATCGAAATCGGAAAGATTCATGGCAAAAACAATGGCTTTTTCTTGTAAAAGTACCGTTTTTGTGCTGTCATCTCAGTAGTTTGACGAAAAATTCTCTAGAGAATTTTCCATCAAAACACTGTTTTCTCATCGAGAAACAACCGAGATGACCAAGAGAAATCACTGATTTCATCCATAAAAGCCACATTTTTATCGTCGAGTAGCTACTTTTTCATTCATCCGAGAACGATACGCATTCATTTTCATCTCATGGTTCTCTCTAGAATGAAGTTTAATCCTGATGCACTTTTGTCAACAAATATACTCAAGCAAATCACAACATTCATCCAACTACCATACGATCTCTTGGCATTCGTAAGGCTTTTGTAGTCGAAGCAGAAGCCGTCTACCTTACGCTGAGTACTCCATAAGCACCAGTGGTAACGGAGGGATAAGGTTTTATCATTTTGCCGCCACTGCCGGAAGCGATAATGCCGCCATTGTTGAGGTCATAGGTTCTGTGGCAATGGGAGCAGGACGCAATACCCGCACTGTTCACCTTGAGCGGATAGCTGCGCAGTGGCAGCGCGTTGGAGTCGAAGCAGTTGGGGCACTCACGGTCGTAGGCGTAGAACGTCTGCGAGGTGGAGAAGCCATATCCCACAATGATCGCGCCGTTCAGACCAAGGATGAGTTGTCCGGCCTGCTGCCGTTGCTTGTCCTTGGCATCGAAGACAACCTGACTGCTGTGGCCCTGATTGTTGGTAAACACGAAATATTGCGCGCCACTCTTTGAAGTGGTGGTGATGGTGACAAAAATACCGGAAAGCGGCGTCATCGCCGCAGCAAGCGTGGCATCGTTGTGGGTCTGATTGTCGAAGTACAGCGCGCAGGGGGCTGTACTGAATTCACTCTCCACATCTCCACAAGCCACGAAGAGAGCAGCAGACAGCAGTCCCGTCATGGCCAGCATAATGATTCCGAATACTTTCTTCATTGCGACTATTCTATATAATATTAATGTGGGGCGGGATTTATTCCCGTCCTAACCCCATTGGCGGTAACCAATAAATGTACCGAAAGGTTAGGGCGTACACAGTGGGTCGTCCCTACACTAACACCCGTGTATATCCTTGAACTGCAATTGCAAGGTTAGGTACCATCATATTGATAGGGTGACAATGTAGGGGCGGAATTTATTCCCGCCCTAACCCTTTTGATGGTGATTAATAAATGTCCGGCCGAGTTAGGACGGCCATAAAGGCCGCCCCTACACTAAAGCCACAGCTTTCCCTAGTTTCTGCACCCAACATGAAACATGTTCCTATCAACATTCAACATTCACCATTGGGCTCACTCAACATTCATCATTCTTCATTCAGCAATCTTCTCTCTGCTTCCTCCACCCTCTCGAAGTGGAAGCCGTCGAGCGTGTTGTCCATGAGTTCCTGGATACGGTCATTGCAGAGATTGCCAATGGAACCCTCATGCGTGTGATGGATGTGGTGGTCGGCCTTGAACGTCCCAGCCTCGATCTCCAACCCCACCTTCTTATAAGCGTCGCGGAACGGCATGCCATTAGCGGCCAGCCGGTTCACCTCCTCCACGGAGAAAATAGGATCATACATCGGGTTGTCGAGGATATGCCGGTTCACCTCTATCTTATTGATGATATAGGCCGCCATGCTCAGGCAGTCCTTCAGCTCGTCGAAGGCAGGCAGGAACACCTCTTTGATGATCTGCAGATCGCGGAAATAGCCCACGGGCAGATTGTTCATGATGAGCATGATCTGCTGCGGCAGGCTTTGTATCTTGTTGCTCTTGGCACGGATGAGCTCAAAGACATCGGGGTTTTTCTTGTGCGGCATGATACTCGATCCCGTGGTACACTCCTTGGGCAGATGCACGAAACCAAAGTTCTGGCAGTTCATCAAGCAAGCGTCGAATGCCATCTTGGCCAGCGTGCCGGCCACCGTAGCAAGGGCGAAGGCCACATTGCGCTCCATCTTTCCACGTCCCATCTGCGCATAGACCACGTTATAGTCCATCGAGTCGAAGCCCAGCAACTCTGTCGTCATCGTGCGGTTCAACGGGAAGGAAGAGCCATAGCCCGCTGCCGAGCCGAGAGGATTGCGGTTGGTCATCTTATAGGCCGCCTGCAGGAAGAGCATGTCGTCGGCAAGGCTCTCAGCATAAGCGCCAAACCACAGGCCAAAGCTCGATGGCATGGCGATCTGCAGATGGGTGTAGCCGGGCATGAGCACGTCCTTGTATTCGTTGCTCTTCTGGATGAGTTCGTCAAACAGACTCTTCACCTCGTCGACGACCTCCATCAGCTCATGGCGCGTGAAAAGCTTTAGGTCGACGAGCACCTGGTCGTTGCGTGAGCGGCCCGAATGGATCTTCTTGCCCAGGTCGCCGAGCTTGCGTGTGAGCATCAGCTCCACCTGGGAGTGCACATCCTCCACGCCATCCTCGATGACAAACTCGCCTTGCTCACACGTGCGGTAGATGTTTTTCAGTTCAGCGAGCAGTTTTGTCAGCTCGTCTTTTTCCAGCAGACCGATGCTCTCAAGCATGGTGATATGTGCCATCGAGCCGAGCACGTCGTACTTGGCGAGGTACATATCCATCTCGCGGTCGCGTCCCACGGTGAACCGCTCTATTTCTTTGTTGACTTCAAATCCTTTCTCCCACAGTTTATTGGCCATAATACGAATTTAGTATGATGAATTTAGAATGATGAATATTGAGTAATGCGAATGATGAACCAGAGTGATGAATGAAGCGTAATGAATGAAGAGTGACGAATCAAAACAATGTTGAGTGATGAATATCAACATTCACCACTCAACATTCATTATTCATACTGTATCATTTGCAGCGCGTCGGCGATCTTCTCGATACCTTCCTGCAACGGTTTTTTCACCATGCCGCTGATAAAGGGGTTGAGATCCGCCTTAATGGTGAGCTTCATCTTGCACGTGGTGTCTGTCACGGGCAGCAGCTGAATCCAGAAGTTGAAGGGCAGCGGACTCTCCTGTGTCTCGAACTTTATTGTCTTCGGTGCCTCACGCTCCACGATGACGAGCTTCACAGTGCCCATCTGCGTGCTGACCGAGATGCTGTCGGTATCAAACGACAAATCCTTGATCTTGTCCTCAGGCAGGCGGTCGCGCACTCGGTCGATATTGCTCAGATCGCTCAGCATCGCATAGACCGATGCCTGTGGATAGCCGATCTGTCGGATCGTGCTTTCTATCTTTGTACTCATATTATATATGTGCGTATAGATAAGGTATGTCTCGACTTATTTCTTCCAATTGGCGGGATCCTTGCGCCACTCATGCAGCGTGGCGATGTCCTCAGCCTTGATATAACCCGTTTCCTCAGCCTTCTCCACGACGTGCTCATAGTCGGTCAGCGTGACGAGCTTCACCTTGGCATCCTCAAACGCCTTTTGGGCAATCGGGAATCCATAGGTGTAGCTGGCTACCATGCCCACCACATCGAAACCGGCCTGGCGCAGAGCGGCAACAGCCTTCAACGAACTGCCGCCCGTGGAGATGAGATCTTCCACGACAACCACTTTGGAGCCCTCGGGCAGCGTGCCTTCGATGAGGTTGCCCATGCCGTGATCCTTGGGTTTCGAACGGACGTAGCAGAAAGGAAGGTTCAGCTCATCGGCCACCAACGCCCCCTGGGCGATGGCTCCCGTAGCCACGCCGGCCACAGCGGTAGCCTCGGAGAAATGCTCCAGCACAGCATGAGCCAACTCCAATTTCACGAAACTGCGCAAGTCGGGATAGGACAGCGTCTTGCGGTTGTCGCAATAGAAAGGCGACTTCCAGCCCGATGCCCATGTAAACGGATCGTTGGGCTGAAGTTTAATGGCTTTGATCTTCAGCAGTTTCTCTGCAAATACTTTCTGTAAGTTATCCATAGTTGATTTTGTTTATGCTTGTAACAGTTGACGCTACAAAGTTAATGAAAAAAAGGCAAAAGGCATACTTGTCACCTTGTTTTTCTTTGTCATTTGGAAAAATATCCGTAACTTTGCACGCGAGTTTTATAATATGTTTCATCAATGTGGAAGAATTTGGCTGCTTGCAACCACACTAAAAAATGCTAAAACTGCAAAATCACCCTCAGATTTTACGGTTACTTGGCGTTATTCCACGCTTAAAAAGTAATGGAAAAATGAGTTATCTATTTTCTTCAGAATCCGTTTCGGAAGGACATCCCGACAAGGTGGCCGACCAGATTTCCGATGCCATCCTCGACCAGTTCCTGGCCTATGACCCTAAGGCTCACTGCGCCGTGGAGTCGTTTGTCACCACCGGACAGGTAGTGATCATGGGCGAGGTGCACTCCAACGCCTACATCGATCTGCAAGCCATGGCGCGCAAAGCCATCAAGCGCATCGGATACAGCAAAGCCGAGTATCAGTTCGACTACAACTCCTGCGGCATCCTCACGGCTATCCATGAGCAGAGCGGCGACATCAACCAGGGCGTCAGCCGCGAGAAAGAGGAAGAGCAGGGCGCCGGCGACCAGGGTATGATGTTTGGCTACGCCTCCAATGAGACCGACAACTACATGCCCGCCACCCTCGACCTGTCGCATCTGATCATGTACACCTTGGCACAGATCCGCAAGGAAGGCAAGGTGATGACCTATCTGCGCCCCGATGCCAAGAGTCAGGTGACCATGGAATACAACGAGCAGAACGAGCCCGTGCGCATCGACACCATTGTGGTCTCGACCCAGCACGACCCGTTTGTCGAGCCCAAGGACGACAGCCGCAAGGCTCAGAAAGAGGCTGACGAGCAGATGCTTGCCAAGATCCGCGAGGATGTCATCAACATCCTCATCCCTCGCGTCAAGGAAGCCGCCGGCGACAAACTGCGCCGACTCTTCGACAACAGTTTGGCCAACGCTGCCGAGACAGAGGCCAACGCCAGCGAACGTGAGCGCAAGCTGATGCACGATGGCATCAAATACTACGTCAACCCGACGGGCAAATTTGTCATCGGCGGTCCTCACGGCGACACCGGACTGACCGGACGCAAGATTATCGTCGACACCTACGGAGGACGCGGCGCACACGGCGGCGGTGCCTTCTCGGGCAAGGATCCCAGCAAGGTAGACCGCAGCGCAGCATACGCCGCCCGCTATATCGCCAAGAACATGGTGGCTGCCGGTGTGGCCGACGAGATGCTTGTGCAGTTGGCATACGCCATCGGTGTGGCTGAGCCCGTGAGCGTCTATGTCAACACCTACGGCCGCAGCCATGTCAGCCTGAGCGACAGTGAGATCGCACGCAAAGTGAAAGACCTCTTCGACCTGCGCCCCAAAGCCATCGAGGACACGCTCAACCTGCGCCAACCGATCTATTTCGAGACTGCTGCCTACGGTCACATGGGACGCCAGTGCCAGAAAGTCAAGAAAACTTTTGAAAGCCTCTATCACGAGAAAAAGACGATGGAGGTGGAACTCTTCACATGGGAAAAGCTCGACCAAGTGGAGCGCATCCGCAAGGCCTTCGGCTTATAATATCGCAGGGGCGGGGACTTCGCCTATGCTCTGCTCCTGCCACTCCACACAAGGACGGTCTCCGGGCCGTCTCTTGTATTTTTGATTAGCAAATGATACAGCAAAGCGATTCTACGGCAGTTGCCACACCCGTGCAAACCAAGCAGCACACTGCCACAAACCACAAGAGTGGCTACCGATCTCCATGGGATATCATCAAGACATTGCCCGCCACGGCAACGCCTTGGCAACAGGACTCGGCCATCAGGGCTAACTATAAGTTTCCACAAGTCGACTGGGCTCACTACCACAATCCACTGCGCACGCCGACCACCAAGCCCACAGGCTTCGGAAAGATGAACCTCAACCGGCCGCTGTACTACAGTCATTCGCTCGTACAGCCCGACTCTATCTATCGTCCGGAGTACGCTACTTACCGTCAGGGAGTGGCGGGAGATCCCGTGCCCTACTCCATCGCCAGCGACAACCTCATCTCTTCGGTGCTCATCGCCTGCTTTGTCTTTGCCCTCATCGCCATCGCCAAGTCCGGAGGTTTCATCCGCCGACAATTCAAGAACTTCTTCTATACACAACGCGAAGGTACCACCGAGATCACTGAGACCAGTAGCGAGCTGCGCTTCCAGCTATTCTTACTGTTGCAGACCTGCCTGCTCTTCTCGTTGGTATTTTTCTTCTATACCGGCAATTATGCCGGTACCTCCTTCACCGTGCCGCAATACCTTACAGTAGGCATCTACACAGGCATACTCCTTCTCTACTTCGGCGTCAAGGCTCTGCTCTACGCTTTTGTGAACTGGATCTTCTTTGATAAGAAAAAAAACGAACAATGGAACAAGAGTATGCTCTTCCTTTCTTCGGTCGAAGGTATCGCTCTTTTCCCGATGGTCATGCTGTCGGTCTACTTCAACTTATCGCTGCAAACAACCATAGTTTACACCTCTGTTGTCGTCATTTTAGTTAAATTGTTGGCCTTCTATAAGTCCTACTTGATATTTTTCCGCAAAACGAGCGTTGTTGTGCAAAGTTTTTTGTACTTTTGTGCACTTGAACTCATGCCACTGGGCTCCCTGTGGGGTGTACTGGTGTTGACGGATAATTATTTAAAAATAAACTTTTAGGACACAATGATTAAGAAGATCATGATTTCCCTGCCTAAACCGGCGGGCGAGAAATCCCCGTATTACGATATCGAGAAAGAATTCGGGGTAGAGATCGTCTTTCGCCCTTTCATCAAAGTAGAAGGGCTCACTGCTAAGGAATTTCGCCAGCAGAAAGTAAGCATTCTTTCACATACGGCCATCGTCTTCACCTCACGGCATGCCATTGACTTCTTTTTCCAATTAGCCAACGAGCTTCGGCTTACCATTCCGGAAGACATGAAATATTTCTGCGTCACCGAGACGATATCTCTCTATATACAGAAATACGTGCAGTATCGCAAGAGAAAGGTGTTCTTTGGAAACACTGGAAAGATCGATGATCTCATCCCCGTGATGATGAAGCACAAACAGGAGAAATATCTCGTGCCGCTGAGCAGCGTACACAACGACGACATCAAGAATATGCTCGATGCCAAGGGACTCAACCACACCGAATGTGTCATGTACCGAACTTTGAGCAATAACTTCACTCCGGAAGAGGTGAAGAACTTCGACTGCGACATGCTGATCTTCTCCACACCTACCGGTGTAAACTATCTTACACAGTCTTTCCCCAACGTCAAGGAAGGCACACTCAAGCTCGGTGCCTTCGGACCTGCCACAGGAAAAGCCATCGAAAAAGCTGGACTACCCGTCTCGCTCATGGCAGGCACCAAGGAATATCCTTCGATGATTGCCGCGCTCAAAGCTTTCCTGAAAAAAGAGAACGGCGAGGACTAATCACACACATGACACAGTTTAGACCGACACTTGGCAAGAGTGAGCGCATCTATCACCGAAAAGACATAGACGCACTCTTCAAGGAGGGCAACAGCCACTCGATGTCTGCCTTTCCGATCCGAGTTGTGTACATGCTGATTCCTACCACAGACAACGACGAACAGCAGGACGAAAGACCGCAACGACCGCAGGCCAAGCTCCTCATCAGCGTGCCCAAGCACTGCTTCAGAAGAGCCGTGAAACGCAACCGCATCAAGCGACTCGTCAGGGAGGCTTACCGCCACAACAAAAGCCTTGTCGCGCAGTGGCCGCTCGCCATCGCTTTCATCTGGATGGACAGAAGGATGCCTGACGCTGCTACGGTCAACAAAAGCGTGGTCAACCTTCTCGCGCGCATTCACGAGAAGATGGCCGGCACCAATAAGGAACAGCCAACTCCCAACTCTTTGAGTAGCAACGAATGAGGAAACTGTTGCATTTCGTCTCACATGGCCTGGCATGGCTGCTGGTGCAGCCAATCGTGTTCTACCAAAAGTTCATCACGCCCTACACGCCTCCTTCGTGCCGCTTCACGCCGACATGTTCGGAATATGCGCGTCAGGCTATCCTTAAGCACGGCCCCGTCAAAGGACTGCTCCTGGCCATCTGGCGCATCCTGCGCTGTAATCCATGGGGAGGCAGCGGCTACGACCCGGTGCCATAATTCCCCTTCCATCTTTTGTTGATGACATCATCGGCTCTATGAGCCCTAAACATATAAAAATGAAAAACTTCGTAGAAGAACTGAAATGGCGCGGCATGCTCGCCCAAATCATGCCGGGCACTGAAGAGTATCTCAATACTCATCTCGTTTCGGCATATCTGGGTACCGACCCTACTGCCGACTCTCTGCATATCGGACACCTTTGCGGCATCATGATGCTGCGTCACCTGCAGCGCTGCGGACACAAGCCTTATCTGCTCGTCGGCGGTGCCACAGGTATGATCGGTGATCCTTCGGGAAAGAGCCAGGAGCGCAACCTCCTCGACCAGGACACGCTCTATCACAATCAGGAAGCCATCAAGAAGCAGGTCAGCAAGTTCCTCGACTTCGACGGTACGGAGCCCAACAAAGCAGAACTGGTCAACAACTACGACTGGATGAAGGACTATAAGTTCCTCGACTTCGTGCGCGACATCGGCAAACACATTACCGTCAACTATATGATGGCTAAGGACAGCGTGCAGAAACGTCTCAACGGCGAGGCTCGCGACGGTCTGTCTTTCACCGAGTTCACCTATCAGTTGCTCCAAGGCTACGACTTCCTCTATCAGTATGAGCACTATGGTGTGCGACTGCAGCTCGGCGGCAACGACCAGTGGGGTAACATGACCACCGGCACAGAGCTCATCCGCCGCACGCTCGGCAACGATGCCGAAGCCTTCTGCCTCACCTGCCCACTCATCACCAAAGCCGACGGAAAGAAGTTCGGCAAGACCGAGAGCGGAAATGTATGGCTTGACCGCAACCGCACCACACCATATGCCTTCTATCAGTTCTGGCTCAACGTCAGCGACGAAGATGCCGAACGCTATATCAAGATCTTCACCGACCTCGATAAGGAGACCGTCGACGCGCTCATCGCCGAGCACCGTCAGGATCCAGGCCGCCGTGTGCTGCAAAAACGACTCGCCGCTGAGGTCACCACGATGGTACACTCCAAAGAGGACCTCGACATGGCCATCGCCGCCAGCAATATTCTCTTCGGTAAGGCCACCAAAGACCAACTCGCTCAGCTCGACGAGGCTACGCTCGTGGACGTCTTCAAGGATGTGCCTCACTACGAACTCGGCAAGGACCAGCTCGGACAAAAAGCCATCGACCTGTTCTGCCAGGACGGTTGGGACATCTTCCCCAGCAAGGGCGAGATGCGAAAGATGGTCAAGGGCAATGGCGTGAGCCTGAACAAGGAGAAACTTACCGCCTTCGACCAGCCCGTCACTGCCGAAGATCTCATCGACGGCAAGTACCTGCTCGTGCAGCGCGGCAAGAAGAACTATTACCTCATCACGGTGAAGTAATTCTCAGGCTGTTTCCGGAATAAGACTCCGGCAATTCCGAACAAAGATATAAACGGCAACCTTCCGTAGGAACGGTTGCCGTTTTTTTATGCTATTCGTGTCGCTTTCTCATAAAAAAGATGTACTTTTGTAGTGAAACTATCCCATCAACCCTACATAACATCTAAATCTCATGCTGAAACGCTACACCTTATTATTATATAGCCTACTGACAGTCTTCCTCGTGCTGGTTGCCGACAACGGCCTGCTCCACACTCCAGCTGAGGGATTGTCGGCCAGTACCACCAACAGCATCATACAGGACAACTACGGCTACATCTGGATCGGAACGGAATATGGCCTCAACCGCTACGACGGCTACCACTTTTCGGTGTATCATGCCGCAAAGTCAGACACGACATCCTTGCCCAGCAACGAGATCACGGCGCTCTTTCTCAGCCGCGACAAGCAGTTGTGGGTGGGATGCAGCAAAGGACTGGCCAGATACGACGCACGGCACAATCGCTTTGTCCGGTATCGTTTTCCCGACACAATACAGCCTCGTGTGGAGTCGATCGTAGAGACGGCCAATGGTCAACTGCTTCTCGGCACAGCAGGATACGGACTCTTTGCCATCGACAAGATTCAGAACAAGGCCATAAGGCTTAAAGCCTTCTCACGAGGGCAAGACGACGAGTTTGCCAGCAAACTCTTCCTTGACCACCAAGGCGTGCTTTGGCGGTGCAGCCACAACAACATGATCAGCCGCTGGACGCTCAACGGACTCCATCCGCGCCGTGTGACCGATTTTCGTAGCGACGTCGGTCCGGTGATGAGCTATATACAGCGACCGCATGGCGTGATGATGATCTGTATGTATGGCATACTCTACTACGACGAGCCCACGGCAAGCCTTTCACACGCCGGTTCTGGCGTTACGATATTCGACAAACAAGTATCTGTGCGCAAAGGCATTGCCGACAGGCAGGGCAATCTCTTTATCGGCAGTTCTGGTCATGGGCTTTTTGTCATCAGAAACGGAAGCTCCAAACTCGAGAGTGTCACCGATGACAATTCTCAGTTCAATCTCTCTGCAGCCAACGTCAATGACATTTACCAAGACCGCGACGGAAATCTATGGGTGAGTTGCTACAAGAAAGGCATCTATCTCATCAGCCACAAAGCCACACCTTTCCGTGCCGTCTCCTTTGCGGATAAGGGCGTACGCTTAGGCAGCAGCGTGTCCTCTATTGCTGCTGATGGTAAGGGTGGCGTCTGGTGTGTCGTACAGAAAGCAGGCATCTACCACTTTTCTGCTGACGGCACTGTCAGTGGCAGAGTCAGCGCACCGGAGAGTCCCAACACACTATGGAGATCTGCTGACGGTCATTACTGGCTCGGCACTGAAAACGCACTGTGGAGCTATGACCCCAATACCGGTGCCCGCTCCTGCAAACTACAGGTGCAGGGCTGGGGAATCAATGCCATCGCTGATGCCGGTCGCGGAATCTTAGCGGTGAGCAACTTCGGAAAAGGACTACTGCTTTACAATCCCACCACAGATCGCCTTCGGCAATATTCAATGGCTCAAAACGCCAAAACTCATCATTCTTTGATCAACGACTGGGTGAGAACAATGCTAAAGGACCATCAAGGTCTCTTATGGATTGGCACAGCAGACGGTCTGGCTTGCATGGATCCAGTGACTGGCTCCTTCTCTGTCTTGGGCTGGCAATGTCAGCTACGGGGAATTCAGGTCTACGCACTTTGTGAGAACCGTCGCAGAGACATCCTCGTGGGTACCACCGAGGGGCTTTTCGTCTACGATCGCCAACACCGGACGACAAGACGAATGCCCGACGACACAGCCCTGCGCAACGTCACCGTCTATGGCATCGTGGAGGATCATAGCGGTGACCTATGGCTGAGCACCACCGACGGCATCTGGCAATATGACCACCGGCGACACCGCTTCATCGGTCACATTCACGGCAATGGTCTCGCCTCGGCAGAGTATATTCCGGGCGCTGCCATACATAGTGACAACGATGACATTTGCTTTGCTACCAGCGACGGACTGACGATGTTCACACCACAGCACGTGCGCCACAACACCATCCGACTCAGAACCGTGTCCGTCACCCGCCTGACTGTCAACGGTGAAGAGCATGCTTTGCCTTTTGGGAAGCTGAAGCTCAACCACAACGAAAACAATCTCTCCTTCGACTTCAGCCTTTTCAACTACACAGACGCTGCCGACATCATCTATCAATATCGCATCAATGACCAACAGCCATGGATGTCGTTGGAAGCAGGAGTGAACCGTCTGACATTGGGCGAAATGAAGCCCGGCACCTATCACATAGAAGCCCGCGCTGTGTACAACGGTCAGATGTCTACGCCCCAAGAGATCATCACCGTGGTCATAAGCCAGCCGTGGTATGCCACGCTTTGGGCTTTTCTTGTCTATGCGCTTGTTGCCGTGGGCATCGTAGTGGCTGTTCTGTACTATGTCGAGCGCAAGCGGACCATAGACCTTGAAGATCAGAAGATGCAGTTTCTCATCAATGCCACACACGACATCCGCTCTCCGCTCACACTCATCCTTGCCCCCTTGGCCAAACTGCGACAGACGTTGAGTGGCACACCGTCGGAAAACGATGTCAACACTATCGACCGCAACGCCAAGAGACTGCTGCTACTCGTCAATCAAATCCTGGATGAGCGGAAGCTTGACAAGAACCAGATGCAACTGCAATACGCCGATACCGACATGGTGGCAGCGATACAGGGTGTCTGTGCCATGTTTCAGTACAACGCCCGTGAAAGGCATATCGCCCTCAACTTTGAGCACGCTGACAAGGAACTGTGGCTCTCCGTCGATCCGCAGAATTTCGAGAAGGTGCTCATCAACCTGCTGTCCAACGCATTTAAATACACACCCGATGGCGGAGAGATCTGCTTCCGTCTCACCCACGACGAGACTTCTGTCGTCGTCAACTTGCTTGACACCGGTTGCGGATTCAGCGGCCAGGAGGCACGTCACGTCTTCGAGCGTTTCTATCAAGGCCGCAACCATCCCGGCAAACACCTGTCCGGCACCGGCATCGGCCTCAACCTCTGCCAGGCTATCGTCAAGATGCACGGCGGCACGATCCTCGCAGCCAACCGGCAGGACGGGCGCAGCGGTGCCTGCATGACCGTCACACTGCCATATATTCAAGGCGCTGCAAAGCCTCAGCATCCGCAAGCCTCTCCACGTCAGCAGGCCAATCGCGGTTGTCGCGTGATGCTTGTCGACGATGATACAGAGCTGACGCAATACATCGCCAACGAGCTTGGCAAATGGTATCGCTTCGACGTCTTTGCCAATGGGCGCGACGCACTGCAGGCGTTGCTGACTGACAAGCATTACGACGTGGTCATCTCCGACATCATCATGCCCGTGATGGATGGAATAGAACTGCTGAAACGCATCAAGGGCAATCCTCAGATCAACGACGTGCCCGTGGTGATGCTCACCTCCAAAGGCGAGACCGTCGACCGTCTGCAAGGTATCTCTTCGGGTGCCGACGCCTATATGGAGAAGCCCTTCAGCATGGAAGAGCTCCATGCTGTCATTGACAATCTCGTCGACAACGTCAGAAGGCTCAAAGGCAAATACTCTGGAACACGTGACCAAGTCGAGAATATCAAGCGCACACCTACCACAGGCAACAATGAGCAACTCATGGACCGTGTCATGCAATCGGTCAATAACCACCTCGCTGATCCGGAATACAGTGTGGAGACACTCACCGCCGACGTAGGCATCAGCCGTGCGCAGCTCCACCGCAAAATGAAGGAGCTGACAGGCATCTCCACTGCCGAGTTTATCCGCAACATCAGAATGCAGCGGGCGGCAGAGTTGATTGAGGAGGGAAAAATCAATATCACACAGATCGCTTATGACTGCGGTTTCAACAGTCAGTCGCATTTCTCCACCGTCTTCCGCAAGCATTTTGGGATCACTCCCAGCCAATATGCCGCTCAGCACACGTCTGAAACAAACAGAAACGAGCATGAAACAAAACTGAACCCATGAAAATCTAAAAACTTTTAACTTTGCGTCCATGGCAATCCACAGCAAACAAATGAAACGCTACATAAAGCTGATCATAGCCTAATACGCTTATAACATCAACCTAAACTATAAAAGGACCATGGAACACAAAAGTTTTCAAGCCATCAAGGCACTCGTTGCCTTGGGGATCATCTCGGCGATCCCAATGGTCGCGTCGGCACAGAACCGCACAGTCCACGGCGTTGTAACAGACGCTGAAGGGCCTGTGATAGGTGCTACCGTGAAAATAAAGGGCACGGGCACGGGTACCGTGACAGACCTCGACGGCAAGTACACACTGTCTGTGCCTGCCGGAGCCACCATCGAAGTATCGTACGTGGGCTACAACACTCAGTATGTCAAGGTAGGCCGAAATGCTGTCTACGACGTCACACTCAGTCAGGATGCCAAGCAACTCAGCGAGGTTGTCGTCGTCGGATATGGCACGATGAAGCGGTCTGACCTGACCGGTGCGGTCACCTCCGTTGGCAGCAAATCGATAGAGAAGTCGATTCCCACCAGCATCGACCAAGTTCTCGCCGGCCGCGCTGCCGGTGTGCAGGTGCAGGCCAACACAGGTACGCCGGGCGGTTCCTCTACAATTCGCATCCGTGGCACCAACTCTCTCAACGCCACCTCACAGCCGATCTTTGTCATCGACGGTGTCATCATCGACGCCTCGGCAGGCGATGAGGGTAACACCAACCCGCTGGCATCCATCAACCCCAACGATATCGTGTCGATGGATATTCTCAAGGACGCTTCGGCAACGGCCATCTATGGATCCCGCGCCTCCAATGGTGTGATCATGATCACCACACGACGCGGACAAGCCGGCGAAGCCACAATCAACTACGACGGCTATGTGGGCTGGCAGACCATGCCCAAAAAGCTCGACGTGATGAATCTCCAGCAATATGCTCAACACTACAATGACATCGCGGCAGCACAAATCAAAGATCCCGTCAGTTCCTTTGTACGTCCTGAGTTGCTCGGCAGCGGCACCGATTGGCAGGACGAACTCTACCGCCATGCTTTGATGACGAGCCACAATCTCAGCATTTCTGGTGGCAACCAAGCCGTTACCTATGCCTTCAGCACAGGTTATCTCGACCAAGACGGTATCGCTATCGGTTCTTCGTTTAAGCGTCAGACCATGCGTGGAAACATCGACGCGCAAATCAAGAAATGGCTGAAAGGCGGCGTCAGTTTCTCGCTCGCCGACAGCAAGCAAAACACGCTGGCCAACAGCTACGGAATCATTCTCACGGCTCTCTCCTCGCAACCCTCTGTAGCCGTAAGGAATCCTGATGGCGGATACGACGGTCCCGACGACCAGTGGATGCCCGACAATCCCGTTGCCCTGGCTGAGATCACGACCAACTACAACAAAAAGCAAAACTTCCGCACCAACGCTTATCTCGAAGCCAAAATCATCAAGGGACTGACGCTGAGGACCGAGCTCTCGACCGACTACAACGACAATAAGTATTATTACTACATGCCCGACTATACCTTCGGCATCAAGAAGAGCGAGACACGCACGTCGAAATGGACAGCCACCAACACCAAATACTGGTCATGGCGCAATATCCTCACCTACGACAACAAATTCGGTCGTCACGCTATCAATGCGATGCTGGGTCAGGAGATGAGCCACAATCACTACGAGACGCAGGTGACGTCGGCCACCGGCTTCCCCTCGAACAGTGCCAAGGACCCGTCGGCAGGCAGCAACGACAGTTCTTCACCTGTAGGCTATCAGGACAACAGCTCGCTGTTCTCTTATTTTGGCCGTGCCTTCTACAGCTACGACGACCGCTATCTGGCTACGTTCACGCTTCGTCGCGACGGTTCCAGCAACTTTGCCGACGGTCACCGTTGGGGCTGGTTCCCCTCGGCTGCACTTGCCTGGCGCGTAAGCAATGAGAAGCTGCTAAAATCGGTCAAGGCGATCGACAACCTCAAGATCAGACTCGGATGGGGCGCCACGGGTAACCAAAACGTTGAGAACTGGGCCTATCTCGCCATGCTCACCACCTACAACACGCCTTGGGGCGTCGGCGTGCTCAATGGCAACAACGCCAATCCCGGCCTGAAATGGGAGACCACACACTCTTACAATGCCGGCTTCGACCTGAGCCTTTTCAACAACCGCGTCAGTATGGTCTTCGACTGGTACTACAAGAAGACCAACGACTTGCTCATGCGTCTCGACCTGCCCGCCTTCCTGGGCTCCGGTGCAGGCAGCAATTATGGTGTGGCCAGCAATCCCTGGGGCAATGTAGGCAGTCTGAGAAACACCGGTATAGAGTTTACCATCAACACGGTGAACGTCAACAGCAAGCACTTCCAGTGGACCAGCAACATCGTCTTCTCGCTCAACCGCAACAAAGTGCTCAGCCTTGACACAGAGACCGGCACGTTGCCACGCTCGTTCCAAACAGGTTCAGAGACCGTCACCGTGACCAATACCAAGGTCGGTGAGCCTATCGGACAGTTCTGGGGATGGAAAGTCATTGGCCGTTTCGACAAGCCCGAGGACTTCTACTACAAGGATGCGCAAGGCAACGTGAAGCCCGTCGCTCTACCCACCGGCACAAGCATCGGCAAGGCCGGCGCATGGCTTGGAGACTATATCTTTGAGGACATCAACGGTGACGGCGTCATTGACAACAACGACGAGACCTTCATTGGCAACCCAGAACCGAAGTTTACCTTTGGCTTTGGCAACACCTTCTCCTATAAGGGCTTTGATCTGACACTGCAGTTCACCGGTTCCTACGGCAACAAAGTGCTCAACTACAACCGACGCTCCCTCGAAGTCACGGGCTCTACGTCGAACCTGCTCACTACCGTGCTCAACTACGCCCGCGTGGAAAAAATAGATCCCAATGGTCCGGACGACTATCGCAATTATCACGTGGCCAACGCCTCATCGACGACAATGCCGCGACTCTACACCAGCAGCTACGCCAACGCCAACAACCGCGTCAGCGACGCGTTCATCGAGGACGGCTCCTACATCCGGCTACAGAACCTCTCGTTCAGCTACACCTTCCCACGGAAATGGATCAGCAAGATCTATCTCACCAATCTGAAGCTGTACATGAACATTCAAAATCTGTTCACCATCTCCAAATACGACGGCTACGATCCCGAGATCGGCTCGCTGTGGGGCGATGCACTGAAGAATGGCGTCGACTACAACCGCTATCCTTCTCCACGTATCTACACCTTTGGCATCAACGTCGCGTTCTGATATGATGATAAGTACGTGTATCATTCCTAATAACTTATGATCAATATGAAAACCACATTATTATATATAGGTATGTTGGCGGCCTCGACGATTGTCCTCGGCTCTTGCTCCGACGATTTTCTCTCTCAGTCCAACAGCCATCAGCTCACGCCGGAAAACTTCTTCGACTCCGACGCTGCCGTAGAGAAAGCCGTATGGCCGCTCTATAGCTATGTTTGGTACGACTTCAACGATAAGTTCTACTATGGCATGGGCGACGGGCGTGCCAATAACATCACGGCCCAGTACTCCAACTACATCTACCCCTATACCAACTTCACCGAGACCTCGCTGTCTCAGGGACTCACCGAGGCCTGGGGATCGCTCTACAGCGTGGTGGCGCAGAGCAACAATGCCATCAACAACATCCGTAACTATTCCACCGCCGCCGTGTCAGAGGCTGCCAAGCAGTCCGCCATTGCCGAGGCGCGCTTCATGCGTGGCACCGCCTACTGGTATATTGCCTCTTTGTGGGGATGCGGCATCATCTACGACAACACCTCCGACATGGTCAACAACTATGTAGTGCCCGCCAACAACCGCACCGACGTGCTGGAGTTTGCCATCCGCGACCTGGAGTATGCCGCCAAATATCTGCCTAAGACACAGACGGGAGCCGGACGCGTGACACGCTATGCCGCCTACGGCATGCTCTCGCGCCTCTACCTCTCCATGGCCGGACTCACTACCGACGGACAGTACAACGGCAGCAACATCAAAGCGGAAACCGACATGAACAGCGGCAAGCACAACGCCTACTATCTCGATCTGGCTAAGAAAGCGGCTCTGAAAGTCGTCAACGAGAGTGGAGCACAGTTGCTTGACAACTATGGCGACCTCTTCGCTGCCTCAACCATCGACAACAACAAAGAGAGCCTCTTCCAGTTGCAGTTCATTCCGGGCACGAGTGTGGGCGGTGCGGCTCAAAGCATGACACGCTTCCTGGCCTGGTCCACGATGGTGGCCGACCAGAATGCCTGGGGCGGAGCCACGTACTGTTCCTATGATCTCTTTGAGGAGTTCAGCGACTACAAGGATCCTACACTCAACACCAAAGTCGACGACAAGATCCGCCGACACTACAGTGTAGCCTCCTACGGCGAGAGCTATCCCGAACTGAGCGCCGACGCCTCCACCCCCTATGTCTATGGCAAGACCGAAAGCCCGTCGTCGCAGGGCGCAAACATCAAGAAGTATGTCATCGGCACTAAGAAGGTCAACGGATTCTCCGAGCCCAACAACAGCGGCATCAACACTTATATGCTGCGTCTGGCCGAAGTCTATCTCAACTATGTCGAAGCCGTCATGGGCGATGCCGACGCTACCAACGACGCAGTAGCACTCAAACTCTTCAACGCCATTCGCCTGCGGGCACAGGTGCCGGTGAAGAACAGCATCACATGGGAGGACCTGCGCCACGAGTTCCGCATGGAGTTTGCTTTCGAAGGACTCTATTGGTTCCAGCTCCTCCGCCGCAGCTACTCTCATCAGCAGGAAGTGGTCAACTACCTCAACAACCAGAACCGCAACGCCAGCTACTTCGAGTCCAGCACCAACACCTACAAGCTCAGCAAGGACTACGCCGCTCCCGGACCTGACGTGAAGATCGCCACAGCAGCCAACCTCGTGTTGCCGATGAGTGATACCGACCAGACCAAGAACCCCAACCTCAAGCCTGATGCCAGCGGCAAAGCCAAGACGGTGCCCTACACCTTTGGCGACAGAGAGGTGAGCGAGAGTGAACTCTTCCAATGAGAAAGCCGACAAAACGACTATAAGAATACAGAAAAAACATAGAAAGCCATGAAACATATATCATTCTTTCCTATTCAACACTTTGGCCTGCGCTGTGCCGCACTCCTCTCTGCCTGCTGTCTGCTGCTCCTTGCCGGCTGCAAGGACGACGACGGTGGCGAGGGTGCCACGATGACCATCAACAAGATCTATCTTGAGAACGCCAAAGCCACTGACTCCATCACTGACCGGGAGGTGACCTTCGCACGCCTCGGACAGCTCATACGCATCGAAGGATCGGGATTCACCGGACTGAAGCATATCTATATCAACGGCTACGACACCTATTTCAACAATGCGTTGCTCACCGACAACAACGTGTGGGTGACGCTCAATGCCAAGACACCTGTCGACAAGGCTGATGCCTCGGTGCACAACAAGATCACCCTTTACAAAGACGACGGCAATACGCTCACCTATGACTTCACCATTCGTGCATCAGCACCTGTCGTCAGCCGCGTCGACAACACACTGCCACAGCCCGGTGAGAAAGTCATTGTCTATGGTGCCAACCTCCAAGAGACTACCAAGGTCACGCTGCCCGGTGGCGTGACCGTCGCCGAAGGCATTGAGAGTGATCCCGACGGTGAGTGGTATAGCTTTGTCATGCCGGAAGGAGTGACCGCCAGTGGTTCCATCACCAGTGAGGGGGCCAACGGCACAGCCGTCACACCGGCCTATTTCAACAACAACGACTGCTTCATCCTGAACTTCGACGGCAAAGGCACACAGGGCGCATGGAGTGCTACATACAGTGCCGACGATCTTGTCGATGATCCATTGGGCACAGGACGCGGCAAGGTGGCAATGATCGTTCCGCAGAGTGTGCTCGATGAGGGTGGCATCAAGGCCGGTGCCAACGCCAAAGGCTTTTGGACAGCCGGCAACGACGACGCGCTCGACGACTGGACACGCATGACACAGTATATCCCCGCCACAACGCCCATCGACTCTGTCGCACTGCAGTTCGATGTCTACGTGCCTGAGCCTTGGAGCGGCAGCGGACAGCTGGAGATCACATTGCAGAACAATCTGTCGAACTATGGCTACGGATCGGGATGCACCAAGTACAGCAAAGACTACATCAACCAAGCCTATGCGTGGGTGCCCTGGCTCGACCGGACCACAGGAACCGTGTCGCCCTACGACACAGGCGGGCGTTGGCAGACAGTCACCATACCGCTCTCAGCGTTTGGCAACTACACCAACAGCGACATCAGCTGGACTTTCCAGAATGTCATCAACGACAAAAACAGTGGAAGTTACCGCAACTTCGGCTTTCTCTTTGTCAATCCTGATCTGAAGTACGACGAGAAGACAACCTACGAGGCCAAGGACTTCGCACAGAAGATCTATGTAGACAATTTCCGCATTGTTCCCTGCACGGCCATCGCCGTGAGTGACTTCTAACAGAAAAAAGTATAGCATTATGAAACTCAACAATATCATCATCCCGCTTGCCGCCCTGCTGCTGACGACGGCTTGCGACGACCAAATCATGAAATGGGGCACGCCCGAAGGCCACGGCACCGTGACGGCAGAGGAAATATCTCTCGCTGTGAAAGAGGTATTGGCCAACTATGCGCCTGTCAAGGAGTATGCCAAGCAATATACACCCAACATGCTTGTGGGGTTGGGCATGGGAGCCAGTCTGTATACCGAGAACTACAAGGATGTCTTCCAAGGGTTGGCCAATGAGAACTTCCAGATGTTCACTCCCGGCAATGCCATGAAGATGGATGCCGTGGTGGGCAACAGTGGCAAACTCAACTTTGCCGGCATAGACGCTCTCCTCGATGCCATGCCTTCCGAGGTGCGGCTTTATGGTCATAACTTCATCTGGTATCAGCAACAGTCTCAGGCCTATCTCAAGAGTCTCATCGCTCCGACAATGGTCGTCAAGACAGATGGCGACATCGCCAGCGTGCTGGCCAACGGCGGCTTTGACGCGGATCTCAGTTCATGGTCGGGATGGGGCAACAGCTCCACACGCGAATGGGAGAAGGCCAGTGAGGACGGTTCGGGATGCGCCCATCTGGTCAATCCCACAGATGCCAACCCGTGGTCGGCACAGATGGTGCAGAATTTCTCCATGCCGCTGGAGGCCGGTAAGACCTATACTCTGCGCTTCAAAGCCCGTTGCAACATCGACGCGGGCAGTCTCCAATTTGTCGTGCAGAACAACAAAACCTATAAGGGTGAAGGGTACATCACAGCTGCGGTCGGCACCAAATGGCAGACTTACGAGCTGACGATCACCACCAAAGCCGATGACCTCAACCAGTTCTGCGTCAACTTTGGCAAAGTCGCTGCGGAATACTGGATCGACGACATCCAGTTTGGCGAGAAGAGAGAAGATCCTATGACCAACGTGCTTGCTGGTGATGCTTCCGACTTTGAAGGCGGCACCACCGGCGGCTGGAGCTCCTGGGGCAGCAACAAGGAGAGCGGCACCGTGGAAACAGACATGGGCAAGGACGGCGGCTATGGACTGGTGCTCAAGACCAAGAAGGACGGCAACTACTGGGAAGCTCAGTGCGCCTACACGTTCGACAGCTATCTCGACGCTTCGAAGAAATACATCATCCAGTTCTGGGCCAAGAGCAACACGGCAGCAGGTAAACTGCAGTTCCAATATCAGAACGGCACGACCTACGGCTCGCAAGGTGCCTACAATGAGTTCAGCGTCGGCACGGAATGGACACTGTGCGAGGCTTCGTTCACTCCGGCATACGACGACGTCAACCGCATCATCCTGAACTTCGGCAAGGTCGACGGCACTTACCAGATCGACAACATCAAGTTTGGCGTTGCCAAGGATCAAGGCAGTGCCGCCGGTGCCAAGCAGTTTGTCAGCACACGGGCAAAGCGTCCGCGCCGGGCCACGACGATCAGCTATGTCGTCAAGACACCGGCCGAGAAGCGTACGGCTCTGCTCGGTGCCATGGAGTCATGGATCAAAGGCATGGCTGATCATCTCGCTGAGAAGAAAGTGGTGCCCTATGGTTACGACGTCATCAACGAGCCCATCACCGACGGCTCTAACCTGGTGCGCGGCGTGGACGACGGTGCCTTCGGCGGCAGCACAACCGACGACGACGGCAACACCACCTACGACAGCGCACCCACAGAGTCTGCGGCAGAAGCACTGAACCTCAACTGGGGCGATAACCGGTTCTATTGGGGATACTATGTCAAGGACTATGCTGTCAAAGCCTTCCAGATGGCCCGCAAGTATCTGCCCGCCGAGACCAAGCTCTTTGTCAACGACTATAACCTCGAAGTGAGTCCGGGCAAGCTTCAAGCCCTGGTGAAGTTTGTAGAAAACATCGACAAGGCAAACGGCAGTCCCATTGTTGACGGCATTGGCTCACAAGTACACTTCGACTTGCACGCCGCCACCGACAACACGGCGACCAACGATTCCATCATCAAGGGCCTGCGCGCTAAAGTCGACGCCATGTTTAAGGCGTTAGCCGCCACCGGCAAACTTGTACGCGTCACCGAGCTTGACGTCTCGCTGGGCACGAGCAGTCCGTCCGCCGCACAGTATAAGTGCCAAAGCGACTGCTACAAGATGATCTTCGAGTCGTATAAAGCCAACATCCCCGAGGCACAGCAGAGTGGCATCACCATTTGGAGCCTTTCCGACAACGAGGCAGAGCATGAGTACTGGCTCAAAGGCGACGTGCCCAACATCTTCGATGCCAGCTATCTTCGCAAGTGGGCTTATAAGGGCGTCTGCGACGGTATCGCCGGAGAGGATCTCGGACTGAAATATGGCGGTGAGGACTACAAGGCTTACTACGAGAAACAAAACGTGTCGAGCACGGTATCGGAATAAGCAATAAAGCGCAACAAAGCATTTGCCGGTCACTTTCTCTGTGGCCGGCATGTGCTGTTTCCATCCTCAAGAATGTACCGACAAGGGCTTGCGCGAGAAAGTATCATTAAGAAAACGGCCCGAAAATTTGGTGGGACACGAAAAAAGCTGTATCTTTGCAGTCAAGATTGTCGTATGGTGTAATGGTAGCACAACAGGTTTTGGTTCTGTTTGTCGTGGTTCGAATCCGCGTACGACAACATACCACTTTGCCAACCGTCTATGATTAATAGACGGTTGGCATTTTTTTGTTGTTTTGGATAGGTCTGATTTAGGCCTATTTGACTATCGATCACCCCCTTTTAGGACTTATGCCGGTTTGCGCCTCTACGCTCATAAGCACACAAAAAAAAGACTGCACGCCTCACGATGTACAACCTTCAAAAGATGTAATTCTACGCCAGGGTATGACGTTCAACTGCAAAGGCAATAAAAGAACTTGGTACCAGGGGCGCGTCCCTTCACGTTTCGATATACGTTTTTTTGCTTGCATCATAACCACCTTCTTATAAAGACAGATAGAACAAGTAGACGAGGCAAGGTGAAACTATACGTATCTTTATACCAAACAAAGCTTTTTCATGAGGGTTCATCCACAATCCAAAGAACATCCAGACTGGTCTCTTAAAAGAAAGATTACCATATAATAGCGCACACTTTGTTGTATATTCTGACAAAAAACAGGCCCTGAGAATCCATTTTTCTCCACGAAGACCGACTTTGGGCTGATTTTCGCGAAAAATATCAATATTCTACAATCTACTGATAATTAGATAGTTATGAAAATCATTACTTTCGATGAATATCAAACAAACCTTTTCTCAATAAATTCTCTAGAGAATTTTTGGTAAAACAACTGAGATGACCTTATCATCTCAGTTGTTTTATTGTGTCATCTCAGTTGTTTTATCGTGTCATCACACTGAGATGACCGGGACAAAGTACTTTTTTCTACTTATGACAACGCAAAAAAGATGAAAAAAGTCGGGGGAAAGCTTAGTTTTAGGGTTGAAAGACGATTTTACGGTCTCTAGATTGAACGACGAGGCGGAGGACATTTTGTAAAGAAGTATACAAAAATGCTTTATACAATTTATAGATGCAGACATCATCCAGCAATGTCACTTCAACAGTCTAGAGACGGAATAGTCGTTTCCCTGAACAGTTTCAGCCTTCATCCTATTTATTAAAATGTGTGAAACGCTTGGCAATTCAAAGAAATAGTCTTACCTTTGCACACATAACGCGGCAATAGCTCAGTTGGTAGAGCGCGACCTTGCCAAGGTCGAGGTCGCGGGTCCGAGTCCCGTTTGCCGCTCTTTTTTTTCATACCATCGCCGCAATGGTGGAATTGGTAGACACGAGGGACTTAAAATCCCTTGGCCAGAAATGGTCGTGCGGGTTCGAGTCCCGCTCGCGGCACGTTTAATCATTATATATTGTATTATGCGCAACCATTTCGTTCTAACCTTATCAGTTTGTTCTATAGTGGCTCTGTCGTCATGCTCTTCCAAATTGGGAAAGCTCTCTGCCGATAACTTTACGGTAGACCCCAATCCTTTGGAGACATTAGGCGGTCAGGTTCCAGCTACCATCAATGGCAACTTCCCCGTGAAATATATGAAGCCAAAAGCAGTGGTGACGGTCATCCCGGAGCTACGCTACGGCAATGGGCAGGTCGCACAAGGCAAGGGCGCTACCTTCCAGGGCGAGAAAGTCATGGGCAATGACCAGACCATCTCCTACAAGATGGGCGGCCGCTACACGATGAAGACCGCGTTTGACTATGTCCCAGATATGCAGAAGAGTGAGATGTATCTCACGTTTGATGCGCGTGTCGGAAAAAAGAAAGTAGAGGTACCAGCCGTGAAAGTCGCCAATGGCGTGCTGGCAACGGCAGAACTCTATAAGCAGACGCTGATGAACGCCGGCGGATGTATTGCTCCCGATTCCTTCGAGCGCGTGAAGGCTCAGAAATATGAAGCAAACATCAAATTCCTCATCAACCAGGCCAATCTCCGCAAGAGTGAGTTGAAAAACAACTCGGTCAAGGAGTTCCTTGCCATGCTGAAGAAAATCAATGCCGACCGTGAGGGCTTGAACCTGAAGAATGTTGAGGTGCAGGCCTATGCCTCTCCTGACGGTGGTTATTCCTTCAACGACAAACTGGCCAGCAAGCGCCAAAATACCACTGAAGGCTATGTCAAAAAACAGGTCAAGGCTGCCAAACTCAACACCAAGGATATTGATGCCCACTATACGGCTCAGGACTGGGACGGCTTCAAGCGTCTCGTCCAAGCCAGCAACATCCAGGACAAGGACGTGATTCTGCGTGTCTTGGAGATGTATAAGGATCCGGAGGAGCGTGAGCGCCAGATCCGCAACATGAGCGAAGGCTTCCGTGAGCTCGCCGACGGCATCCTGCCTGAGTTGCGCCGTAGCCGCATGATCATCAACTACGAGACTGTCGGAAGAAGCGACGAACAAATCAAGCAGCAGTACGCTGCCGACCCTGCACGCCTGTCTGCTGACGAGCTGCTCTATGCCGCTACATTGGAGAGTGATCCTGCAAAAAAGGAAGCCATCTATAAGAAGACAGCCGAACTGTATGACAAGGACTACCGGGCCTACAACAACTTGGCAGCTATGGCTTTCAACAAGGGCGACGAGTCCACAGCCAAGCAGTATATCGAGCAGGCAAAGGCTAAGCGCGCTGATGCCCCAGAGGCTAATGCCAACCTGGCTCTCATCGATATGAAGCATGGTAATCTCAATGATGCTACCAATCATTTGGCCGACGCCATCGACGCCAACGGATTCTATGAGGTACTGGGCAATCTGAACATTGCAAAAGGCAACTATGCTACCGCCGTTCAGAACTTCGGAAACAGCTACTCCAACAGTGCTGCCCTGGCTCAGCTGCTCAACAAAGACTATGCTGCCGCTGTCGCTACACTGAAGAACGTGAAGAACGCTGATGCCATGACGGACTATCTCATGGCTCTCGTGCTCAACCGTCAGGGCAACACAGCCACTGCCAAGGACTATCTCCAGCGTGCTTGCAAGAAAGACGCTAAACTGGCAGCTTATGCAGCCAACGACTTGGAGCTGGCCAACCTGAAGTAATCTTTAGATTTTATTCACTATCATGATAAGCCTTCGACCTCTAGTATGGGGGCGGAGGCTTTCTCTTTTCTTGTCTATGCAGTTTCATATACGATATAGCCATTATGTGGCCGGAGGCTTCTCGGGGCTTTTGCTCTTGCTGACCCTGATGTTGTCGTCCTGTGGTGTCGACGGCAACCACTTCGAAATACAGGGACATCTGTTGAATATCAATCAGAGCGACTTCTATGTCTATGCTGAGAACGGATCCATAGAGGGACTTGACACAATTCACGTCGAGGGTGGACGCTTCGCCTACGAAGTCCCCTGCAAGCATCCCACCATTCTCTATTTGGTGTTTCCCAACTATTCTGTCGTGCCGATCTTTGCCCAACCCGGAAAAAGCGTCAGCATCAAGGGCGACGCCTCGCACCTGAAAGAAATAGAGATCAAAGGCACCGACGACAATGAACTTTATACCAAGTTCAGGGAAAGGGTGGCCAAGGCTTCACCCCCCGAGGCCAAGCATGCGGCAGAAGACTTCATCGGTGACCATCCAGAGTCTGTTGTCGGACTGTGGCTCATCAGGAAGTATTTTATCTCTGACGCACTTCCCGACTATCAAACAGCCTTGCGGTTGGCACAAAAAATGCAGTCCAAGCAGACCGACCAGGCTGATCTGTCGCGTATGATCCGGCTGTTGGATTCTATGGCACACGTAGGTATAGGCTCTGCCCTGCCTGATTTTTCAGCTTACGATACCAAAGGTCGCCTCGTCTCTTCGTCAAATCTCTCTTCCGGCCTTGCCGTCATCTGCACGTGGGCATCATGGAGTTACGACAGCATGGACATGCTGCGCACATTGAAACAATTGCAGCGTCAGTCGCAAGGACGGCTCAAGGTCGTGTCGCTCTCTGTCGACGCAAGCCGCAGCGACTGCGACGGTGCCTTGAAGGTGGACAGTATCTCATGGCCCAATGTTTGCGACGGACAGATGTTTGACAGCCGCCCCTTGAAGCAATTAGGCTTGATGGGAGTCCCTGACAACATTATCGTGAAAGACAATCGTATCGTGGCTCGCAACCTGATGGGATCGCAACTCCGCGACAAAATCATGGATTTGCTGAAATAGTTACTGTGTTAGAATATTATAGGGGGATGAGCATGACTGATTTACGGAACCGAGGAATCAAAGAGGAGGCAGAACGATGCTGGTAAAAACCTACAGTGCTGCTGTCAACGGTTTGGAAGTGACGACCGTGACCATCGAGGTGAGCTTGACACGGGGCGTGATGTATCATCTCACAGGCCTTGGCGACGAGGCTGTGCGCGAGGGGCGTGACCGCATTGCGGCCGCCATGCAGAACAACGGCTACAAGTTTCCGCGCGCTGACCTGACCGTGAACCTTGCCCCTGCCGACTTGCGTAAGGAAGGAAGCAGCTTCGACCTGCCGTTGGCAATCGCCATCCTCACGGCGTCGGGACAGATGGACGCGCCAGAGCTCGACAGGTACATGATGGTCGGCGAGCTCAGTCTTGATGGGAAACTGCAACCGGTGAAAGGCGTTCTGCCTATCGCCATCAAAGCCAGGGCAGAACATTTCAAAGGACTGATCGTCCCAAAGCAAAACGTCCATGAAGCAGCAATCGTCAACAAACTCGAGGTCTATGGGCTGGAGACCATGACCGATGTCGTGGCATTCCTGACAGGCGTCAAGCAGTTTGAACCTACGGTGGTCGATACCCGAAAGATCTTCTATGAGCAGCAATATAATTTCGACCTCGATTATGCCGACGTACGCGGGCAGGAAAGCGTGAAGCGTGCCTTGGAAGTGGCCGCCGCCGGTGGGCACAACCTCATCATGATCGGGCCGCCGGGATCGGGCAAAAGCATGATGGCAAAGCGTCTGCCGTCTATCTTGCCGCCGCTGACGCTCTCGGAAAGCCTGGAGACTACACAGATCCATTCCGTCGCCGGAACGCTGGGAAAAAGCTCCTCGCTTATCTCGCAAAGGCCGTTCCGATCCCCCCACCACACCATCTCTGAAGTGGCTTTGGTTGGTGGCGGCATGAATCCGATGCCGGGCGAGATCAGCCTGGCGCACAACGGCGTGCTCTTCTGCGACGAGTTGCCGGAGTTTAACAAGCATACGCTGGAGGTGTTGCGCCAACCGCTCGAAGATCGCGTCATCACCATCTCACGGGCCAAGTACACAGTCACCTATCCGTGTAGCTTCATGTTTGTGGCGTCAATGAATCCTTGTCCGTGTGGCTACTACGGCGATCCGACGCATCATTGTGTGTGTACGCCGGGACAGATACAGAAATACCTCAACAAGATCAGCGGTCCGTTGATGGACCGTATCGACATTCAGTGCGAGATCACACCAGTGCCCTTCAAAGACATCTCCAAGGGCGAGCCCGGTGAACCCTCGGCTAAGATTCGTGAGCGCGTGATCAAAGCGCGCGCCATACAGACCGAGCGCTTCCGCGATTGTCCGGCTATCCACTGCAATGCTCAGATGACCGAGCGGCTCATCCATCGCTTTGCAGAGCCCGACACCGCCGGCATAGAGCTGTTGCGCACGGCAATGGAACGCTTATCGCTCTCGGCTCGTGCCTACTCCCGTATTCTGAAGGTAGCACGCACCATCGCCGACCTCGCAGGCAGCGACAGCGTTCTGCCCGACCACATCGCTGAAGCCATCGGCTACCGGCAACTCGACCGTGGCGACTGGGCGGAAAGAGGCATGTAAAGTGGAGACTTTATGCCGCTGTTACCGCCTTCCTCAGATGATGATAGAGCCACAGAAAGGCAGGGATGAGAAAGAGATCGGCGAAGATCCAGGCCACCGGGTCGCCAAAGCATACGCCCTTGAAGGCTAAAGCCGGCACGAGCCACAGACTCACTCCGCAGCGTGCGATCATCTCCATCACGCCCGACATCATCGAGAGATTGGAATAGCCCAAGCCTTGGATGCTATAGCGGAAGATGGTGAGCAGACCAAGAGCCGGATAAAAATAGTTGGCGATGCGCATGAGCATCGCTGCGTTGTCGATTACTTCTTGCTCACCGCTCTTGACAAAGAGCATCATCATATCGTCGGCAAAAGGATAGATAATGAGCACGGTAAGCACGAAATAGACAAGCATAATGCCGATAGCATCCTTCACGCCACGGCGTATGCGATCGAGCTTTCGCGCTCCGATGTTTTGTCCGCAGTAGGTGGCCATGGCTACGCCAATATTCTCGAAAACACAGGTGAAGAGATATTTGATGCGCATGGCAGCCGTAAACGAAGCCACGCAAACCGTTCCCAATGCATTGTTGGCACTTTGCAGCATGATAATGCCGATGCCCGTAATACTGAATTGCAGCCCCATGGGCACGCCGTTGTTGAGAAGTATCGACACGCGCTTGTTGTCGTAGCTGCGTTCCTCGCCCGTGGGGATGAGCAGTCTCATCTTGCCGCGGATGTAGAGCCAGCAGAGCACCGTGGCAAAGGCCTGCGACAAAAGTGTCGCTACACCGGCGCCAGCCACGCCCATGCCCAAGATGAGAATGAGCAAAACGTCGAGGGCAATGTTGACCAGCGAGGCCAGAATCAGGAAATAGAAAGGCTGCTTGGAGTTGCCCAAGGCACGAATGAACCCCGAGAGCAGGTTGTATCCCATGGTAAAGGGAATGGCGAGAAACTGCAGAAAAAGAAATGTCCAAGCATCGCGGAAAATGTCAGACGGCGTGTTGACCAGTCCGAGGATCTTCGTGCAGAACATGCAAGTGAGCAGAGTGATGACAGCTGCGAAAACCACGGCAATGCGCACGGCATTGGCAACATAGCTTCGCATCTTATGATAGTCCTTGCCGCCGAAAGCTTGAGCCACGGGTATGGCAAAGCCGGCGCACGATCCGTTGCAAAATCCCATCACCAGAAAGTTGATCGACGACGACGCTCCCACGGCAGCCAAAGCGTTCACGCCGATCCACCGCCCTACGATGGCCGCATCGATAACCTGATACATCTGCTGGAGTATATAGCCCAGTACCAGTGGCAAGGCAAAATGTAGAATGCCACGGGCGGGTGAGCCTGTGGTCATGTCATTGACATTTGTGTTCATGTGTTATCCTATATATATAATAAGGAGTACAGAGGAAGATCCATCCCCTGTATCCTTTTTTATCAAATGGCTACAAACACTAACGCGCTTGTGTCTGCTCTTTGATTTGACGCATCCGCTCCTTGCGTGTCAGAGAGTACTCTCCACTGTGCGTGTCGACATAGTCATAGAGTTGGAAGGCTTTTTCCAAAAGCATCGTGCGCAAGGGATCCGCCTTGTACATGCCCTCGGCATGCCACAGCCCAGCCAGCATTTCCAACTTGCCCATCCTGCGGTCTGTCTCCCATACATCGTGGGCGTAGGCGATAGCCTCTTCTGCGGTGAGGTTGCGCAGATCGTCGTAGTTGCCGATATACTGTCGGTAGAGGTCGCGCAACGCTTCGTCGCGCTTTCCCTCTTCCTCTTTCTTTTCAAGAAAACGCTGCACAGCAGCCATAAACTCTTGAAGAATACGGATGAAATAGTCTCGTTGTAACATGGTGCAAAGGTAGTGCAAACGAGTGGAATACCAAAGAAAATTGTGATTTTCTTTGTATTCCCGAGTGCAGCCTAACTTATTTAAAGGTAGTGCAAACGAGTGGAATACCAAAGAAAATCGTGATTTTTCCTCTTTACAGTCTTATGATTCATGGCTGTAACTGCCGATTTCTCAAAACCTTTTTGTAATTTTGCACCTATATATAAATAAGTATAAGCAATCAAGATGGAAGAAAAGAAATTCAAACGCACCACTGTCACCGCCGCACTGCCCTATGCCAACGGCGGTGTGCACATCGGTCACCTCGCCGGTGTATATGTTCCGGCCGACATCTATGTGCGCTATCTTCGCCTAAAGAAGCAAGACGTGGTCTTCATCGGCGGTAGCGACGAGCACGGAGTGCCCATCACCATTCGCGCCAAAAAAGAAGGGATTACACCGCAAGATGTCTGCGACCGCTATCATAAGATCATTAAGGACTCTTTTAAGGAGTTCGGCATCTCATTCGATATCTACAGCCGTACCACATCCAAGGTGCACAGCAAGCTCGCTTCTGACTTCTTCCGCAAACTCTACGACGACGGAAAGCTCATCGAGAAAGAAAGCGAACAGCTCTACGACCCCGAGGCCAAGCAGTTCCTCGCCGACCGCTACGTCATGGGCACCTGCCCTCACTGTGGCAACCCTAACGCCTACGGCGACCAATGCGAGAAATGCGGCAGTGACCTCAGCCCTATGGAACTCATCAATCCACACTCTACCATCAGCGGCGCAAAGCCGGAACTGCGTAAGACTAAAAACTGGTACTTGCCACTGAACAACTATCAGGACTGGCTGAAGCAATGGATTCTTGAGGGCCACAAAGAGTGGCGCCCGAATGTCTACGGACAGTGCAAGTCATGGCTCGACATGGATTTGCAGCCGCGCGCTATGACCCGCGACCTCGACTGGGGTATTCCCGTGCCCGTAGAGGGAGCCGAGGGGAAGGTGCTCTATGTCTGGTTTGACGCACCTATCGGATATATCTCCAACACCAAGGAACTCTGCGACGCTGAACCTGAGCGCTGGGGCTCATGGGAGAAATGGTGGAAAGATCCTGAGACACGCCTTATCCACTTTATCGGCAAGGACAACATCGTATTCCACTGCCTCATCTTCCCCGTCATGCTCAAGGCCCATGGTGGCTATATTCTCCCCGACAACGTGCCGGCCAACGAGTTCCTCAACCTTGAGAACGACAAGATCAGTACCTCACGCAACTGGGCTGTGTGGCTCGACGAATACTTGAAGGACTTCCCCGGCAAACAGGACGTGCTACGCTATGTGCTCACCGCCAACGCACCAGAGACAAAGGACAATAACTTCACGTGGAAAGACTTCCAGGAGCGAAATAACTCAGAGCTCGTCGCTATCTACGGCAACTTCGTCAATCGCGCCCTGCAGCTTACCAAGAAATACTGGAACGGCGTGGTGCCGGCATGCGGCGAACTGCTCGACGTAGACAAGCAGGCAATCCAGGAATTCAAGGACGTAAAAGAGAAGGTGGAGCAGTATCTCGACAACTTCAAGTTCCGCGAGGCGCAGAAGGAAGCCATGAACCTGGCACGCATCGGCAACAAATACATCACCGAGTGCGAGCCGTGGAAGGTGTGGAAGACTGACCCGAAACGAGTGGAGACCATTCTCTACATCTCACTCCAGTTGGTTGCCAACCTCGCCATTGCCTTTGAGCCGTTCCTGCCGTTCAGTTCTAAGAAGCTGCGCGAGATGATTAACCTCAAGACCTTCGACTGGGCTGAGCTGGGCAGCACGACATTGCTCGAGGCCGGTCATCAGCTTGCTGAGCCACAGTTGCTCTTCGAAAAGATTGAAGACGAGGCTATCCAGTATCAGCTCGACAAGCTCGCCGCCACAAAAAAAGCCAATGAGGCTGCCGAGGCCGCCAAAGACTACAAGGCAGAGCCTATCAAGGCCAACATCCCCTTTGACGAGTGGGAGAAACTTGACATTCGTGTGGGACACATCAAAGACTGCCAAAAGGTGAAGAAGTCCAACAAACTTCTGCAATTCACACTCGATGATGGCAGCGGAACAGACCGTACAATCCTCTCCGGCATTGCCAAGTTCTACAAGCCCGAGGATCTTATCGGCAAGGATGTGCTTTTCATCGCCAACCTTGCTCCGCGCAAGATGATGGGCATCGAGAGCCAGGGTATGATCCTATCTGCCCTCAACTTCGATGGATCGCTCAGCGTCACAACCACCCTCGGCGAAGTTAAGCCGGGCTCACAAGTAGGATAAGCGACAAACAAACAACTTTTATAACAAACATCCATGCTCCGCAACTGCCAGAGCATGGATGTTTTGTTTATTCCATAATAGGCGTTTTGTATATCCTGTAAAATACAAGCTATTTATTTTCTTTCCTTTCATTATCAAGATTCTACACTTAAAAGATTATCATAAACATTGCAAAAGAGATTCATAACTACACCATTTCGAACTGATTTTGGAAAAAAAACGGTATAAACATTTGGTTATGTCAACCACAAATCATAACTTTGCCATCGGAAAACACAAACCTTAAATTTAAGTTCATTCTATGGCAGAAAAAGTAGAAGTAAAAGAGTTGGAAGACGTAGTGGTCCGCTTCTCGGGCGACTCCGGCGACGGTATGCAGCTCGCCGGCAACATCTTCTCCACCGTGTCCGCCACTGTAGGCAACGGCATCTCCACATTTCCGGACTATCCCGCTGACATCCGCGCCCCGCAAGGCTCTCTCACCGGCGTGTCGGGCTATCAGGTACACATCGGCGAGGGTAAAGTCTATACACCAGGCGACAAATGCGACGTGCTCGTAGCCATGAACGCCGCTGCTCTCAAGACGCAATATCAGTATGCCAAGCCACAGGCTTGTATCATCATCGACACCGACTCCTTCGGCCCCGTCGACTTGAAGAAAGCCGACTTCCACAGCGATGACTATCTCGGCGAGATGGGCATCGACCCCGACCGCGTCGTGGCATGCCCCATCACACGCATGGTCAAGGAATGCCTGGCCGACGAAAGTATGCCGCCCAAGGCCGTGCTGAAATGCCGCAACATGTTTGCTCTCGGCCTCGTCTGCTGGCTCTTCAACCGCGACCTCACCCTCGTGGCCAACTTCCTCAAGGAGAAATTCGCCAAGAAACCCGGAGTGGCAGAGGCCAACATTAAGGTCGTCAACGCCGGATACCACTATGGTGCCAACACCCACGCTTCCGTGCCTTCTACCTATCGCATCGAGACCAAGCACAAACAGCCCGGACGCTATATGGACATCACGGGCAACAAAGCCACTGCCTATGGTCTCATCGCCGCAGCCGAGCGGGCCGGACTGAAACTCTATCTTGGTTCCTACCCCATCACTCCCGCCACCGACATTCTCCATGAGCTGGCCAAGCACAAGAGTCTCGGCGTCATCACCGTGCAGAGCGAGGATGAGATCAGTGCTTGCTCAAGTGCTGTCGGCGCATCATTCGCCGGCGCGCTGGCTGTGACTTCTACCTCCGGACCGGGCATCTGTCTGAAGAGCGAGGCTATCAACTTGGCTGTCATTGATGAGTTGCCGCTCGTCGTCATCGACGTGCAGCGTGGCGGACCCTCAACGGGCTTACCGACGAAGAGCGAGCAGACCGACCTGCTGCAAGTACTCTACGGCCGCAATGGTGAAAGCCCAATGCCCGTCATCGCCGCCACCAGTCCCACCGACTGCTTCGACGCTGCCTATATGGCCGCCAAAATAGCACTGGAACATCTCACGCCGGTGGTGCTCCTCACCGATGCCTTCATCGCCAACGGCTCGTCGGCATGGCGCCTGCCCGACATCAAAAAGATGCCGCCGATCCATCCCCACTACGTCACACCGGAACAGAAATACAAGTATACACCCTACCAACGCGACCCGAAAAACCAAGTGCGCTACTGGGCCATCCCCGGACAGGAAGGCTACACCCATATCCTTGGCGGACTGGAGAAGGACGGCGAGACCGGTGCCATCTCAACAGAACCTGAGAACCACAACAAGATGGACCACCTGCGCTTCCAAAAAGTCGCCGACATCGAGGTGCCAGACTTGGAAGTTGAGGGCGACAAGGACGACGCTGACCTGCTCATCGTGGGCTTCGGTTCAACCTATGGCCATCTCTACTCTGCCATGACCGAGCTGCGCAAGAAAGGATACAAGGTAGCCTTGGCACAGTTTAAATATGTCAATCCGCTTCCGAAAAACACTGCCGAAGTGCTGCTCAAATACCGCAAGGTCGTCGTCGCCGAGCAAAACCTTGGTCAGTTGGCAGCCCTACTTCGCATCCGCATCAACGACTTCGTTCCCTTCCAGTACAATCAGGTCAAAGGCCAGCCCTTTGTGGTCAGCGAGCTCGTCAAGGGTTTTGAGAAGATCATCGTCACACCGGAAGAACAGATGACCGGCCCAACCTTTGAGACCCGCGTACTGCAATAACAGCCTCAGCAAGGTTTTATCGGCATCATAGGCTCATTGCCTAAACAAAAATCAAATATTATGGAAGCAAAACAAAGCACATCACCCTATACCGCCGCCGACTATAAGAAGGGCCAGCCACGCTGGTGCCCGGGTTGCGGCGACCATTCATTCTTGGCCAGCCTACAGAAAGCAATGGCCGAAATCGGCGTTCCGCCCTACGAGACCGCCGTCATCTCAGGCATCGGCTGCTCAAGCCGTCTGCCTTACTACGTCAACACCTACGCCATGCAGACCATCCACGGACGTGCTGCCGCCGTGGCTACGGGTGCCAAAATTGTCAACCCAAAGCTCACCATCTGGCAGATCAGTGGCGACGGTGACGGGCTGGCCATCGGTGGCAACCACTTCATCCATGCCATGCGACGCAATATTGACCTGAACATGATCCTGCTCAACAACCGTATCTACGGTTTGACCAAGGGCCAATACTCGCCAACGTCGCCACGTGGCTTCGTCTCGAAGTCAAGTCCCTACGGCACAGTAGAGGATCCTTTCCGTCCCGCAGAACTTTGCTTCGGTGCCCGCGGCCGCTTCTTTGCCCGTGCCGTGGCATCCGACTCAGCCCACACCGTGGAGATTCTCAAGGCTGCCTACCATCACAAAGGTGCCGCCGTCTGCGAGATTCTGCAAAACTGTATGATATTCAACAACGGAGCCTACGACCCTATCTACACACGTGAGGGACGCTCCAAAAACGCTATCTATGTCGAGGACGGCAAACCGCTCGTCTTCGGACCCAACAATGAATACGGCCTCGTACAGGAGGGCTTCGGACTGAAAGTCGTGGAACTCGGCAAAGACGGCTACACCATCGACGACGTACTCGTCCACGACAGCCACAATCCCGACAACACTCTACAGCTCAAACTCGCCATGATGGACAACGAGCACGGCTTCCCCGTGGCACTCGGCGTCATCCGTGACGTGGAGGCACCTACCTACGACGATGCCGTCAACCAGCAGATCGAGGACGTGAAGAAGCAAAAGCCTTATCACAACTTCACCGAACTGCTCGAGACCAACGACATTTGGGAGGTGAAGTAACTGTCTCAACCTTCGTTTAGGATTCAACTCAAATCGACATAAAAAGCCTTCTGCAATGGCGCAGAAGGTTTTTTTTATTATCTGAACGAAAATATAGTCAGAATCAGAACGATGATATAGTATACTTACACCAGATATAGTATACTTACCCCGCAACGCTTCTACCATGCACTGAGTTCATCGGCAATCTCGGGCATTTGGCTTTTATGAAACACGGGGCTCTTGATTCCTGCCCGCTTCTGCCGGATATAATCCTTCAGCAGGAAGACGGCATGGGGATGCAGCTTGACGATGGCAAAGAGGTTGCACAGCGTGATGCAACCCATAAAGAAGTCGCCAAGGTTCCATACCAAATCGAGACTGGCCAGAGCACCGAAGATCACCATGACAATACCGTTCATCACACGCACGAAAATCAGCCAACGCCTATCGTGAGTGAGAAATTTTACGTTCATCTCGCCATAGGTATAGTTGCCGATGATCGACGAAAAGGCAAACATGAAGATGGCTATGGCGACAAACGTGGGGCCAGCCGTGCCGATCTCATACTGCAGAGCTGTCTGTGTGAGTTGAATGCCATTGAGACTATTGTCGGTATACACGCCACTGAGCAGGATGATAAAGGCGGTGCAACTGCAAATGAGCAGTGTGTCGGTAAAGACGCTGAGTGCCTGCACCAACCCTTGTTTGACAGGATGGCTGACATCGGCGATGCTGGCCGCGCAGGCTGCCGATCCTTCACCGGCCTCGTTGGAGAACAGTCCACGCTTGATACCCGTCATCATCATAGCGCCGAAGGTACCACCGGTAAACTGCCGGAAGCCGAAAGCATTCTCGATGATGAGCGCAAACATGCGAGGCACAAGCTGAATGTTGACGGCAAGGATGACCAGAGCCAAAAGAATATAGAGCACGGCCATCACAGGCACGAAGATGCTGCTGACCTTGGCGATGCGATTGATGCCACCAAAGACGCAGGCCGTAGCAAGCACCACCAAGATGAGTCCCATCAGCCACGGCTGTACGCCGAAGGCTCCCTGCATGGCACCACAGATGGTGTTGCTCTGTATGGAGATGTAGGCCATGCAAAAGGTGATAGTGATCAGCACAGCATAGAGACGCGCCATCCAGCGTTTGTGCAACCCAAACATCATGTAATAGGCGGGACCACCGATATAACTCCCCTCTGTCTTGCGCTTATAGAGTTGGGCCAACGTAGACTCCACAAAGGCGGTAGCCGAACCAAGCAGGGCAATGACCCACATCCAAAAAATGGCACCCGGACCGCCTACAGCAATGGCTGTGGCCACACCAGCGAGGTTGCCGGTACCCACACGTGAGGCAATGGACACGGCGAAGGCTTCGAACGACGAGACGTGTTTCTCATGGGTTTTCTTCGTCGAGTCGCCCAACAGGCGTATCATCTCGCCAATCATACGGAACTGCACGCCATGCGTCTTGATGGTGAACAGCACAGCACAGACGATAAGGGCAGCTACAAGGATGTAGGTCCACAACACATTATTTATATGAGTGATCGCGGTGTTGAGCCAACCATCGGCTGAAAATATCTCTGTCATCTCTCTTTTGTTAGTTACGAATTATTATCTTGCATCATATATCATTGTAGCCCATTCCGGCATATCATCAACGTACGTTTTATAGATTTGCCCGTCAACCATTCGAAATAGCAATCGCGCTTCGTGATTATCAATGGAATTATCATATATGTAAGTACGATCCACAAACGCAGAGGCCATACGACAATTTACTATTGAACGATGATAACGAGATATAATTTTGGGAATAGGGACATCATGTCCTCCTTCCATTACACGCTTTGCAATTCTTGCAGCGTTGATGGCCGGACTATTTGTAGAAACAAAAAATAAACGAACAAAAAAGCCAGCTTCTTTTGCTCTTCGAATATAATCTAATTTTTGCGGAACAGATAAAACCGTTTCAAAGATAAGACTTCGTTTACTCAACAAACAATTCTCACGCAATTCTTCGCAATAAAGCACAGACTTCATGATCGCGTCTTTATCATTCCAATCACCAAATCTTTCTTGAGCTATGATGTCCGGATTGATATAGACCGCATCTTCCAACCATTCATGATGCAATATTTTAGAAGTGATGGTTGTTTTTCCAGAGCCATTAGGGCCGGCTATAACTATAAGAACCGGCTTGTGTTCCCTCATTATCATCTTGGAAGTAAAGACTATAGGTTATTCTTCTGACCAAATTGACTTTGAGCAATAATGTCTTTACGTATGAGATCGAAATAGCGTTTATGCGCTGCATCTCCTTTACGTCTGGCGTCTTCTGCTGCCTCACTCATTATTTGGTGCAGCATGTCATCTGTTGGCTCCTCTAAACTGGTAAGTCTATAACTATTAATTGTCTCCATAAGCAACCTTGTTATAATATAATTATGTGACAAAGATACGAAATAATTTTGTTGATTGACTCAAAATGAAAAGAAAATAACGGCAATAGCCGAAATCTATCTTTTGAGGAAGCTCTTGAGCCTTTCCGACCGTGGATGGCAGAAGATGTCCTCGGGCTTTCCCTCTTCCTCGATGACACCACCATTGAAGAAGAGCACGCGCGAAGCCACATCGCGGGCAAAACTCATCTCATGGGTGACCACCACCATGGTCATGCCACTATGAGCCAAGTCGCGCATGATCTGGAGCACCTCGCCCACCATCTCGGGGTCAAGGGCGGACGTGGGTTCATCAAACAGCATCACGTCGGGGTTCATCGCCAATGCACGCGCGATAGCCACACGCTGCCGCTGACCGCCCGACAGGCTGTCGGGCCATGCATCGGCCTTGTCGGCAAGCCCCACACGCTGGAGCAGGTGGTCGGCGGTGGCAGCGGCTTCCTGCCGAGACAGCTTTCCCAACGTCACGGGAGCCAGCATGATGTTGCGACGAATGGTCATATTGGGAAATAGATTGAACTGCTGAAACACCATGCCAATGCGTTCCCGCATCTTGTTGATGTTGATTTCGGGCGACGTGATGTCGGTGCCTTCAAAGAGAATATGTCCTGAGGTTGGTCGCTCCAGCAAGTTGAGACTGCGGAGAAAGGTAGACTTGCCACAGCCCGAAGGCCCGATGATGGCGACGACCTCGCCTTCGCGTATGGTGGTGCTGATGTCGCGCAGCACTACATGGTCGCCGAAGGCCTTGCAGAGATGGTCGATGGTGATGAGCGTTTTATCTTTCATTTTTGCGTAGTTTCTTTTCCAGTGCCCCCACAGCAGAGGACAGGCTGAGCACGATGGCAAGGTAGATGACAGCTACTACACCCAAGGGCAGGATGGCGTCGTAGGTGATGCTGCGGATGATATCGCTGCCCTTGGTGAGGTCTACCAGTCCGATATAGCCGCTGATGGAGGTTTCCTTGAGCAGGGTGATGAGCTCGTTGCCGATAGCGGGCAGCACGTTTTTGAAAGCCTGCGGCAGGATGATCAGCCGCAAGGTCTGTCCATAGCTCAGTCCCAGCGAGCGCCCGGCCTCGCTCTGTCCTCGGTCGATGGACATGATGCCACTGCGCACGACCTCAGCCAGATATGCCGAGGAGTTGATACCAAAGGCAACGATGGCCACGAGCACCTTGCTCACGTCGGCAGCGGCAAAGATGACATAATATATAATAAGGAGTTGCACCATCGTCGGCGTGCCGCGGATGACGACGAGATAGAGCTTGCAAAGGGCGTTGAGCACGGTGTAGCGGCCGGTACGGTCGTGGGTGGTGCGCACGATGGCAATCAGCGAGCCGAGGCAGAGCGAGATGAGTATGGCGAAGAGCGTGATGACGAGTGTGTTGCCAAGACCTTGCAGCAGATAGAGATAGCGGCCCTCTACGAGGAAGTCCTGTCGGAATTTTTGCGCAAGGCTCTGCGAGCGCGCCTCGTGATGTGACGCTTTCACGATGATGACCTGACGACTACGGGCATAAGCGTCGGTGAAGCTGACATTGCGCAGGCGGTCGGGTGTGACGGTAAGCGCGGCGGCTCCCACATCGGCTTTCCCGGTCTGCACCGAGGTGACCACCGCGTCGAAGTTCATATCCTCCACTTGCAGCGTCATGCCGAGCACGTCGGCCACAGCCTGCATGATGTCGATGTCGATACCCACGACACGCCCGTTGTCGTAATACTCATAGGGTTGGAACGTAGCGTTGGTGGCCACGACGAGCCGTCCATTGGGTCGTCCGATAGCCCTGGGCTGGTAGGCGATGCTCATCTTCTGACGGAGATGGCGGCTGACGATGGTGTCGAGCGTACCATCGTTGCGCAACAAGCGCAGGGCATGGTTGATGTTTCGCACAAGGTCACGCCGTCCATGCGCCACACAGAAAGCATAAGGCTCCGTGCTGTAGGCGTGGGGCAGGATAGCCAGTCCGTCGTTTTGCGCCACGAAAGCCTTGGCGGGCTGTTCGTCCTCCACCACACAGTTGACCTTGCCCTGCAAGAGTGCTTGTATGGCATCGGCGGTCTTGGTGAACCGCTCCACCTGTGTACCCGCCTTGTCGTGTTCCATCTTCGACACCTTCGTGTCGGAGGTGGTACCCAGTTGTACACCGATTCTGCTGCCCGGCAAGTCCCGTGCAGAACGAATCGACTTGGGCTTGCCTGCGCAACCCACAAGTGTCATCAGCACCAACAGCACGACACCTATGTTTATTCTCTTCTTCACTGTTTCTCTTTATGATTACTCTTAGTCCCTGTCTTCTCTTTTCGCTTTTACCTCTTTACTTTTTTTACCTTTATCTTATTTCCTCCATCTTCACCACATCATAGCCTTTGATCTGTACGACAATAAGGTGGAGCTGGCTGCCGTGGAGCATTGTTTGCAGCTTGCGGTCGGCGGCATAGGTCTTGATCTGCGTGACGGCCTCGGTCCATTGCTGGGCGGCCTCAGCGTCAGTGGCGTCGGTCTTGAGATATTTCAACTCCAGGATATAGCTGTGGGCAACCATCGGGTAGACCGTATAGTTGGGCAGCAGGAAGAAGTCACAATAGCCGTGGGAGAATTCCATCTCGGGGGCGACAAGGTAATAGTTGGTCAGTGTGAGATAGGCATTCATGAAGCCTTGCAGGTTGCGCTCGCCCTCGATGAGCTGGCGCACGGCCGTGGTGTCGTGATAAGCCTTGCTGATAAACGAGAGGAGCGGTCGCCAGTTGCCGTCGAGAGCTGCCTGATCAAAGTAATCATCCAATCCAGAAATATCGATGGAATGGATGGTACTGTATTCATCCAAGAGATACTGATAGTATTGCAGGCGTACATTGTTGTTGGGGATGATCAGCTTGAGCCGCTCGCCAACGACTCCACCAATAGTAAGCATACCATAATAATAGAGTAAACTAATGAAATTGCCAAACTCCATCATCCGCTCGGCTGGAAAATGCGAGACCAGACGGGCTTTGATAAAACCTTTCTCCGCTATGTCATGAATGATTTCTACACGCTTACCTTCTGTCTTGTCTATTCTGATGAGACGCTTCAGCTTGCCGTAGTCTGTCATCGTGTTCGGGTCGATCATCTCTTTAGGCCTCTTCCCCTTGTCTATAAGTGTACTCAAATAATAGCAGACCATATCACTGTTGAACATACTGGGCTCAGTACCGAAACTGTCCTCGGCAAAGCAATAGTTGTCGTACCACGGTTTGATATCTGCGATGATGCTGTCCTCTGTGACTTCCGGCTTGATAGCTCCTACCTCTTTGTAATAGCGGATCATCTGTCGCACGTCTTCCTCTGAGAAGCCGAGCATCTGGTTGAAGCGCGAGTCGATGGTCATGTTCAGCGCGATGTTGTAGCCGCTCGTCAAGTCGTCGAGGGTAATCGGTGAAACACCGAGCATGATGATGCGGTCAAACATCGGCTTGAACTTTTTGAAGAGTTCACGATAGACACCTGTGCCATGTGTCAGCTCGTGATAAGCCTGCTGTCCTTTGATATTGAGAACATCATTGGTGAAATTGTCATACTCGTCAACGATCAAATAGAGTCTCAATCCCACCATTCTACCCATGTCGCCAAGAAGATTGAGTTTGTTACCTCCCGTTTTGCATTCTTGCATCAATTGCATGAGTTCTTCGGGATAAAGCCCTTTGTATTTAATGGCAAAGAGTTTGCACTGTATAGCTATATAGTCGTCCAGACAGTCGCCTATGTGTTCAAGGTCACCTCGCACTTTCGAGAAGTCAAGGTGCATCACAAGGTATTTATTGTGGTTTTCCGTCGGATGCTCAGCGGCGTACATTCCCTTGAACAACTCTTGGAAGTTGTCCTTCTCATTGATATCGTAGTAGGCTTCGAGCATGTTCAGGAACAGACTCTTGCCAAAGCGGCGCGGGCGGACGAGGAAGAGAAAATTGCCTGCCCGTTCCATCCGCTCAAAGTACATGGTCTTATCTACCAGGTATTTGTTTTCCTGCCGCACCTGCTTGAAGTCGGAGATGCCGTAGGGTATGCGCTTGAAATCGTTGCTCATTGTCTTGCTGCTTATCGTTGATGCAAATTTAACCTTTTCCTTTCAGATAAGCAAGACTTAGGAAAAAAAATCAGAACAAGTCCCGACGACTTTCTCACAATAACATTGTCAGCCTGACAGCATTACAGCCCGCCACGCTCTAATTTGTCTTGCTTTCTGACAATTTTCCGCCTCTGAGAATGCGATTTTTTTGAGCAGACACTACTCTGATTGGAAAATCGCGATTCTGGAGATTTTTTATAAAACACTAAAAGACAAGCACTTGTAATTTATTGACATTTGATTTCATCGCCAAATGTCTTTTTTACGCTGTCAAAACACTGAGATGACCTTGTCATCTCAGTGTTTTGACCTCATCATCTCAGTGTTTTGACAAGGTCATCTCAGTGTTTTGACAAGGTCATTCCACTGTTTTGTCGAAATTTCCATGTTTTTGTGGGGATTACACAAGCCTTTTCCAATTAAAAGCCTTCATTGCTCTCTCTAGAATGAAAGCGAAACATGACAGACTTTTGTAAAGCCAATTCTACAACTGTCCAGCCTCCACGAGGAGCACGACGCGCTCTGTGAGTCTGTCGACGCCCTTGGGCTCATAGTCTTTTTTCAGGCTGGCACCAAACACCCATGCGAAAGCTTGCCAGAAGCCGGCACGCACAGGACCGAGAAAGGCCTTGATGAGGTCATAGCTGGAACTGTTGCATTCACGGTAGACAAGCTTGATGAGCAACTTGCCCTGACTGTAGGTGAGCTTCTTCATGCGTGGCGTGTATTCCTTCCTGATGGCCGCCTCTACACGCTTCATGTGCTCGTCCTTGGCCTTCTTGTTGGGCAGTGTCTCGAGGTAATCGCCGGTCTCGATGATGATGCGATTGACTTCCTTGGCAATGGGCAACACTTTCTTCACATTGTAGACCAGGCGGTTGAAGGCAGCACGCTCCTGAGCGTTCTTGAAAACGGGCTGAGTGAACACCCACACATTGTTGAGTTCCACATACTGGATGGAGTCGCGCCCCATGAGCACCTTGCCCACCTTCACCATCGGCACGAAGGTGGGGTTGTCCATATCCACCTGCATGTCCTCGGGATTGACATGGCCCGGATGGTCGATGTCACCCTGTGCATGGGCGGCAACCACCATGCAGAGACACACGGCAACCAGCGCGACATGCTTCCACATTCTGATGATGTAATTTGCAACCTTCATAACAGCCGCAAAATTACACAGTTTTGGGCTGATACGGAAATAAATTAAGTTATATTTTGATGACTTCCCCGCTGTCAGCGCAAAATCATCTGACACAGCTAAGTTTTTTTCTGCACCTACGCCAATAAGAAAGAGATCGAAAACAAACTCAAAGAAGAGAGAATGACAGAATTGAGAGTTTTAAGAGAGAATGAATTGAAAACTTTCAAGAAACCTTAATTCCAACAACCAAGCGCGTAACTTATTATTAAGTCAAGCACACAGCACGACAGGCCGTCGCGGCATGGAAAAGAAATCACATAACGCACCGCCCTCACTCTCAGCGCTCCATCACCCGCCTGTATTCTTCCAACATCTGTTCTGCCACTCGGTTGCCCTCGAAGCGACGCACATATTCGCTGCCAAGCTGCGCCACGCGCCGGCGCTCGTCGTCATCGGCGAGCAGACGGTTAAGAGCGTCCGCCATGGCATCGCTGTCGTCGGGATCTACATAGCTGTTGTCAGGTCCGCCGGCCTCTTCCAGGCACGATCCCGTGGCAGCCACCACAGGCAGTCCACTCTGAGCGGCCTCGATGACGGGCACGCCAAAACCCTCGTAGCGCGAAGGATACACAAACACGTCGGCCATCTGATAGAGAGCTGGCAGATCAGCGTTGGGCACACCGTGGAGCCAAACGATGCGGTCGTCGACACCATGGTGGGCTGCATACTCCATCACCTCGTTGGTGTAGGCGGTCTTGCGCCCGACGATGACCAGATGTTCCCGGCGGGGCAGCTGGGGCAAGGCTTTCACGGCGAGCATCACATTCTTGCGCTCTTCGATGGTGCCGACATTGAGGATATAGTGGTCGGGAAGCGCATAGCGGCGACGCACGGCCGCCCGCTCACCGTCGCCGGCGGTGCGCCGGAAGTCGCCGCTGCAATTCTGATAGATGACATCAATGCGGTCGGCGGGATAATCGGAGTAGTAGAGAATGTCGCGCTTGGTGCATTCGCTGATGGCAATAATGCGGTCAGCCTCGCGCAGCGTGCGGTAGAACTTGCGGCGATAGAGCATCACGTCGAGCCGATGATAGTATTCGGGATGGCGCAGAAAGATGAGATCGTGGATGGTCACCACAGTCTTGATGCCCGAGCGACGTATGCCCTGAGGCAGTTCGCCGGTGAGTCCGTGATACAGGTCGATGCCGTCGCGCTGCAGATCCGCCACAATGCCCTTGCCACGCCACAGGTCCTGAGCCAGTCGCCAGTGCTTGCCCGAATAGGCAAACCGCAACCGCCCTGAGGCGTGAACCTGACTGCGCAGGTCGGCCTGCCCTTCGTCGGGAGCATAGAGCACGATTTCGGGACAGTCACTGCTGCCGGTCAGCGCATTGACCAGATTGCGACCATAGCTTCCTAAGCCCGACGCATTGCGCACGATGCGCTTCGCGTCCATTCCTATTTTGATGTTCATGCTACAAAGGTAATGATTCTTTCCCAATAATATAGGTGGAAGAAAGGAAAAAATAGGGAAGTGCTTTGCTGTTACAAGATAATTGCTTATTTTTGCAAGTAACCAAAGAAAACACATGGAAGAAAGATAAACAACCAAATGCACGCGATGAACAACAAGATATCAGTGGTGATCAACACCTACAACGCCGAGCGACATTTAGCGGAAGTACTCGACAGCGTGAAAGACTTCGACGAGATCGTGGTGTGCGACATGGAGAGCACTGACCACACCCGTGACATCGCGCTCGCCCGGGGATGCCGCGTGGTGACGTTTCCCAAAGGGCAATATGCCATCTGTGAGCCAGCGCGCGATTTTGCCATCCATCAAGCTACCTACAGTTGGGTGCTGGTGGTGGATGCCGACGAACTGGTGACACCCGAGCTGCACGACTATCTCTATCAGCGCATTGGCACCGACGATTGTCCGCAAGGACTGTTTATTTCGCGTCGCAACCGCTTTATGAATCAGTTGAAAAAAGGTACACCCGGCGACGACCAACTGCGGTTCTTCATCAAAGAAAGGACGACGTGGCCTCCTTATGTACATTCCATTCCGCAAGTCAAAGGCCGCGTGGAGCATATCCGTTGGCAACCGGGGCTGAATCTCGTGCACCTGGCGGAGAATTATGTCAGAGACGTGGCTGAAAAAAACAACCGCTATTCCGACAACGAAGTGGAGAAGCGCGCCAACAAGCACTATGGGGTGGCCGCCCTGCTGTTGCGTCCATTGTGGCATTCCTTCCGCGACTATGTTCTCTCCGGCGGATTCCGCAATGGCGTTGCCGGACTGATCCACAGCACACTGATAGGCGAATACCAATTCCTGTTAGTTGCCAAGATCATAGAACGTGACCTGCTCAACAAAAAGAAACAGTAGAAAGGACTGCCTGCCGGCAGCCCTTTCTACTGTTTATATCTATTTGCCGCATCTCTTCCCGTTGTACACAACCGTGCCTAAACAAGGTTTCAAACCGGAACCGTGGCCCATCTGTCAGCGTTGTCCCCTCAGTTTCCTTTTCAATCGGGGAATAGGATGAGAGAATAGCGAGGTCGCACCGGTCACACGAATAAACGCTTTAGGACTCACGCGCATGATGCATTGACGAAGATAGTATTTGGTGCCAAGACTGACTGGAGAGTACCAGGGAAAAGCCTTGATGGCTCTGCGGATGTCGTGAACGACTTTCATCTTCTCATGAAAGCTGACATTGCTGCGCGAGATGTCCTTGCACAACTTCAGAAAGACATGAATGGTATAGGCGTCTACTTTTTTCTGATGCTCTTCCAACAAGTGATTACGACGTAGAAAATCATAGCGGTCCAAAACCACCCGGAACAGTGTCGCATTGATCTTCAGACTTCCTGTGCTATGGAGAATACTGCCGGGACGCTGCCGGTAATGATAGAGTGGCTCATGCAGCAAAGTGATCCTCTTGGCGTGCGACATCCATTTCAGGATGGTGGAGTGATCCTCAAAGATGTCGCAATAGATGCGCTCCTGAGGTATATTGCGTTTCATCATATAAGTCCACATGTAGCACGAAATGCGATCACAATAGATGCGAAGCAATGCCTCGGCGGTGCTGAGGTTTTCTATATGCTTTTCATGCGTATGACAATAGGTCTGCTTGTCTCCCGTATTGCGATAGTAATCGATGATGACCACGTCGCTTTGCTGCTGTTCCATGGTCTCCATCATGCGTTGCAGCAGATTGGGCTCGAGCCAGTCATCGCTGTCGGCAAAATAGATATATTCTCCCGTGCAGACATCCAAAGCATGCTGCCGGGCCAAAGCAAGGCCCTGATTTTTTTGATGAATGACCTGTATACGCCGGTCACGCTGTGCATAGTCATCACAGACAGCAGAACCACCGTCGGTGCTGCCGTCATCGACCAAATAGAGTTTCCAGTCCTGAAAAGACTGGGCAAGAATAGAATCAAGAAACTCAGGTAAATAAGGCTTTACCTGATACACGGCGGAGATAATACTCACCTTTTCTTTCATGTCTATATTAAAAGTTTTGAATGATGAACTGATTAATTTCGAATGATGAAAACAGATGATCTTTGAGTTATAAACCGGTGTCACATAAGTTATGAGCCGGTGTTATATATGAATTGCAAGTTGTTTCTGACGAGTCATTACTTTATGCAACGCAAGTCGCAAGTCTGTTTTTGATTATTTTCTACCGTCTTCCACGAGCGGCCGTCTGGCGGTATGCAAAGGATGAAACTCCGCCTCTCTCAATGTATCTTTCTGAACAGCTCGTCGAAATGCCGGAAACATTGTGGGGTGAGAGGCTGTTCCGGATTCTCTATCCAATAGAGTGGCACATTATGATACATCGAGGCGACAAGGGTAAACGTGCTGGGAGCGCCGATGAGGGCATCGCAGTGCGAGAGCAGACAGAGGTCCTCACCGGGATTGCCGTCGGGAAAGCAAACGTGTTCCGCTCCTAATGTGTCGATATACAGCTGTCTGTTGAGCTGAGGATCATTGCCGCAGATGTAGACCATCACCCGTCGGTCAGTGTACAAGGCCATCGTCTGCCGGATGATGTTCAGGTATTGCTCGTCGGTGTAGAGGTAACGTCCGCCTTGCCAAGTGGCATAATCTCCACGACGGATGTGCACGCCCAAACGTATCACGCCACCCGTGCCAGGCTTTGCAGTGCCCTCTGCCTCACGCATACGCCGGGCCGCCACGGCCTCGACATCATCGTGGAAAGCAAAGAGGCGGATGATCTCCTGCTTGTATTTCATAAAGAGATCGTAGAAGCGCACGCCCCAGCCCTCTGCCACACAATGGCGATGGCGGAGCAACGCTTGTTCCTGCTGTGTCGTGTCGCCTTCGTGAAAGGGAAAGGTGACGACGGGCAACAGATGGAGCTTCGCGCCGTATTTGCCCATCAGATACCAGGCCATACTGTGATGGGGCGTGTCGCAGATATGGAAATAGCGGTATTTATAGGCGAAGCGCATGGACAACGTGGCACGGTGGTGCTCGCGTCCCCATGCATAGAGATGAGCATATTGCAGGATGTTGTTACACATCCGTCCTTTATCCCTGACAAATATCATAGGCTGTTGATGACTGTCTTATTGTTTGAAAGCGGCGATGTATCAGTTGATTCCTTTCTCGCGCTTGATGACATCAAGGTCGCGCAGATCCACCTTGCCCGTGGCGGCATTGTATCGGATGTTGAACTCGGCGCGGGTGCGCTTCCATCGGTTGTGGCTCCAAAGATACAGGCTGGGCTGCTCACGAATGTTTTCCTCCAAAAGCCGGAAGTAAGCGTCAGTGATCTCAAAGTCCTTGCTCTTCTTGGGCTCCAGCGTGATGAGCTTCATCTCGCAGGTGTAATAGCCGCGCCGCGTCCGCCGCATGTAAGCGTAGAAGCAGGCTTCGTTGGTATGCTTGGCGATACGCTCAGCTCCTGTGAGCACCGGCGTGTCGTGATGGAGAAAGTCTACCCAGTGATGGATATTGTTCCAGAAAGGCACTTGGTCAGCAATGTAGCCCACGACGATAGCTCGGTGGGTCTTGCCGAAACTGATGATGCGACGCAACGACTCCATCATCGGGATGCACAGCGCATGGTGGCGCTCACGGGCACGAAGGAAAAGACTGTCGAAATAAGCGTTCTCCAAGGGATGGTAGATCTCGCAGCACTGCACGTCATCAGCCACCCATAAGGGCAAGGAGGTCATATACTCCCAGTTGAAGAGATGACCGAGATAGACGGCAATGCTCTGATTGTTGTCCAAACACTGCCAGAAACTTTCCGGTGCGGAAATATGCATGCGTCGCTTGAGTTCTTCCTTGCTGATGGTCATCATCTTGATGGTTTCCATCAGATAGTCGCAGAACTGACGGTAGAAAGCCTGCTCGATCTGCCGCAATTCCCGCTCGCTTTTCTCGGGAAAACTTTCGCGGAGATTCTTCCAAATCACTCGGTGCCGGTAATGCACCAACCGCCCCGCAAGGAGATAGAGCAGGTCGGAGAACACATACAGCACGCAGAAAGGCAGCAGCGACAGCAGATACCACAGTCCCGCCACGATGAGGTAAGCAATATAGCTAAAGAACTTTTTCATGGGTGCAGTCTGTCATGAACCATACGATACATATACTGATAGATGATCGCCTTGAGCTCACGCTCCATCTGTGCCTGTTGGGGCACGCGACCGACAAGGTTGTGCTGCATCAGCAGGTCGGTGAGCTTATACATGCCCACGACTTTGTTGCCGTCGAACTGCATGGTATAGCCGTGCTTGACATACTGATAGATGCCGTTGAGATAGTTGACGGCATAGGTGTCATCGTCGGGCGTGGTGAGCAGGTTGCAGCCAAAGCTGAGGAAGGGTTTGTCATAGCCCAAGGCACCGAGCACCGTCGGCAGGATGTCGATCTGCTGGGCTATGGCATTGCGCATACCGGGCTTGACGAGCTTGGCCGTTGGATCATAGACAATGATCGGTGAGCAGAAACCGCCAATGTCGGTCTGGTATTGCGCGTGGTCGCTGAGATTGGTATGGTCACTGGTCAGCACAAAGATGGTATTCTTGAACCACGGCTGCTTCTCGGCCTCACGGAAGAACTTGCCGATAGCCATGTCGGTATAGCGGATGCACTTGTGGATGACAATGCCCTCCTCGGGATACACCTTTTTATATTTGTCGGGAATGACATAAGGCGTATGCGAGCTCACCGTGAAGCAAGCCGACATAAAGGGCTGCTTCATCGTTCCGAGCTTGGCACACCAGTATTGCAGGAAAGGCTCGTCCCAAATGCCCCAGTGACCGTCGTACTGCTTGTCACCGCCAAAACGGCTGTCCTGGTCGAAGTCCTGACGGCCATAGTATTGCTGGAAGCCCACCTTCTTAGAGAAAGCCAGGAAACCCATCGAACCACGGTTGGCACCATGGAAGAAAGAAGTGGTGTAGCCCTCCTTGTCCAACAATCCTGCCATGCTCGTGTAGCTGTTCATTGATGACGGCGTGAGCACAAAGGGCTCCTTGAACATAGGTATGCCGCAGAGCACGGAAGGCATGCCATCGATGCTCTTGCGACCGTTGCAGAAAGAGTAATACCACACGGCGCTCTTCTCGATGAGCTTGTCGACATTGGGCGTGTAGCCCTTGTACTTACCGCCAAAATACATCTTGTTGAGTCCGCCGATATACTCCCGGCCAAAGCTCTCAACAATGAGCACTACCACATTCTTGCGCTTCATGGTGTCCGGGGCATTGACGGTTTGAAGATTGTGAATCGGCGTGAAGACCTTGCCGGCCTCATCGAGACTGGAATAATAATTGGGCACTTCAAACACGTTTTTGTTGATGGTGCGGATAAGAGAGAAAGGCGTATTGAGCACCAAAGCACATTCGGTAGGACGGTCTACGTACTCGTTGGCATTGTTGATGGTGATCGGACGGGTGCCTGAAGCCCATCCTCCACGACAAGCCCCCACGGTCATATAGCCCGTGAAGACCAACAGCACGGTGTAGACACCCGTATAGGTCAACCGCTGCTTCACGGTGAGCAGCTGCCTGGCATCGGTTCGCGGCATGACATAGAGCTTCCAAGCAAGCCATACCACCACGACAGCCAACAAAAGCAGATACCAATGACCCAACAGCTCGCCCCAAAAGACATCTCCCAAATTGGTTTCGTTGCGGAACTCATGGAAGACACTCGTCGTGGTGCGGCGCAGGGTATAGGGAAAATAAACCGAGTCGCACAGATTGATAACCAGTGCTATCGTGTTCACCACGATGAACAGCCACTTGCACACGCGGTGATAGACAGGTGTCTCTTTCAACCATAAAGGGAAGAGCATCATCAGAATATAGAGCGAATTGGTGTAGGCTATGGCAGACTTGTCAAAAGGCAGGGAACCTGCAAACAGGCTACACAAATGGCTGAACGTCAGATTTTCTGAAAAATAGCTGTAGTTTTCCAACAGAAACTCCACACGGGCGATGAAGTACATGCCCAAGGCAATGAGCAGATTGAGCAGTAAGGCTACAAACGGACCTATCCATCTGCATGATCTTGTCTTTGAATTGTAAACTCTTACCATTTGACTTATATCTTATACTTTAATCTTTTGTCTGCAACTTAAAACTTATTCCCATTTCTTATCGGTCTCATGCAGAGACGCACTGCCGTGCTGTCTTCTCCCTGGGAAATCGCGTGATCAGCTCTGCATGTCGTGGAGTTTATGATAATAGCCATCCTTTTCCATGAGTTCATCATGGGTACCGCTTTCTACGATCTGCCCCTCATGGATGACATAGATCATGTCGGCGTTCTTGATGGTGGACAGACGGTGGGCAATGGCAACAGTGGTTCGGGTCTTCATCAGTTTGAAAAGCGCATCCTGCACAAGACGCTCGCTCTCGGTGTCGAGAGCGGAAGTGGCCTCATCAAGAATGAGGATGGGAGGATTTTTCAATATGGCACGGGCTATGCTGATACGCTGCCGCTGACCACCGGACAGACGTCCGCCACGGTCACCGATGTTGGTATCAAAGCCATGCTCCGACTCCATGATGAAGTCATAGGCGTTGGCGATCTTCGCCGCACGGATGACATCTTCCTTACTGGCGTTGTCTACACCGAAGGTGATGTTATTATAGAAGGTGTCATTAAACAGAATGGCTTCCTGGTTGACATTGCCGATGAGCTCACGAAGATCGTGGATGCCGAGATCCTTGACATTGATGCCGTCGATAAGCACTTCGCCTTCCTGTACATCGTAATAGCGCGGAATGAGGTCGACCAGCGTTGACTTTCCGCCACCGCTCTGCCCCACGAGGGCAATGGTCTTGCCTTTTGGAATGGTCAGATTGATGTGGCGGAGCACCCAGTGTTGGTTTCCGTTATCATCGTGATTGTAGGCAAACCCTACGTTTCTGAACTCAATATCGTGCTCAAAGCTATGAATGTGTACCGGATGCTTGCTTTCCTTGATCTCTACCTCTGCCTTCAGAATCTTGTCGACCCGCTCCATGGAAGCCAGACCTTTGGGAATGTTATATCCGGCCTTGGAAAACTCTTTCAGCGGATTGATAATGGAGTAGAGCATCACCAGGTAATAGATGAACTTGGGGCCGCTGAGCGTATGGTTGTTGAGAACAAGGATGCCACCGACCCAAAGCACGATGATGATCATCACCGTGCCGAGAAACTCGCTCATCGGGTGGGCAAGCTGCTGTCGGATGTTCACGCGCATGATGTCGTCGCGGTAGCTGCTGTTGATGCGGTCAAAGCGTTGGTTCATCTTTTCTTCCGCACAGAAGGCTTTAATAATGCGCAATCCGCCCAGTGTCTCCTCGACCTGGCTCATGGTGTCGCTCCACAGTCCCTGTGCCGTCATGCTGCGCGCCTTGAGCTTACGGCCGACAAAGCCCATGAACCAGCCAAAGATCGGAACAAAGACAATGGTGAACAACGTGAGCTGCCACGATACGACAAGCAGTGCCGTGAAATAGGCAATGATCAAGATAGGATTTTTGAACAGCATATCCAGACTGGCCATGATGCTGTTCTCGATCTCCTGCACGTCACCACTCATGCGGGCGATGATGTCACCCTTACGCTCCTCTGAGAAGAAACCAAGGTGGAGGGAAGTGATCTTACGGTAAAGCTGGTTGCGGATATCCCGCACCACACCCGTACGGATGGGAATGACGGTGGCTGAGGAAAGGAAATAGGCCCCTGTCTTCAACGCCGTCATGAACGCAAGCAGCAAGCCGATGGCCAGCAACGTATTGGCAGAACCATACTCAGCAATGAAGCGCTCTATATAATAATAGGCGTTGTTGGTGAGCATGTTGGTGAGCTCACCAACCGAGTGCACACTGTCCCAGCCGATAAGGCTCGTGACCTGCTTGACATCCGATGTCTTGAACAGGATTTGCAAGATGGGGATGAGCGTCATAAACGAGAAGATGTTCAATATCGCGGAAAGGATATTGAACACGATGCTCAGCACCAGAAACTTTTTGTAAGGCGGCACAAAGCGCCGCAATACTTGCAGAAATTCTTTCATAAACAGTTTTTTGCTTGTTTGTCCCTGCCTTGCTTACAAGACCGAAAGCCTTGACACTTGCTCCGACAGTCCTTTACTGGCTGATGACTTCTCCCATGAGTGTGGCTGACGATGAGCCTGTGATGCGCACCATAACGCGCTCGCCGGGATGATGAGTGCCGCGTGCGATGACGACAGCCTTGTTTTGCGGTGTGCGGCCCATGAGCTGATCGTGGGAACGCTTGGCATAGCGCTCGAGGAGCACCTCGAAGGTCTTACCCTCGTCGAGCTTGTTGCGCTCGGCCGAAATCTCGGTTTGCAAGCGGATGAGTTCGTTGAGACGGCGAATCTTCTCTTCCTCGGGCACGTTGTCGGGCAGGTGCTTGGCAGCATAGGTGCCGGGACGCTCACTGTACTTGAACATGAAGGCGGCATCATAGCCCACTTCACGCACAAGACTCATCGTCTGCTGGAAATCTTCCTCGCTCTCGTCGTGATAGCCAACAAAGATGTCGGTCGTCAGACCACAGTCAGGAATGATACGGCGAATGGCAGCCACCTTGTCGAGATACTGCTGCCGTGTGTACTTGCGGTTCATCAAGCGCAGTACCTTATCGCTGCCGCTCTGTGCCGGAAAATGGATATGGTTACAGAGGTTGGGCTCGTCGGCGATGGCATGCAGAATATCCTCGGTCATGTCCTCAGGATTGGACGTGGTGAAGCGCACACGCATGTCGGGTACGCTCTCGGCGACGCGCCGCAGAAGTTCGGCAAAGGAGCAAACGTGGAGCTCGGTGCCGTCGGCCTCGTTGATGATGATGCCGTTGTCGGGTCGCTGCCCGTTGGGCAGCAGCCCATAGCTGTTGACGTTTTGTCCCAAAAGGGTGACCTCCTTGAATCCTTTGTCGTGGAGGTCACGCACTTCGCGCAAGATACTCTCCACGTCGCGCGAACGCTCACGGCCACGGGTATAGGGTACGATACAATAGTGGCAGAAGTTGTTGCAACCGCGCATGATGCTGACAAAACCACTCACATGGGCAGGCCCCACACGCAAGGGCATGACGTCGCGATAGGTCTCAGTGGTGGACAACTGTACATCCACGGCTGGCTGACCGACCTCTACGGCTGCCACCATCTCGGGCAAATGGAGATAGCTGTCAGGACCACACACGAGATTGGCATGATGGTTCTCTATCAAGTCGTTCTTCACGCGCTCGGCCATACAGCCCAACACGCCGAGGATCGGCTTGGGATACCGGGCTTCGGGATTGTCGTGGGCGTGGCGACGCTGCTGGGCGAAAAGAGTGTCGAGACGATGATAGATCTTGTTCTCGGCGTTCTCACGCACTGAGCAGGTATTGAGAAACACCGCGTCGGCATCTTCTTCATTGTCAGTGGGTTCGTAACCCGCCATCTGCATGACGGAGGCAACGACTTCGGAGTCGGCTACATTCATCTGGCAGCCATAGGTCTCGATATAGAGTTTCTTGCTCATTCTGTATATGCGTATGTTATAAGACTGCAAAGTTACGAATAATTCCGCTGATATACAAAACTTTAGTTGTTCTTAAGCGAGCTTTATCAAGAAATGTCAGCGAAAAGATGTACCTTTATGTAAAGACATTGCTTTCGTTGAAAAGCAGAAATAATCTCAAGAGGATAACATTCCCTACACCAAATGGTCTTGATAACAATTGACGCGCCATACATAATAATAAGGAGTTCCTGACGTTTTAATAAGGCTATGTCAAAGAAAGAACGTTTCGACAGTTATTCCCATATCCTTAAGTACATCGGCCTCTTTGGTGGTGTGCAGGCATTAAGTATTGGCGTAGCATTGGTACGCAACAAGTTGGTGGCCCTCCTTCTCGGCCCTGGCGGTATGGGACTTGTCTCGCTGTTCAATTCTACCGTGAGCTTGGTTGCCGACCTCTCCAGCTTTGGTATCGGGCTCAGTGCCGTACAGAGCATTTCCAGGGCTTACGATCAGGGCGACACAGAGCGCATATCGCGGTCGGTCAACGTTGTGCGCTATTGGAGTGCCGTGCTGGCATTGATAGGCACCGCTCTCTGTATTGTGCTCAGTCCGTTTCTCAGTTGGTTCACCTTCTCATGGAATGGGCACACCCTCCACTTCATCTGTCTCTCTCCCATCGTAGGACTCACCATCATCACCGCTTGCGAGACGGCCATCATCAAAGCCGTCCGCGAATTGCGTCACTTGGCTTGGGTGACCTTCTACAACATTTTGGGCGCGCTCGTCGTCTCCGTGCCCATCTATTATTTCTGGGGAATGAAAGGCATCGTGCCCTCGTTAGTGCTCATGGCCTTTATACAGTTTCTGCTTACCATCCGTGTGTCTTACCATCTCTATCCCCTTCGCCTGCATTTCTCCAAAGCTCTCTTCCACGACGGACTGGGGATGATCCGGCTCGGAACAGCTTTTGTCGTCGCCGGACTGTTCACGTCCGGTACCGACTTCTTCATCCGCAGTTATCTCAACAACGTCGCCGGACTGGATATCGTAGGCCTCTACAATGCTGGCATCATGATGACGCTGACTTATGTGGGCATGGTTTTCTCTGCCATGGATACCGACTATTTCCCCCGGCTGTCGGGCATCAAAGACTTAGGAGTGACCTTCAACACCACCGTCAACCGCCAGATTGAGATGATCTTCCTGATGGTCTCCCCCCTCCTCGTTGCCTTTATCATCTTTCTGCCCATCATTCTGCCACTCCTCTATAGTGGGAAGTTTATGCCAGTACTCGGCATGGCGCAGGTCGTGGTCCTGGCGATGTATTTCCGCGCCGTGGAAGTCCCGATAGAATATATCACCCTTGCTCGTGGCGACTCGCTGTCCTATCTGCTCATCCAAGCCGTCTATGCCGTTCTCTTTGTCGGTCTCGTCATCGTGGGCTATAGCTATTTCGGACTGGTCGGTGCCGGTATTGGCGTCACGCTGACCACCTTTGTCTATCTTGCCTTCATCCTCCCCTTCTCCAAGTCAAGGTATGGCTTCCATCTCTCTCCCAGCGTCATCGGGTATGTCGCGGCCCAGTTGCCAATCGGTCTTCTGGCTTACACCGTTACATTTGTCGACCGTCCGATTGTCTACTGGCCGTCGGGCATTGCTCTCTGCGCGGTCAGCACACTCATCAGCCTGCATTTCGTCCGCAAGAAAACCCACCTATGGGAGAAGGTGGCTGGAAAATTTAAAGTGATGATCAAGCTTTGGTAATCATCAGAAAACAGCAACGGCCCATCCTCAGAAAGGATGGGCCGTTGATTAGTTACTGTTGTTTACTTACTATCACGTCAGAACGTCACGCCGACATTGAGGTTGAAGCAACCCGTGCGGGTGTCCTCGAAATCGTAGTGGCCAATGTTTGCCAAACCGATATCATAGCTCACGCCGAGGTAGAGCATTTGGAAACTCACGCCACACCCCAGGCGCAGTCCACCATCGAAACGCTTGAAGCTCGCCTGGTCGTCACTGAAACTGGAGTAAGCCTCGCGGTGGCCATAGTCCTTGATCTTGCCGCCTACACCTACCGCCAGATAGCCGCCGGCAAACGGTTCCACCGAGATGTCGGGCGTAGCCAAGTATTTATATTTCAGCAACAGCGGCAGTTCGAGGTATTCCAGCCGGTAGGTGAACTTATTGCCGTCGTAGTTGCCTTTACCGCCTTTTTCCACGTAGGAGAGTCCGGTTTCAAAGAACAGTGGAGCAGCACTGGTGAGCTGTGTGCCGACCACGGCACCCACGTCCAGTCCCGTGCGCGCGTCGCTACCGTCAAGCACGGCGGCGTCAGAGTTGACCGTGGCTACCGCCATGCCCAAGCGAAAGCCGAAGTAGACATTGTTGCCATAGCCGTAGACTGTGCGGCCATTGTTGTAACGTCCATGCTGGCGGTAGTACTCAGCACGCTTACTGGGCGGTATAGGACGCCCGTCGGGATAATATTGTGCTGCGGCAGGCAGCGTCAGCAACACGGCAAAAGCCAGAAACAGAATCTTTTTCATCTTTTCCATATTACAATACGATTGATACAGACCACCCCGTAAGAGGTCTATGTAATAAACATCACAAAGTTAGTCTGTTTCTGATAATGCCCCTACGGGGAAAAACCTATTTGTCGATAGGCTTTTCCCTCTTTTTTCTCTCTTTGGCAACCTTATTTCTTGAAGCCCAGCTTCTCGCAGAGCTCCTTCATACCCTCTGACGCACCTTTCTGAATGTGCGTGAACTTACCATTAGGCGCATTGAAGACCGGATCAGGATCGATCAGATAGACCGGACATCCCTGTGGCGCATACTGCACGAGTCCGGCAGCGGGATATACATTGAGCGACGTGCCGATGATGACAAAGATGTCGGCTTTCATCGCCTCGCGCGCTGCCGGTTCAAGCATCGGCACGCTTTCGCCAAAGAAAACGATGAACGGACGGAGCAGCGAACCGTCACCGGCTTTGGTGCCGGGCTCCACGTCGCTATGCTCGGGCGTGAGTTGCTGGATATAGCGTTCGTCGTAGGGATCGATACTCGAGCACACTTTGGTCAACTCGCCGTGCAGGTGGATGACATGCGTGGAGCCTGCCTTCTCATGAAGATTGTCCACGTTTTGTGTCAAGACGCTGACATCGTAGTCCCTCTCCAGGGCCGCGATGAGCCGGTGTCCCTCGTTGGGCTCAGCCTGCCAAAGCTTCCGGCGCAGCATGTTATAGAAGTTTGTCACCAATGTGGGATCAGCCTCCCACCCTTCGTGCGAGGCTACCTGCTCCACCGGATAGTTCTCCCACAGTCCGTCATTACCACGGAATGTCTTAAAACCACTCTCTACCGACATACCGGCACCAGTAAGGAAAACAATTTTCTTCTTCATCTTCTTATTGCCTTTAGAACTGTTATTATACCACAAAAATAATATTTTTTTCGCAATATGCCGCTTGTTCACAATTAAAAATAGTATCTTTGCATATTATTTATAATTAGCTTCAAACAACAGAAATGGACAAAACAAGTTACGCGCTGGGTATGAGCATTGGTCATCAGCTCCAGCAGATGAACGCAACCGAACTGAATATCGACGATTTTTCAAAGGCTATCCGTGACATCTTTGCGGGCAAGGCTGCCATGAGCGACATGGACGCTCAGGCTGCCGTTCAGGCTTTCTTCCAGCAGAAAGAAGAGGAGCAGGCCAAGGCCGCACAGGCTGAGGGTGAGAAGTTCCTTAAGGAAAACGCTAAAAAGCCAGGCGTGGTTACCCTGCCCAGCGGACTGCAATATGAAGTGCTGCGCGAGGGCGACGGCAAAAAGCCTAAGGCTACCGACCAGGTGGAGTGCCACTACGAGGGTACGCTCATCAACGGTCAGGTCTTTGACAGCAGCTATCGTCGTGGCGAGACAGCTACTTTCCCCCTCAACCAGGTCATCAAGGGCTGGACAGAAGGCTTGCAGCTCATGCAGGAGGGTGCCAAGTACCGCTTCTATATCCCTTACACGCTCGGCTACGGAGCCAACGGTGCCGGTCAGGCCATTCCGCCTTATGCAACACTGATCTTCGACGTGGAACTCATCAAAGTGAAATAACAAAAGATACAGAATAAATCATTAACCAATGAAAAGTTTGAAAGTATTGGCTGCTTTAGCCATCGCCGCTGCCACATTCTCAGCCTGCGGCAATTCCACTCCCAAAGCCAACCTCAAGACTGATGTCGACTCGCTGAGCTACGCCATCGGTCTCGCACAGTCGCAGTACGTGCGCCAGGCCATCCAGCAGGGTCAGGTTATCGACACAACCTACATGGACGAGTTTGTGAAAGGTATCAACGAAGGTGCCAACGCCGGCGACGACAAGAAGCGCGCCGCATATATCATGGGTCTGCAGATCGGCCAGCAGATCGCCACACAGCTGGTCAAGGGTGTCAACCACGAAGTCTATGGCAACGACACCACCAAGACCATCTCTCTTAAAAACCTCCTTGCCGGCTTCGTCACAGGCGCCACTGGCAAGAAAGGCCTCATGACTCCGGAGATGGCCAACCAGGTTGCTCAGACCAAAATGGAGATCATCAAGAGCAAGACCATGATGAAGGAATACGGTGCCAACAAGGTCGCCGGTGAGAAATTCCTCGCTGCCAACAAGAAAAAACCGGGAGTTGTCACTTTGCCCTCCGGCCTGCAGTACAAGGTCATCAAGGAAGGACACGGCGCTATCCCGACAGACACTACTACCGTAAAGGTCAACTACGAGGGCCGCACCATCGACGGTAAGGTCTTCGAAAGCTCCTACACCAACGGCCAAGGCCCTGTCACCATCCAGCCCAAGCAGTTCATCCCCGGCTGGACACAGGCTCTGACCCATATGCCCGAAGGTTCTGTATGGGAGGTCTACATTCCGCAGAGCTTAGCCTACGGTGCACGCGAGGCCGGACAGATCAAGCCTTTCTCTACCCTTATCTTCAAGATTGAGCTGATCAAGGTAGGCGGCAAGTAATCAGCCTGCCGTTCCAGTCACGACAAAAATATCACCCCCCTCCAGGCTGCGCTCCCCAAGGAGACAGTCAGAAGGGGGATTTTTAAACCATAACTCAACAATGAAAAAGATTCTAACCATAGCCACGCTGATCGTCTCAGCACTTGCCATCCTCCCCGCTCAGGCCGGCAACAACAAGAAAAACAAAAACAAGGACAAGAAGGCAGCCGCCTGTACAGAAGCCTGCTGCGCTCCCGTGAAGCTCACTTCCACCTCCGACTCCGTCAGCTACGCCGCCGGATATGCGGCCACACGCGGTCTGATGCCCTATCTGCAGCAGCGCTTGCATGTCGACACAGCCTATATCAACGAGTTTGTACGCGGTTTCCGTGAGGCTGTCTCCAAAGCCAAAGATCCAGCCTACGTCGCTTACCAGGCAGGAACAACCATCGCACAGCAAGCCACAGAAAGCATTCTCCCAGGCATGGGACGCGAGTTCAAGGACACCAAAGACTCTCTGCAAAGCAAACTCTTCTACGATGGCTTCCTCGCTGCCGTCAAGGGCGACACCACTATATATAAGGAGGCTACAGCCGCTAAATATTTCGAACAGAAAGCCGAAGCTGTCCGCAACGCCAAAAACGCTGCATGGAAAGCCGATAACGAGAAATGGCTCACCGACAACGCTGCCAAGCCGGGTGTAGTAACTTTGCCCGACGGACTGCAGTATAAAGTGCTCAAGGCCGGCAACGGTCCCAAACCGACAGCAGACCAGACCGTAGAAGTGAAATACGAGGGCAAAACCATCGACGGCAATGTCTTCGACGCTACCGAGAAGCACGGCGGAAAAGGCACCGACAGCTTCCGTTGCGACCAGGTCATCAAAGGCTGGACAGAGGCACTGACCCAAATGCCCGTGGGTAGCAAATGGGAAGTGTATATCCCGCAGAACCTCGCCTATGGCGAAAGAGAAGCCGGACAGATCAAACCCTACTCCACACTGATCTTCACCATCGAACTGGTAGGTATCGAGCAGCCCAAGGCCAATGACACGAAAGCCGACAGCACGAAAAAAAGCACTACAGCCAAGAGCGCACCTGCTAAAAAGACCGGCAAGAAAGGACGGAAATAATATGCCGTTTTTATCCAAACGGCTATAACAGAGAGGATAACGAACAGCTAAAAAGATTAATATCCTTTACTAAATGCACGAATATTGCAAAATATTCGTGCATTTTGTTGTCTATCTCGTTTTATTTACCTACTTTTGCTTATTGGAAACAAGTTATACATTATATAATTACCTATGCAGATGGACAAAATCGACAACTTGGATAAGAAAATCCTTTCTATCCTCTCAAAGAATGCACGTATTCCTTTCAAGGACGTTGCAGCCGAATGCGGTGTCTCGCGTGCCGCCATTCACCAGCGTGTACAGCGCCTTATCGACAACGGTGTGATCCTCGGAAGCGGATTCGACATCAATCCCAAGAGCCTGGGATACAGCACCTGCACCTACGTGGGACTGAATCTGGAGCGCGGATCGATGTACAAAGACGTTGTCAAGCGGCTCGTCAACATCCCCGAAATCGTGGAGTGCCACTTCACCACAGGCCCCTATACCATGCTCATCAAAGCCTATGCGCGCGACAATGAGGAGCTAATGGATCTGCTCAACAACAAGTTGCAGACCATCCCCGGCGTTGTCTCCACCGAGACGCTCATCTCTCTCGAGCAGAGCATCAAGCGGGAAATGCCGGTCAACCATGACTAATTAGCAACAAACGTTTCTGATTTGCCAATGAGCATAGCCTACGCAGAAGAGACTATGCCATGGCGAGATTAGGTCGAATGAAATTCAAAAGCTTTTCTCTGGCGCAAAACCTCAACGAGGTCTACGCCTCCTTCCCCGAAGCGCAACAGAAGCCGCTCATCGGTCTGACGACCAATTTCAATGACGGCGACGCTACGATTCGGGACAAATATTATATGCAGGTGGTCAAAGCCGGCGGCACGCCGGTACTCATTCCACCCGTCGACGACAACGACACTCTCGTCAACACACTCGAGCATCTCGACGGACTGCTGCTCACCGGTGGCGCTGACTTCAACCCGCTGTGGTGCGGTGAGGAACCGGCACCACAACTCCACCATATCAACGCACAGCGCGACCGCGCCGAACTCATGCTCACCCGCCTGGCCTACAACCGTCAGATACCTATGCTCGGCATTTGCCGTGGCATACAGACGCTGGCGATGGCACTCGGGGGAAAGGTACGTCAGGACATCGCCCTGACCAATACCGACCGCATGAACAGTCCCGTGAAGCACTCACAGGACGCTGACCGCCAGGAGCCGACACACTCGGTAGACCTCGTCGAGGGTTCTGTCCTCGCCAGTCTCTACGGTTGCCAGCACATCTACGTCAACTCGTTCCACCACCAGGCAGTAGGAGAGCCGGGCGAGAAGTTCCGCGTGACCGCAAAAGCCCCCGATGGTGTCATCGAAGCCATTGAGAGCACTGAGTTTAAAGGCATCATGGGCGTGCAGTGGCATCCCGAATGGCTCGGCGAGGAAGGACTGCCCGTCTTCCAATGGCTCGTCAGAGAGGCTGAGCTGTTCCACAAAGCCAAAGAGCTCCACAATCGCATCCTGACGCTCGACACCCATTGCGACACACCGATGTTCTTCCCGCAAGGCGTACGCTTCGACCAACGCGACCCACGCATTCTCTACGATCTGCACAAAATGACCGACGGACGGCAGGATGCCGTCATCATGGCGGCTTACCTGCCCCAGCCAAAACTCGGACAGCAATTCTCGCAGACTGTCGACATCGCCGGCATTCTCAAACACAACCCCGACCTGCAGGGCATCAGCAGCCAACTCTCGCCGATGGCCTACGCCGACCTGATCTTCGACAAACTCGAGCGCATCGTCGACGAGCAAAGCCAGTATATCAGCGTGGCCCGCACACCCGCTGACCTCTATGAGGACAAGCGACAAGGACGCAAGAGCATTATGTTTGGCATCGAAAACGGACTGGCTCTCAACCACGATGTCGCCAACGTGCGCCACTTCGCGCAGCGCGGTGTGGTATACATCACGCTCTGCCACAACGGCGACAACGACATCTGTGACTCGGCCCGCGGCTGCAACACCCACAACGGCGTGTCGCAGTTTGGCGAGAAAGTCATTCAGGCTATGAACGACGAAGGCATCATGGTAGACCTCAGCCACGCTGCTGAGAAGTCGTTCTACGACGCCCTTGACATCAGCCGCACGCCGATCGTTTGCTCCCACAGCAATTCACGCGCACTCTGCGACGTGCCCCGCAACCTCACCGACGACCAGTTGCGCGCCCTCGCCCGCAAAGGCGGTGTAGCCCACATCACGCTCTACCATGGCTTCCTGCGCAAGGACGGCGAGGCCACCGTGCTCGATGCTATCGAGCATCTCGAGCACGCTATCGACATCATGGGCATTGATCACGTGGGCATTGGCACCGATTTCGACGGCGACGGCACCGTACGCGGATGCGCCGACGCATCGGAACTGATCAACTTCACCATGCAGCTGCTCCGCCGCAAATACAGCGAGCGTGATCTCGTGAAGATTTGGGGAGGCAACTGGCTGCGCGTCATGGCGCAGGTGCAGGCCGTCCGCAACCAATAAAACATGTTTGTAGAATCGTAAACAACGATGACCCGAAAAAATAGATCCATCCTTATCGTGACAAGTTGCTTATGTGTGGTCGCTGCCCTGGCAGTGGCCTTTTGGCCGGCAAAGACGGCATCGGTCGACGACACCGAGGATACAGAAGAAACAGAAAAGGTAGCCCCCGTAGGACCCGCCTTCAACGCTGACTCAGCCTACGCCTATACTCAGGCACAATGCAACTTCGGACCCCGCGACATGAACTCCAAGGGCCACGACGCCTGCGGCGAGTGGATCGTAGCACAGTTTGGGCGGCTCGGCTGCAAGGTGACACGACAGAAAGCCGATCTCAAAGGCTACGACGGCACCATCCTCCACAGCATGAACATCATGGCCAGCTACAATCCAGCAGCAACCACGCGCATCATGCTCTGCGCTCACTGGGATTCGCGTCCCTGGGCCGACAATGATCCCGACTCCGCCAATTGGCACAAACCTATCTTGGCCGCCAACGACGCTGCCAGCGGCGTGGCGGTGATGCTGGAACTGGCAAGACTGCTCGCCCAAAAAGGCGTTGCTGCCCAACTGCCGCAAAACCTTGGCGTAGACTTCGTGTGCTTCGATGCCGAAGACTGGGGCACGCCACAGTGGAGCGACAAACAAGATGACGGAAGCTCGTGGGCACTCGGCGCGCAATATTTCTCCGCCAACCTGCCGCAAGGCTACGCTCCACGATACGCCATCCTGCTGGATATGGTCGGCGGACAGGGCGCGCAGTTCTATCAGGAAGGTATGTCGAAACAGTATGCGCCCGAAATCGTGAAGAAAGTGTGGCGCGCTGCCCGCCAGGCCGGATTTGGCAGTTTCTTCCCGAAAAGCGACGGTGGCATGATCACCGACGACCATATACCCGTCAACCAAACGGCAAAGATTCCGTGTATCGACATCATCCCCTATTACCCCAACTGTCAGCAGAGTTCCTTCGGACCAACGTGGCATACGCTTGCCGACGACATGGAGCATATCGACAAAAACACGCTGAAGGCTGTCGGGCAAACGCTCGTGCAGGTGATCTTCAGCGAGAAATAAAAAAGAATATTGTTGGATAAACTGACAATTTTCCGCCCGCGTGGCTGCGTTTTTTTCAACGAAGCTGTCTCTCGGCCCTAATTTCGCGATTTTCAGGCAGTTTTTCGTAAGTATGTTATAATCAGCGAGTTATGATTACTACGACATGATAACTACTTTAAAAAGGTACTTTTGCGGTAGCATTTCTATATGTAATGCCCGTAAAAGTACCTTTTTCTTGTTGTCATCTCAGTTGTTTCACCCGGTCATCTCACTTGTTTCTCATGGTCATCTCAGTTGTTTCTCTTGGTAAAACAACTGTTTTCTATCTCACCAATCTCAAATTTGAGCTTCACCCCCTCCTTTTTTCCCTATTTCTCCACAAAAATTTCTCTAGAATGCACGCCTAAACAGCACGTGTTTTGTCAAAAAGTTGGTAAGCAAAGGCGGTCAAAAACACACTCCCTAAAAAACAAGATGAAAGGCAAAAAAAAAGCGCCACCAAAAGGTGCGCTTTTTTTTGTATTGCGACGATAATTGTTTACATTATTTGTTCACGGCATTCTCGAATTCAGATCCTGCGTTGAACTTAACGACCTTTTTGGCAGCGATCTGGATCTTCTCACCTGATGCGGGGTTGACACCCTGGCGAGCAGGACGCTCCTTGACGGCGAATGTACCGAAGCCAACCAACTGTACCTTGTCACCAGCGACCAGCGCTTCCTTTACGGCAGCGATTGTAGCATCCAAAGCTTTTTTTGCACTCTCAGCGTTCAGGCCTGCGCCCTCTGCAACCTTTCTTACTAATTCTGACTTGTTCATAATTTTATTCTATTTGGTGATTATTTAGTCTGAGTGAAACAAACACGCTGACAAATATAGGGCATTCCTTTCACAAAACAAACAAAAAAATAAAAAAAATGAGATGGAGGTTGAAAAAAAGCCCTTATTCGCTGTGTTTATAGCTATATCAGAGACTTTTTTCGTAATTTTGCAGCAGTTTTCATGCATTTCCATATAACAACAACGAAATCACCGTATCATGTTCAGAATACCAACAGTTACAAAGAATCTGCTTATCATCAACGTCCTGGCATTCCTTGCCATGAAGCTGCTTCTGCCTGTCACTGGCGTTGACCTCAATGACCTCTTTGGCTTGCACTTCTTCATGGCCTCCAATTTCCAGGTCTACCAGCTCGTCACCTACATGTTCATGCATGGCGGATGGGAGCATATCATCCTCAACATGTTCATGCTATGGATGTTCGGTGCCGTCGTCGAGCAGGTGTGGGGTGGAAAGAAGTTTCTTTTTTATTACATTTTCTGTGGCGTCGGTGCCGGTGTGATGCAAGAGATCGCACAGTTTTTCTGGGTCTATTTCATGCTCGACGGACAGCAGGCTCTCAGTCTGGGAGACTCGATAGGGGTCATGCATCAACTGTCCACACAGCTCAACGGGCTGACCACCGTGGGTGCCTCGGGCGGCATCTATGCACTGCTGCTCGCCTTCGGCATGATGTTTCCCGACGAGAAGATGTTTATCATCCCTATTCCCATTCCCATCAAGGCCAAGTGGATGGTTCTCGGTTCCATAGCCATCGAGTTCTTCTCCGCACTGTCCATGCCCGGCAGCAACGTGGCTCATCTGGCCCATCTCGGCGGCATGATCTTCGGATATTTCCTCATCCGCTATTGGAGAAATCATCCCGGACAGTCTTACCGACCCGGCAACACGCAGTTTTTCTCCAATCTCAAAGCCAAATGGGACGCACGCTCGCAGCAGCACAGCCACAATGAGCACAGCGGAAACCCCGACTGGGACTACAACGCCAACAAGAGAGCCAACCAGGAAGAGGTGGACCGCATCCTCGACAAGATACGCAAGAGCGGGTACGACAGCCTCTCTCACGAAGAAAAGCAAAAGCTCTTCGACCAAAGCAAGAAGTGATGAGGAAGATCAAACAGGTCACGCTTCAGATCATTGCAGGGGGCAACATAGCCACCATCATCATATTGCTGATGACAGGATATTCGGGATGGCTGCGTCCCGAGACCTTCCCCATGCTCAGCAACATAGGCTTGCTGTTGCCTGTGCTCATCGTCATCAATCTCGGCTTTCTGGTCTTTTGGGTGCTCATCAAGTCGCGCGGCATGCTCATCCCCATCGTCGGTTTTCTGATCAGCTATGTTCCCGTCAGACAATACTGCCCGGTCAACATCCCTCAGAGTGCGCCGGCCGGCAGCTTCAAAGTGCTGTCATACAACGTCTGGCAGTTCGGCGATGCCAGTCATCCCAACCCGATTCTAGAGTATATCAAAGCGCAGAAGGCCGACATCGTGTGCCTGCAAGAGGCCAACATCAACGCCCTCGGCGGACAATATGTCGACTCAGTGATGCAGAGCGACTATCCCTTTCGCGATACCATCATGCACGGCGGCGATGTCGTGGCAATGTTCAGCAAGTTTCCCATCCATGGCAAGGAGCGCATACAGTTTGAGTCCAAGGGCAACGTGAGCGCGGCTTTTCGCGTGCAGATACAAGGGCGCACCGTCATCGTTATCAACAACCATTTGGAGAGTACCGGCCTCAGTCCCGAAGAGAAAAGTGACTTCAAACTCATGGTCAAGGGCGACCTGTCCTCCGACACGGCACGCCATGTCTCGAAAATGCTCATCAAGCAACTCGGAACAGCCACGAAGAAACGCGCACCGCAAGCCGAGGCCGTGGCACGCTATATCGCTTATCACCGCGGCACACCGATCATCGTCTGCGGCGACTTCAACGACAGCCCCGTGTCATACGTCCACCGCACCATCGCCAAAGGCCTTACCGACTGCTATGTCGCCACCGGCAACGGACCCGGCATCAGCTATCATGTCAACGGATTTTTCGTGCGCATCGACAACATCCTCTGTTCCGACGACTTCACGCCCTACGATTGCCATATCGACCGCTCCATCAAGGCTTCGGACCATTATCCTATCGCTTGTTGGCTGAAAATGAGCAACAAACACTAAAAACATTCGCTAAAATTTTCTAAAGCGTGAAAAAATAACTATCTTTGCACATCTTATATGCGAAAACAATCGCAGAACACGCTCGACGAAAAAACAAAAAGAGAAAAATAAAATAATAAACTAACAAAATGCAAAACAAAGGAATTGTCATTGCAACCGGCGTCCTCCTGACGCTCGTCTGCATCTTCTACTTGTCATTCCCTATCGCCACGCATTACTACGACGAGCAGGCTGCCAAGTTGAAGGATCCCATCGCCCAGCAGGACTACAAGGATTCTGTGAAGTATTTGGGCGTCTACAGCTACCAAAAATGTCTTGAGACTCAGATCGGTCTCGGTCTGGACTTGAAAGGCGGTATGAACGTTATCCTCGAGGTCAGCGTGCCTGATGTCGTTGAAAACCTTGCCGACCACAAAACCGACATGGCTTTTGTCAAGTCCATGAAAGACGCACGTGCCGAGCAGGAGCGTACGCAGGGCGACTTCGTCAGCCTCTTTATCGACGCTTATCATAAAAATGCCCCCGGACATCACCTCGCTGAGGTCTTCGCTACACAGGAACTCCAGGGCAAGGTCTCACCGACCAGCTCCGATGCTGACGTGGAGAAGGTCATCCGCGAAGAGGTAAACTCTGCCATCGACAACTCCTTCAATGTCGTCAGAACACGTATCGACCAGTTCGGTGTCGTACAGCCCAACATCCAGAAAGTACAGGGTGCTGAAGGGCGTATCATGGTTGAGATGCCAGGTATCCGCGAGCCCGAGCGTATGCGCAAACTCTTGCAGGGTAGCGCCAACCTGGAGTTCTGGGAGACCTACAACGCACAGGAGATCGCTCCTTACCTCCAGCAGCTCGACAGCCGCCTGGCCAATGGTGGCAACGAGAGCGACACTGCCAAGGCTGAAAAGAGCGACAACACCAAGAAAGCCGTGGCCAAGAAACCCGCTACCACACAGGCTAAGCCTAAGTTCAAACTCAACAACGCCAAGAAGACCAGCGTACAGACCACTCCCGACGCTCAGCTCGCCGAGGCTAAGAAGCTCCATCCACTGCTCGCCATGCTGCAGACTACCAACCAGGGTCTGAGCGTCGTCGGCTATGCAAGCGTTCGCGATACCGCTGCCATCAACCGCATCATCTACGGTGCTGTGGCCAAGCAGGTACTCCCCACCGACTTGAAACTGCTCTGGAGTGCTAAGCCTGCTGACGTAGGCGCCAAGAATATCTTCGAGCTCCACGCCCTGAAGGTCACAACGACCAATGGACGCGCTCCACTGGAAGGTGATGTCGTGACCGACGCTTCCGATCAGTTCAACAACATCACCGGTCAGCCTGAGGTCAGTATGACCATGAACTCTGACGGTGCACGCCGCTGGGCTGAGCTCACCAAAGCTAATGTGGGCAAGGCTATCGCCATCGTGCTCGATGGCGTCGTCTATTCTGCTCCTCGTGTCAACGGTGAGATCGACGGCGGACAGAGCTCTATCTCTGGTAACTTCACCATTGAGGATACTAAAGACCTGGCCAACACGTTGAAGTCAGGACGTATGCCTGCTCCTGCTCACATCGTGCAGGAAGAGGTCGTCGGTCCTACTTTGGGTGCACAGTCCATCCAGCAGGGTCTCATCTCCTTCGTCATTGCCTTCGTGCTGCTGATTGTCTTTATGCTGGCAATGTATAACATCATTCCCGGAAGCATCGCTGTTGGTGCTCTGCTCATCAACGTATTCTTCACACTGGGAATCCTCACCTCGTTCCAGGCAGCCTTGACAATGTCCGGTATCGCCGGTATGGTATTGTCACTCGGTACCGCAGTCGACGCCAATGTGCTGATCTATGAGCGTATCAAGGAAGAGCTGCGTGCCGGAAAGGGCATGAAGCAGGCCGTCAACGCCGGATACAGCAACGCCTTCTCCGCTATCTTCGACTCCAACCTTACTTCATTGATCACCGGTGTGATCCTCCTCCTTGTGGGTACAGGTCCTATCCGCGGCTTCGCAACAACTTGGATCATCGGTATCTGCTGCTCGTTCTTCAGTGCCGTGTACTTGACACGTCTGCTCTATGACTACAAGCTCAACCACGACAAGTGGATGCACTTGAAGTTCGACACCAAAGTCTCCAAGAACCTCATGCAGGGCACGAACTACAAGTTCATGCATATGTTTAAGGCCAGCTTCTCTGTTTACGCAGTGTTCATCATCATCAGCATCATCAGCTTCGCAGTACGCGGACTGAGCCTGGGCATTGACTTCACGGGTGGCCGCAACTATGTCGTCACACTCGACAAGTCTGTTCCTGTAGAGGATGTGCGCAACGTACTGAACAACGCTTTCGTCAACACCAGCGGTCCTAACGCCGGCAAGCCTGCTACGACAAACGTCATCGCTATCGGCACCGACGGCAAGACGATCCGTGTATCCACCAACTGGAACATCGACAGCAACAAGCCTACCGAGGACGACAAGGCTGAGACGATCCTCTACAACGCCTTGAAGAAGGGCGGCTTCGTCAGCCAGGCTAACGTCAACGCCTTCAAGAATCCTGATATCCGCCAGGGCGGCTCTATCATCAGTTCTTCTAAGGTCGGTCCGTCAGTCGCTAAGGACATCACGCGCAACGCCTTCATCAGTGTGGGTCTCGCCCTGTTCTTCATCTTCCTCTACATCTTGCTGCGCTTCCGCAACCTCGGCTTCTCCGTGGGTTCTATCGCCGCTCTTGCCATCGATACGACAATGGTTATCGGCCTCTACTCACTGTGCTACGGTTGGATTGGCTTCTCACTGGAAATCGACCAGACGTTTATCGGTGCCATCCTGACGGTGATCGGTTATGATATCAACGACTCTGTGGTGGTCTTCGACCGTATCCGTGAGAACCTGCGCAAGCATCCGAAGGGCAACAAGTACGATCTCTTCAACCTGAGTATCAACGAGACCTTGGCTCGTACCATCAACACCTCGGCCAGTACGCTCATCGTGCTGCTCGCCATCTTCATCCTTGGTGGTGAGTCCACACGCAGCTTCTCGTTCGCTATGATCATCGGTGTGTTTGTCGGTACGCTGAGCTCTATCTTCCTCGCATCGCCGATCGCTTACCTCATCCTCGGTAAGAAGGGCGAGAAAGACGCGAAAGAGGCTCTCGCCGAAGTACAGGCACAAGCATAACATCACAGGCACATGGCAAAGCCTTGAAGGCTTTGCCTCGTCCTGCCAACCATAAAAAATCCCCGCCAGGCAGTAGCTTGGCGGGGATTTTTTTTATTTTGTCAGTCGTTTATTGCTATTTCGTCAGTCGTTCATTGTTATTTTTCCATTCACTCTTTACAGGTCTTCCTGCATTCGTTGGTAGTATTGTTGTACGATGTCAAGCATGTCGGGCTCCAGATAAGAGCAGGCCTGCTCATAGAGCGTGTCGGGCACTTCATAGAAGGCCTCAGCGATGGATCCGGTAATCGCGGCCTTGGTGTCGGTGTCGCCACGCGTCATGACAGCATTGCGGATGGCTCCTTCAAAGCTGTTGCTGTCGAGGAAGCAACGGATCGCCCAAGGCACGGTCTCTTGACATGAGGAGTCGAAATGTCCCTCGGCACCAATCTTCATGATGTCGCTGAGCGGCGGCAGCACATAGCCAAAGTTATGCTTTACGGCACTCTCTATCTCTTCCTTGGTGATACGGCAGGTACGCAGCCAATAGATGAGCGTAGCCACGCACTGAGCGCCCCGTATGGCCTCCTTATGCAAATGGCTGCACTGTGCGCTTTTCTTGGCCTCGTCCATCACCTCGTGGTAATCGTCAAAGAGCCAGCCCACGGGACTCACACGCATGGCAGCACCGTTGCCCCATGAGTTATGGGGCTTGGGCTCGTCACTTCTCAGCCATTCGGCAAACATATTGCCGTATCCGCCTTTGGGATTGGGATAGCGGCGCCCCCAGTCGTGCAGGGCTTCGCTGTAGCTACGATGGTTGAGAATAGCGTCGGCCACGGCAACCGTCATGATCGAGTCGTCGGTATAGTCGCAGCAGGGCTTATCGAGAAACAGTTCAAAATTGTCTGTGGGTATCTCGTCAAATTCAAACCGCGACCCCACAATGTCACCAATGATTGCTCCCAGCATAGTCGTGTGTTTTAGTTATATAGTGGCAAAGATAACATAAAAAGCCAAAACAAGCAAAGAAACCCTTTGAATATTTCGGTTATCTGTTTGGATTCTCACACTTTTTACTTAAATTTGTGACAAAAATGAAATGATGGAATCTGAGCAAGACAAAGAAGCGCGGAAGACTGAGTTTGCTGTATTTGGTATAGAGAACTTGGCGGAGCGATTAAGGATGAGCGGCAGAGACATTGTAGCCGAACTCAACAAGACGGATGGGATAGAGCATTTTCTGTATCCCAGCTACGAGGCTTTGCACACGCAAGGCAAAGAATATATCGTCGACGAATTGCTCACTTATATCCGTCGTCATAACCCCAATTTTGGAAAGGAGGGAGGATTATGATCGTTTATCACGGCTCTACTGATGTCATCTCCAATCCTTTAGCGCATATAGGCCGCAACCATTTAGACTTTGGAAAAGGATTCTATGTCACAAACTTGCAACAGCAAGCGGTCTCCTGGGCAATGCGACCTGCCAACGATGGGAAAAAGAAATACCTCAATATTTACGATTTCAATTTAGATCAGGCCTTGCTTAGCGGTAAGTCCATTCTTACTTTCCAACAATACAATCGTGCCTGGCTGGACTTTGTCGTTTCCAATCGCAAAGGAGGAACAGAGTGGCAGAAATACGACATTATACAAGGAGGAATCGCTAATGACAGGGTCTTCAATACCGTAGAGCTCTATGCTGCTGACTTGATAACGGCGGAAGAAGCCTTGAAAAGACTCAGCTATCACCGGCCCAACAATCAGATTTGCATCACCAGCCAATCCGTCATTGACCAGTATCTCACCTATAAAGAATCCACAGAAATCAGTTCATTATGATCAAAGACAATCCCTATATCAACAAAACCATCCTGGAGATGAAGTTCGCACGTATCATCTCTTTACTTGCCCAGCGGCTGAACGTACCGGAAAGCAAGGCCCTGCGCATCTTTTACGAGACGCATGTCTACCAATATATGTGCGATTTGGAATATCATCTCCACAATATGAGCGATGCCTATTGTGTGGATGAGATCATGTTGGAACTTGAAAACGCATAAAACGAAAAAGTACTCTCACTGGGAATCGAACCCAGATCAAAGGTTTAGGAAACCTACGTTCTATCCATTGAACTATGAGAGCGACACGGTCCTATACACCTTTTATATATAGGGCTCTACCTTAACTATATATAGAACCACACCTTATTATATATAGTGCTCTGTTTCTGCACCGTCATCCGCTCATTGGGTGACTGGTGTATAAGACATTTGCAAAGATACGGGATTTCTTTCAGACCACCAAACGTTTGTGACGTCTTGTCGCTGTTTGGTGGTCTAAAAGCAGTCTCTTATTTTGTGCTGTTGAATTTCTCCTGCTGCTGACGGATCAGTTCAGCGTCTTCGAAATAGTCGATGCGCATGGCGCGGCGTACCTCGTCCATTGTTTTTGCAGCCACCTCACGGGCATCGTCAGAACCCTTCTTCAGGATGTCGAAGATAGCAGGGATGTCTTTCTCCAGCTCCATGCGGCGCTGACGGATCGGGTCGAGAATGCGGTTGAGTACATTGTTGAGCAGTTTCTTGCACTTCATGTCACCGATGCCGCCAGCCGTATAGGCAGCCTTCAGCTCATCAAGGTTCTTGAACTCTGGCCAGAAGTCGGCGAAGTCCTGATCTGTAGAGAAGGCATCGAGATAAGTGAAGACGGCATTGCCCTCCACATGACCGGGATCAGAGACATTGAGGTGGGTAGGATCGGTGTACATGCCCTTGACTTTCTTCCACACTGTGTCGGCGTCGTCGGAGAGATAGATACAGTTGCCGAGGCTCTTGCTCATCTTTTCCTTACCATCTGTACCGGGTAGACGGCGTGCGGTAGCGTTCTCAGGCAGCATGATCTGCGGCTCTACGAGCACGGGCGCATAGATCTGGTTGAAGCGGTTGACCAGTTCACGGGTGAGCTCCAACATTGGTTCCTGATCTTCGCCGGCCGGTACGGTGGTAGCCTTAAAGGCAGCAATGTCGGCAGCTTGTGAGACAGGATAGCAGAAGAAGCCAAGCGGGATGTTGGTATCGAAGTTGCGCATCTTGATCTCTGTCTTCACCGTTGGGTTGCGCTGCACGCGGCTCACGGTGACAATGTTCATCAGATAAGTGGTGAGCTCGGCGAGTTCAGGGATACGGCTCTGGATATAGAGCGTGCACTTCTTCGGATCGAGTCCCACAGAGAGATAGTCGAGAGCCACCTCTACGATGTTTTGCCGGATCTTCTCCGGGTTGTCGGCATTGTCGGTGAGTGCCTGCACGTCAGCCATAAAGACAAACATGCGGTCATAATCTCCTTCGTTTTGCAGCTGCACGCGACGGCGCAGGCTGCCCACATAGTGTCCCAGGTGGAGTTTGCCCGTTGGGCGGTCACCTGTCAGAATAATTTTTCCCATGTATGTAGTATTGTATGCTTACGTTATTGTTGTTGATTATTGATGCAAAGATAACAAAAAAGCTTCAGAAAGGTGCAGGGCTTTCACGTTTTTCACTTCCCCAAGCCCTTGAAAGTAGCATAGGGATGTTCAAAATCGAGGTAATAGAACAGATGCTGTCTTTGCTGCTCTTTAGGCGGTATGGTCATGTAGTCGCCATATTTGTTGCTCAGATAGTGGTCGTAGTCCTCTACCCCTTTGACAGTAGCATCCTCAAAATCATAGTCCGTGGGCTTGCCGAGGACTTCCTTTCTCATAGTGCCTTTGGAGCCATCGTCGTAGTCAGCCACGAGGTTGCAGGAGGCGAAAGGATATTGCCTCAGCAACTGTCTTATCTTGGCTTGGACGCCACCGAGCGTATAGAGCTTTCGGCAGAGCAACGGCACCCACGAGTTGGGACCATGTCCATGCTTATAAGGATCGCGGAAGAGAAGATACAGCACCCGCTTGTAGTATTCATAGCGTGCGAAGTGCAGCATGCGCCGGCACCATCCATTGGGCACGCCGTCGATGGGGAACACATCGATATAGATGCCACCCACGTAATCCATGTGCTTACGCTCAATGAGCGTTGTGGAGGCATCCTGAATCTTGGCGAAGGGCAGCGGATAGGAGCTGTCGTCTTCAGCGCAAATCATCTCCAGCGGTTCAGGGAGCCATTCCCGGCAGTGTGCAATCAGCCGGTCGTAGTCCTCGCGTGGCATCGCTATGTCGATGTCATCATCCCAAGGGATGAAGCCGTGGTGTCTCACGGCTCCAATCATCGTTCCCGCCCAAATATAATAGGTCAGTCCATGGGTCTGGCAGGTCTTGTCTACCAGTTCCAGCACCTTCAGGATACGCTTGTGCAATATCTTTATGTCATAGTTTGCCATTGTCTTCCTTAGCCTTGTCAAAGTCTTCTATGGTGTCGAGCTCGGTGGAATAGATGTCTGTGGTGTCGACCATGCGGAAAGCATGTCCCTGCGGTATGAGCCGTTCAAAGGCTTTTTCATAGAACACATTGCTGAGCCCTTCATCGACAATCATCTTGCGGAGTTCCCGAAACAGCGCTGTCGAGTACTCAGCAGAGAACTTCTCCACGCCCACCGACTCACCGTAGGCCTCAGCGGGGTTGCAGGTTTTGTTGATGGCCACGATGGTATGGTCGTTGTCCACAACCACCTTCATCTCCTCCTCGCCCAATGGATGCCGGTTGACGGAGAGCGCGGCGCCAGGCTGCGAGAGCATCACTGTGATGAGCTTGCTGTCGTAGAGCAGGTCGCTGTCGAGAAGCAGAAACTCACGCCCGTCGACCTCCGGCCGTGCGAGCCAAAGCGAATAGATATTGTTCGTGGTGGCGTAGTCCTTATTGTCGATGAATCTGAAAGCAGCGTCACCGCGTGCTATCTGTTCCTGATAATGGTCACGGATAAACCCTTCAATCATCTCACCTTTATAGCCCGTAACGACCACAAACATCCTGATGCCGTTTTCCATCAAGGCATCGAGCGACCTTTGTAGCAGGCTTTTCCCGCCCACTTCCAGCAGGCACTTCGGGCATCTGTCGGTGAGCGGTCTGAGGCGTGTGGCCATGCCGGCGGCTAAAATGACGGCAATCATAGCTGTTTGGCGATTTTAAGGATGGTGTCGCATACGGTGCGGTTCTGCTCTTTTCTTCCGAGCGTGATGCGCATGTGCTCGTTGATGTCGGGCTCGTTCATAAACTTCACCTTATAGCTTTCCTGGGCGAAAGCCTCCTGCAGACGTTCCTTGAGCACGATAGGATACTTGATGAGCACAAAGTTGGCTCCACTCTTGTAGACCTTGAAACCAGGCAGCGCGCCGAGCTCGGTCTCGTACATCGTGCGGGCCTCCTGCATCACCTGTGCTATTTGGCGGTAGTGCGCATCGCTCTTCAGTGCGGCAATGGCGAGTTCCTCTGACAGTCGGTCGTATCCCAGATACATATTGGCATATTTGCAGAAGCGCTCCATCTCCTTGCCCTTGCCCACAAAACCGAAGCCCATGCGCAGTCCGGGCAGGCCGTAGAACTTGGAGAGTGTGCGGCAGATGACAATATTATCGTGCTTTTCTGTCAGCGATTTGATATAGGACGAGTCAGTAGAGACAAAGGCTGCGTAAGCCTCATCGACCAGAATGACCGTATCCTCGGGCACCATCTCCACGAGGCGCTCCATCTCTTCGGCGGTCAGCGTGTTGCCCGTAGGATTGTTGGGCGATGCCACCAGGAGGATCTTAGGCTGATAACACTCTACCATTTCCTTGAGTCCGTCGAAGTCATACTTGAAGGTGTTGCCCTCCTCATAGACCGGATACTGGATTGTAGTGCCACAGACCTCAGATGCGATATTCTTGTAGTACCACCACGAGAACTTAGGAATGAGCATCGTCTTTGAGCCTCCTTCAGTAAGGAAAAAGTGCACAGCCTTCTTCAGCAGGTCTTCAGCGCCATATCCCAGTACGATTTGCTTCTCATCTATGTCATAAAGATGAGATAGAAATTCCGAGAAGATACTTTTCTTACCTTCGTCATAGATACGTGTGTAGAAGCAGAACTTCTTCAAATCAAAGTTCTTAAAGGTTTCCTTTACTGCGTCAGAAGGTTCAAAGTTAAACTCGTTTCTATCGAGATAATTCATACTATTGTTCATCTCTACTTGATTATATGATTTCTACAAATGATAATTATGCAAAATTACAAAATCTTTTTGACTTGCATTGTCGGTTGTATGACTTTCTTTTAAAAAAGGTACGATGCTATGGCACAAGCAACAAAGGCGATTCCGCACATTTGTCGGGTAAACTGACAAAAAACGGGCGCTGAGAATCGATCCTTTGCGAACAACATGCCTCTTGCTCCGATTTTCGCGAAAATAGCGCGGTTCTGTAATCATCTGATTAACAAAGACTTCCGAAAAACGAACATTTTCCGAGATTGTCAGAAAGCCTTTTTGATGAAAAATTCTCTAGAGAATTTTTGCTCAGAGTGCCTTTCTGACCTTGTCAAATCACCGTTTTCATCGCATGAAAGTACCGTTTTCTACCTTACATCTCACTGAAATGACGTTTTCACGACGGTTTTCCGTGTCTTCGAGCACCGCTTTTGCTTTTCAGCAGTCTTCTTCGCTCTCTGGAATGCAACAGAAAGTTGAAGGTATTTTGTCACAAAAAATAATATTTCACTTCCACTCCGTGAGTCGGCCTGCCGGCTGTTGGGTAACTCAGTCGGCATCTCCGTCTACCCAGGAAATATCTCTGCCCATCTCACTATTTATACTCGAGCATTTGGCAGTCTCACTGAAAATGTCTAATTTTGCAAGCATAATAATTTCTCGTTCTTGTTGGTAGTCAAATGCAAATGGAAGCGGAGCAGTCGTTCAGCTTCTTTGCAGGTATGCTTGTTTCAGACAACATAGAGAAAGTGCATCATCTTAGCTACAAAAAAGTGTCAAATATCTTCTTCTACAGTTTCGCTATAGGTCTATTCTTCTATTTGTCCAAAGCCATCCCCGTCATACACCAATATAAGGGAACTCTACCCTATCAGTACATATTACTGTTTATAAAGCTGCCCTTAGCCATCTGCTGTATACTTTTACCCTACTACTTTACGCAATTATCCCATTCTGGCATTTTGCACAAAGTAGGCAAATGTTCATTAGAACTATATTTGGTGCACATGGCCTTTTTGCCATACTTAAGTCAAGGCTTAAAAGGAATGTTATGGTTCACCCTTCTTACAGCACTGTTTACCATCATCTTTTATCTTCTCGACACCCGTGTCATACCTAAGTTGGTCCCTATCTCTGATCATTCTGCCAGCTGAGGATAAGAATGATCGCGGTACATAGAAATACCCAAGCAAAGAAAAGGTAAGGCCATATCAAAATAACTTATATCATACCTTGACTGGAAAAGCTCTGTCCATGTATGCGTAGTAAACATATTATATATGAACGTGACAGCTACTAACCCGAAAAGCACTATTGCAATATTGCGCTCCATCTTATAGTAACTGTTTTTCCATGTCAGTGATAAGTAGATAAGCAGACAGGCGATAATTACGACGACCATCAAACTACCTTGCCGTGTCTGTAACACAAAAGGATTGTATTGGAAAAAGAAAAGCATGCGTCCATTCCAAAAAACAAATGGCAGAAAAGTCACAACAAAGGTGACGAACACAACGACAGGCATCATCACTTTGATGTATGCTGGCTGCCGGAGATAGCTGTATAAAAAGTATACGGCAAAAGGTATTGCGGCAGACAATCGTGTACTTAGCATCAAACCAATTACCATACTTATTGGAAGCCAATGCTGTAGCAAGTATATTCTATGATAATAAATATAGTTGATGATAGCAGCTACCAACAGAAAATTACTCAAAAGATCACTCCTTACCATCACTTCATAGACAAAAGCCGGTGAGGAGAATAGTAGGGCTATCAGTTGAAGCAACTTTGCGGATGCAACATACCGATACACTGACGCAATATATAGAAAGAGACAGAAAAAAATGGATAGCCCCACATTACCCAACAAATAAAAAGGTATGTGAAAGCATTGCCAGAAAGGAAAGGGAGAACCATAGCCGCCTAAATGCGTACGGGCTGCATAAGGATAAATCCCATGAAAGAGGTTATTAAGAAAGTTGTGGATAGCTGACCATCTGTCTACTTGCAACTTATATGGATCGATGCTGCTTTGAGCGATCAATAGGATGGCACCTGCTATCACAGTAATGCACATGATCGTCTTCCTTGACGGATTGCGCCATTTCTTAAGGAAAACGATAAGTGCCATTACACCAACCATATAAACAGCAGTAGCCACTATCCCCATACCAACAGATATTCTACTGATATACTTCAATACAAATAGACTGTTGATCGCTAAATAAAGAAGCCACAGTGGCCAGCAACCTGTTATTTTGGAAAAAACTAATTGACGATAGCTATTTTGCATACTACTCCTTTCTGACCTTCGCTCGTTGCGACTTCCACCATATAGACGCCGCTGGCCACACGCTTGCCATCTCGGTTGATGCCATACCATTTATATTCTCCATTGCTGGCAGTGCCCTCGTTGACCAGCACGCCGTTGCTCGTGACGATCTTCACGCTGGCTCCATTCTCCAGTCCGGTGATGGTGATGGCACCGGTATAATCAGGCTTCACGGGATTGGGGTAAGCCCAGACGTTGTCTTTGGTCATGCCATTGCTGGAATCGCTGATGTTGCCAGTGTAAGAGCATAATCCCTGATCCGTGCCGATGAAGAGTTCGCCCGTAGCGTCGTTGATCGCCAAAGAGAGAATATTGTCAGACAGCAGCTGGCTGTTGGCTTTGGTGAAGTGAGCCAATGTCGTGATGTTGTCAGCAGCAATCAGATATAAGCCATTGCCGTTGGTACCGAACCACTTACGATTGTTCTTGTCCACCAATATAGCTCTGATGTCCACACCAGAGAGCAAATAGTCGGCGAAGTTAGTACCATCGTTGCGTGGTACCTTCACCTGATTGAGAATAGGATGAGCGGCAGTGATTTGATCAGGTTCCAACATAAACGGTCCTATGTTGGTGCCTATCCATATATTATTATCATCATCCTCTGTAATACAGTGGAAATAGCTGATGTTCAATGATGTTCCATCCTCATTAACAAAAGATCTATACGAGGTGAGAGTATTGTTACGTATATTATAATTGTAGAAACTCGGAGTCAAATAGCTGTCATTAATAAACCATAGCAATCCTCTTCTATCAAAAAAAGGATGACTTAAAAGAGCAAGCCCCTTTAAAGGAGCTTGAAAATATGAAGTCCATTTATTATCCGAATTGAGCTCTAAAATGTTTTGCTCATTGTTTAAGCAATTGATAACCCATAGATTATTATCGTTATCATATTGTAAAGCCTGAACTGAAACATAGTTTTTGTTATTGCCGAATGTGGATACTAAAGGACTATTATCATAAGTGTAGAGGTGCACAAACTTACCATTTCTAAATTCATATAATCCAGTTCTTGCTCCAGCAAATACATGATTAGGATCTTTTGGATCTATTTCAAGGCAACCTACATCTACATAAGCCACTCCAGTCTCTTGGCTTATATCGTCTTGATAGGCCATCCACTCTTTTCCATCATAAACTTGTATACAACCTTTCAAGTTCCTATCTTCCTCTACTCTATAGGCATCATTGCAGCTGTACAGTTTCCCGCCATACATCTTCAAAAATCCAAAGTAATTGTATTTCGGTCCACCGGGTTGCAGTGTCTTGACGAGAGCCTTGAGATCTTCCGATACCGTGCCGGGCTTAGCCGTGTATTCCCCCACGCGCGTCCAGTTGGCTTGGTCGAGGAGATTGTCGGACAGCCTGCCGCGGTAGAGTCCACGGGCAGCACTGGCGGCATAGAGATACCCGTCCTTGACATAGGCGTAGTTGACCGAGAAGCCCAGTCTGTAGGTGTTGGTGACCTCAGCATCGGCCACGTTGAGTGCCACGATGCCGAAGGCTGTAGAGAGATACGCCATGCTGCCGTTGACATCCACGCCGTTGACCGTCTTGGTGTCTGTGGTGGAATAGTTCTGATAGTCGGCTATGTTCACCACCTCACCGTTGGGCGCAAGCAAGTCGATGTTATAGTCGTCGTAGACGATAACCAGCCTTTTAGCCTTCTGCGACCATCCGATGTGAGTGATGCCACAGTCGCTGAGTCCCAAAGTTTTGTCGTATGTTGTCAGGCTTTGGTCGCTTCGGTCGTAGCGATAAAGGCCTCCCGAGGCCAGCACATAGATGGTCTTTCCCTCGCCCTCCACGATTTCGGTAGGGTCGTAGTAGCTCAGATAGGCTTTCCACTGAGCATGGAGCAGGAGTGGAAAGAACAGGATGAAAAGAAGCAGGCGATACTTGCTCATGGTGGAATCGATTGAAGGGCGTTAAAGACAGACTCTATAGAAGCTATAGAGACTATAGAAGCTATAGAAACTATAGCCTCTATCTCTTCTATAAAAAACTATTATAGCATCTCGCTTTTCAGATGCACGGCGAGCTGCTCGACGGCTTTAGCGCGATGCGAGATGGTGTTTTTGATCTCCTCGCCCAGCTCGGCGAAGCTCTTGTCATAGCCGTCGGGGATGAAGAGCGGGTCATAGCCAAAGCCCTCGGTGCCGTGTTTCTCGGTAGCGATGCGTCCGCGCACCTCACCCTCGAACTGATATTCGCGGCTGCACACCGGGTTGTCGCCCTCCATGGTGATCAGCGAGATGACCGTGCGGAAGCGCGCTTGGCGGTTGTCCTTACCGTCGAGCTCTCGCAGGAGTTTCGCCATGTTGGCCTCACTGTCGTGGTCTGTGCCTTCGGCATAGCGGGCAGAGTGCACGCCCGGCGCACCGCCGAGAGCCTCCACTTCCAGTCCCGTGTCGTCGGCGAAGCAGTTGAGATGATAGTGGTCAAAGATATACTCAGCCTTCTGATGGGCATTTTCCTCAAGTGTGTTGCCAGTCTCGGGAATGTCCTCATGGCATCCAATGTCACTGAGAGAGACGATCTCAAAGTCAGGACCGAGGATTTCACGTATCTCGCGCAGCTTATGCTGGTTGTTGGTAGCAAAAACGATTTTCATGCTTTATCTGTTTGGTTGTTATCCGTCTGGCCATTTTCGGCAGGCGGAATGTCGAAAAGATTCTGTTTATTCTTGAGTTTCTTAGGCACATTGACCTTGATTCTGTCGAAGCCCTCACCATACACACCGATGACCGAGCTCTGGCTGACGAAAGCCTGCGGGTCGATCATCTTGATGAGTCGGAAGATGGCGACGCTCTCGTTTTTCTTGGCAAGGATACAGAGCACCTTCATGTCCTGCCCCGTGTACCATCCGTGTCCGTCGAGGATCGTCACGCCGTGCTCCATCTGCGTGCCGATGGCGTTGGCGATCTCCTGATATTTCTTTGAGAAGATCATGAACTGTACACTCTGCCGCTGGATGTTCATCACATGATCGAGCATGAAGTTCTCCACCACCATGGTACAGAAACCAAACACCACCTTGTGGGCGCGGTCGAGAAAGTCGCCGAATTGCGGGAAGAAGAAGCAGGAGCCGATGATACAGAAGTCCACTGCCATGAGCACCTGGCCCAGCGACACGTCGCGATATTTATTGACGCAGGCGGCAATGATGTCTGTTCCGCCCGTCGACCCGTTATTGAGGAAGACGATTGCCAAGGCCGATCCTGTGAAGCAGCAACCGATGAGCAGCGACATGAAATCCTGTCCCGGTCCGAGAATCTTGACATAGTGCCCCGCAGCATCCATCGGCATGAGCACCTGTGCGAACTTCAAGAGGAAGTACAGCGTGAAGATAGCATAGATCGTCTTCATCAGAAACTTCCATCCAAGAATCTTCAGCGCCACGACAAGCAGGGCGAGGTTGATGATCATGTAGGTGTTCTCAATCTTAAACCCCGTAGCGTAGTAGATGATAGCCGACATACCAGTCACGCCGCCCGTGACGATCTCGTAGGGCAGGAGAAAGATGGTGAAGGCGGCAGCATACAAGACGAGGCCAAGGGTTATGCCTACATAATCCTTAGCCTCGTTGTATATGATACGATGATCAATGGTCATAGACTATTTGATAACGATATTGATAATCTTCTTGGGCACGACGATGACCTTGACGATCTGCTTGCCATCGAGATACTTCTTGCTGCGCTCGTCGTCGAGGGTAGCCTGCTGGATATCGTCTTTAGAGGCATCGGCGGGGAACATCTTCTGATAGCGTGCCTTGCCGTTGAAGCTGACCGTCATCTGCAACTCATTGTCCTGCAGGTAAGCCTCGTTCCATTTGGGCCACTGTGCGTCGCATACCGAACCCTTCTCGCCCAGCTGATGCCACAGTTCCTCAGCGATATGGGGAGCGAAGGGAGCGATGAGGATGACCACGTCGCGAAGCATTTCACGGTTGTGACACTTCTGCTGACCGAGCTCGCTAACACAGATCATGAAGGCAGAGATGCTCGTGTTGTAGGAGAAAGCCTCGATGTCGCCGGTCACCTTCTTGATGAGCTTGTGCACACTCTTCAAGCTGTCCTTCGAAGGCTCGGCGTCGTCGATGAGCCATTTGTCGGTGCGGTTCTCCCAGAACAGGCTCCAAAGCTTCTTCAGGAAACGGAAGCAGCCGTCGATGCCATTGGTGTCCCAAGGCTTGCTGGCCTCAACCGGACCGAGGAACATCTCGTAGAGACGGAGCGTATCGGCACCGTAGTCACGCACAATGTCGTCGGGGTTTACCACATTATACATTGACTTGGACATCTTCTCAATGGCCCAGCCGCAGACATATTTACCGTCTTCAAGGATGAACTCGGCATTTTTGTACTCAGGGCTCCACTGCTTGAAGGCCTCTATGTCGAGGATATCGTTCTTCACGAGGTTGACCCATACGTGGATCGGGGTTACTTCCTTGTAGTTCTTGCGCAGGTTGTAGCTGACGAACACCGGTTTGTCGGCGGTGCTAAGCTCGCCCACACGATAGACAAAGTTGCTTCGTCCCTGGATCATGCCTTGGTTGATGAGCTTCTGGAACGGCTCTTCCTCACAGCTCACGCCGTAGTCATGGAGGAACTTATTCCAGAAACGGCTGTAGATCAAGTGGCCGGTGGCGTGCTCCGTGCCGCCCACATAGAGGTCGACATGGCGCCAGTATTCGTCAGCCTTCTTCGAGACGAGCTCCTCATCGTTGTGGGGATCCATGTAGCGGAGGTAGTAAGCGCTGCTGCCGGCAAAGCCCGGCATGGTGTAGAGGTCAAGCGGGAAGACAGTCTTCTGGTCGATCTTGGCATTCTCCACCACCTGTTTGTTTACGGTATCCCATGCCCATTTCTTAGCACGGCCCAAAGGTGGCTCACCGCTCTCGGTAGGTTTATACTCTGAGATCTCGGGCAACTCGATAGGCAGGCACTCTTCGGGCACCATGCGAGGGATGCCATTGTCGTAATAGACAGGGAAAGGCTCACCCCAATAGCGCTGGCGAGAGAAGATGGCGTCACGCAGACGGTAGTTGACCTTCACGCGTCCGATACCCTTCTCGGTGACGAATTTCTTCGTAGCGGCAATGGCTTCCTTCACGGTCAGACCGTTGAGCGAGAAGCCGTCGAGGCCCTGCTTGCCCTGTTGCGGCGAGTTGGTGACGATGCCCTCCTTGGCGTCGAAGCTCTCCTCCGACACGTCGGCACCCTCGATGAGCGGGATGATGGGCAAATTGAAGTGCTTGGCGAAGGCATAGTCGCGGCTGTCGTGAGCCGGCACGGCCATGATGGCACCCGTACCATATCCGGCAAGCACATACTCCGAGACCCAGATAGGAATGGCATCGCCCGTAAGCGGGTTGATGGCGTAAGAGCCTGTAAACACACCCGTGACCTTGCGGTCGGACATACGCTCCAGCTCGGTGCGCTTCTTGACATAGTCGATATATTTGTCCACCTCGGCTTTCTGCTCCTCAGTAGTCACCTGGCTGACATAGTCAGACTCGGGGGCGAGTACCATAAACGTCACGCCGAACATGGTGTCGGCACGGGTGGTGAAGATCGTGAACTTCACGTCGGAGTCCTTCACCCGGAACTCTACCTCAGTACCTTCCGAGCGTCCGATCCAGTTTTTCTGCGTTTCCTTGATAGAGTCGCTCCACTGGATGGTATCAAGACCGTCGAGCAAACGCTGGGCGTAAGCGGAGACACGCAGGCACCACTGGCTCATCTTCTTCTGCACCACGGGGAAGCCACCGCGCACGCTGACGCCCTCTACTACCTCGTCGTTGGCCAGTACGGTGCCCAGTCCGGCGCACCAGTTGACCATGGTCTCACCCTTGTAGGCGATACGGTAGTTCATCAGTGCGTCGCTCTTCTGCTTGTCGTCCATGGCATTCCACTCTTCAGCGGTGAAGCTGACGGTGTCGTCGCCCTGCGCCACGTTGAGTCCTTCCGTACCCTGCTTCTCGAGATGCGCGATAAGCTTGTCGATGGGCTGTGCCTTTTTCAGGTCGTTGTCGTAGTAAGAGTTGAACATCTTCTCGAAAGCCCACTGTGTCCAGTGATAGTAATGCGGATCGCAGGTGCGCACCTCACGGTCCCAGTCAAAGCAGAAGCCGATCTTGTCGAGCTGCTCGCGGTAGCGGTTGATGTTCTGCTCGGTGGTGATGGCTGGGTGCTGACCGGTTTTGATGGCATACTGCTCGGCGGGCAGTCCGTAAGCGTCATATCCCATAGGATTGAGAACATTGAAGCCGTTGAGCCGCTTATAGCGGGCGTAGATGTCGCTGGCAATGTATCCCAACGGATGACCTACATGCAGTCCCGCGCCGGAAGGGTAAGGGAACATGTTGAGCACGTAGTATTTCGGACGGTTAGGGTCCTCTGTGACTTTGTAGGTCTGATGGTCGACCCACTCTTTCTGCCACTTTTTCTCAATCTCTCTGAAATTGTAGTCCATGTGTATATTATATCTTGTTTATTGTTTCTTTGGCTTACACCTTATTATAAATAGGGCATACTACATGCAAAGTTACACAAATCAATCCACAAAACAAAATCAAAGGTGCAAAATGTGAGGCAGGAGCAAGAAATGAGAAAAACCGCAGGTTGTCTATGACAAAATAGGATACTGATAAACAACCACTTATCCTTTGGTATAGATTTTATCTATGATGCGATAGACGTTGTCTGTTGCCATCATCAAGGAATATCCATAACTTTGCATCAGAAAACAAGAAAACACTTCACAACATCACAAACAAAAGAGTTTTTTCTCACAACAACACAACACAAAATAAATAAAAAACAAGAGATTATGGAAACGATCATCAATCAGCACGCACCCGAGTTCACCGTTCAGGCCTTCCAAAACGGCAGTTTCAAAACCGTCAGCAACAAGGACATCGAAGGCAAGTGGGCTCTGTTCTTCTTCTATCCTGCCGACTTCACCTTTGTATGCCCTACCGAGCTGGAGGACCTTCAGAGCAAATACGATGAGCTCAAGGCCATGGGCGTAGAAGTCTTCTCGGTGAGCACCGACAGCCATTTCGTCCACAAGGCATGGCACGACACCTCTGACCGCATTGCCAAATTGCAGTATGCCATGCTCGCTGACCCGCTCGCTGTGCTCTCCCGTGGCTTCGGCGTATACAAGGAGGATGAGGGCGTGGCTTACCGTGGCACCTTCCTCGTCAACCCAGAAGGACTGATCAAACTGGCTGAGATTCAGGACAACAGCATCGGCCGCAACGCCGACGAACTCGTCCGCAAGGTGCAGGCCGCACAGTATGTAGCTTCGCACAACGGTGAGGTTTGCCCCGCCAAGTGGCACGAGGGTGCTGAGACGCTCAAGCCCAGCATCGACCTCGTAGGCAAGCTCTAAGGAGCACCACTGCTTTTTAGCAAAACATTACGACTGCACGAAGTGCACAACTCTCTAATTCCTACAATTTCAACTTATGCTCGATCTTAATGTTATCACTCAAGTGAAAAGCGTACTGGCTCATCTCAGTGCTCATTTCACATTTGTCGTAGAGCGCGACGACAGCGATGCCGACGCCACTCATTTCAGTCAATTTGTAGAGGATGTGGCTTCGTGCAGTTCACATATCACTGTAGAATACCGCAGCGGCAAGGCGTTTCGCTTCTACATTCTTCGCGACGGCCAGGAAACGGGCATCGCGTTCCGGGGCATCCCCAACGGACATGAGTTCACCTCGCTGTTGCTGGCACTGCTCAACGCTGACGGACAGGGGCGCAATCTGCCCGACGACCGTCTGCGCCAACGCATCGCGTCGCTGCGAGGCAACATCCGACTGACAACCTACGTATCGCTGACGTGTACCAACTGTCCCGACGTGGTGCAAGCTCTCAACGTCATGGCACTGCTCAATCCGAATGTCTCTCACGAGATGGTCGACGGGGCACTTGCGCAGCAGGAAGTCAACGAGCTCAACATCCAGGCGGTGCCCGCAGTGTATGTCAACGGTGATTTGCTACATGTGGGTCGCGGTGAGCTCGGCACACTGCTCGACGAACTGGAGGACCATCTCGGCACCGACAGCAGCGCAGCACACGAGGCTGTGGAGCGTCGCTACGATATTGTGGTACTCGGCGGTGGTCCGGCAGGAGCAGCCGCAGCCATCTATGCTGCCCGAAAAGGGCAGAGAGTCGCCGTCGTGGCCCAGCGCATTGGCGGTCAGGTCAACGACACGACGGGCATCGAGAACATCATCTCTGTGCCAAAGACTACCGGCGCGCAGTTGGCCGCCGACCTCTCCAAACACTTGGAGGCTTATCCCATAGACACATACACCAACCGCAGGATCACACGTGTGGACTTTTCAGAAAAGGACAAACGGGTAGAGGTGAGAGGAGGAGAATCATTCATCGCCCCGCGTGTGATCATTGCCACGGGTGCCGGATGGCGCCGTTTGGGACTGACAGGTGAGGACAAACTCATTGGTCACGGCATTCATTTCTGCCCTCACTGCGACGGGCCTTTCTACAAAGGCAAGCACGTGGCAGTCATCGGCGGCGGAAACAGTGGCGTGGAAGCGGCCATCGACCTGGCCGGAATCTGCGATCATGTGACTGTGCTGGAGTTTGGCTCTCAGATGCGCGCCGACAAGGTGTTGCAGCAAAAGCTGCGCGCACTGCACAATGTCGACATCCATTTCCGCAGTCAGACCGTCGGCCTCTCGGAGCAGAACGGACGCCTCAACGGCATCGACGTGCGTGATCTCGACAAGGACGAGATGCGGCACATCAGTCTCGACGGCGTATTTGTGCAGATAGGCCTACAGCCCAACAGCGACATCTTTAAAGGTCATGTCAATCTCACCCCGCGCGGTGAGATCATCATCGACGACCGCAACCGCACGTCGGCGGCAGGCGTATATGCGGCAGGCGACGTGTCGACCGTGCCATTCAAGCAGATCATGATTGCCATGGGCGAAGGAGCCAAGGCTGCCCTCGCCGCCTTTGAGGACAGCCTCTATCAGAATTAAAGGGGACACCCCCCTACAACGAGGACTGCCTCTATCAGAAAGTGTAGTTTTTAGTTCGGTTTTATAACGCAGAAGGACGGAGTCGCCTGACCGTGATTCCGTCCTTTTTTCCTGCCACATAGACAAAAGGACCATTGCCGTCGTGCATGAGTTTGTCGACAAAGAGCGGCTCGTGGCTCAGAAACAAAGAGCAAAAGAAGGTGTCACCCACGCTGAGCTTGGTGTTCTGAGCCTCCACGACGCGGAAGCGTCCGCCGCCAAGATGCTCTATCCGACAAAGGCGGTTGGGCAGCCAGCTGAGCTCCAGCAGGTCGCCGACAGCGAGATCCTCACACGAGACTTTGTCGCAGAGGGTGATGTCGCTCTGCACATCGGCATGCTCATTATCGACTTTGAAGGCCTCGTAGTCGCGGTAGCCCAGAAAGCGCGCAAGTACGTCAAGGGTGTAGGAGCGTGGCGAGGAAGCACTGTCGATATATCCCCACAAGCGCTTCAAGGTAGAAGGGCTGACCATTTCCTCGGTTTTGAAAAAGATCTGCTGGCTGAGCTTGTCGAAATCCTTGGGCGAGTCATAGTGCTGGCCCGTGACTTCTTCGATGCGTTGGATGAGTATTTTTTCTTTCATATTAGGGCTGTGTTGTTGTTTCGTAAGCTTGTTTTCTATTCCGCCCCATGGTCCTTCATGCACAGACTTGCTATTCCACAGACCGATGGAGCTATACAAAAATACAAATATTGCCCGAAATAAACCCTATATTTCCTATTTTTTTTATTTCTGATAATGCATTATCAGACAGCCATCGACTTTTATTAACATCAAAGCTTATTACAAAACTTGTTCATCTCGGACTTGCAATCTAGAGAAACCATCAAGAGAGGATGAAGAAAAAAATGGGGAAAAACACTCAGATTTGAAGCCTCTCACTATCATCTCACTGATTTCACCTTGTCATCTCACTGATTTTACCTTGTCATCTCACTGATTTTACCATGAGAAATCAGTGAGATGACAGCATGAAAAAGGTACTTTGACAGAGATTTCCATCATTTTTTCAATGCCAAAATTGCACTAAGAATTCATCAAAAACCGTCTATGAGTGTAGTTCGTTAATTATCAGACAGTTACAAAAATATTCCAAAATTCGCGTTTTTCTGGGCAAAGTATGGTTTGCTTCAGAAAATCGCCTGTATGAGGGCGGAAAATTGTCAGTTTATCCAACAAAAAATTGCTTTCAAACTTCGACGAACTTTCTTGGTCGTGTAGTGTGCAAGGCATCGAACATAGCTGGCTTCAAATCACTCTACCTTTTCGACAAGTTGGTATCTCTCGTATTTCTTATCGAGTACCACCAGCTTCATGGGCTGTATGGAATAAGCCAGTGAAGTGTCATTAACAGCAATATGCCATACCCAAATAAGGCACTTATCGCTGCTGCGCTTGATACGTCGGAGCGAGATATTGGTAAGATGGTTGGTGACGGGCAGTACTTTCGCTACGACAAAATGCTTGCTGAAGTCAATCTTTGTCGGCTCACCGCCCTTACCCATAAAGGCGGCCTCACCAAAATATTGCTCCAACTCTGCCTGGCTGCGGATGATCAGCAGGTCAGCGGGTTGCTTGGCATCGTTGCGAAAGAAATAGTTGCGGGCTTCACTATAGTTGACGGCACGGTTGCCGGTAGCACAGGACGCCGTGAACAAGCCTGAGGCAAGGAGAAGCATCAATGGACAGTGTCTCATGTCATTTCTGCTGCAAGAGCAGGTGTTTGGCAAATTCCCACACTACAATGCCCGCCGTGACGCTGACATTCAAACTGTGCTTGGTGCCGAACTGTGGTATTTCCAGACAGCCGTCGCTCATGTCCACCACACTTTGCAACACGCCTTTGACTTCATTGCCAAAGACGACAGCATAGCGCTGAGCTACGCCTTTCTCACGCTGTGTGGCCAGGGATTCTCTGAGATGCTGTAGCTTGGTACTGCCCTCCACCTGCTCGATGCTGTAGACAAAATAGCCCTCACGCTGGAGTTCGGCCACGGCATCCTCAGTGTTTTTGAAGTATTTCCAGTCGACACTATCCTCTCCGCCGAGTGCCGTCTTATGGATCTCGGCATTAGGCGGACAGGCGGTGATGCCGCAAAGATAGACGGCTTCCACACGAAAGGCGTCGCACGAGCGGAAGACAGAACCTACATTATAGAGCGACCGCACGTTGTCGAGCACAACCACCAGCGGCAGCTTCTTGGCTTCCTTAAACTCTTCCACCGTGAGGCGGTGCATCTCTATGGTTCTGAGCTTATGCATTTTCCTTCATGTTATACGCCAGCGCATACGCCTTGATCTGCTTCACCATAGCCAACAGACCATTGGAGCGGGTGGGAGAAAGATGATCGCGCAGACCGATCTTGTCGATGAAATAAAGGTCGGCGTCGAGAATCTCTTTCGGCGTGTGGCCGCTGATCACCTGAATGAGCAGGGCGATGATGCCCTTGACGATGAGCGCATCGCTGTCAGCGGTGAACACCAGCTTGCCGTCGACAAAGTCGCATTGCAGCCACACACGGCTCTGGCAACCGTCGATGAGGTTTTGCTCAGTCTTGTATTTCTCATCGAGCGGCTTGAGCTCATTGCCCAGGTCGATGAGCATCTGATATTTATCCATCCAGTCGTCGAAGTCGCTGAACTCCTCCACGACTTCGTCCTGCAGTTCATTAATCGTCTTCATATTCTACTTTCTCCAACTTAAAGAATTTATCGTTTGGTCTGACCTTTCCCTTCACGGGGATGGAGACCAGCCATCCCTGCTCGGCCCGTCTGACAGGCTTGAGGTCGTAGCGGATCTCGGTACAGTCAAGATACATCGCGCCGGTGGTGTTGCCGGTGATGAGCAACTTGTCGCCTACTTCAAAGGGAGCAGCCTCAACGGCAATCTCCGCCACGTTGAGTTTCGAGAAATATTTCGTCACCTTGCCCACGAGACGCTTGCGCTCCGTGGCGAGCGAGCCGTAGTGCTTGTTCCACTCGCCCATCGTCTGTCCTTGGTAATAGCCGTCCCAGAATCCGCGGTTGAAGACAGTGGCGAGCCGCTCGTCCCATGCGTCCTTCTTCTCTTCGGTAAACGTGCCGTCGAGCACCGCTTTCAGAGCCTCTTTATAGCAGGTCACCACGGTATAGACATATTCTGGTCCACGCGCACGTCCCTCGATTTTGAAGACACGCACACCGGCCTTCATCATCTTGTCGAGGAAGCGGATGGTCTTCAGATCCTTGGGACTCATCACGTATTTGTTGTCGATCTCAAGCTGATTGCCCGTCTCGGCATCGGTGACGATATAAGAGCGACGGCAGATCTGCACGCACTGGCCACGGTTGGCGGAGCGGTCGGCAGCGGCCAGACTCATGTAGCACTTGCCCGAGACAGCCATGCACAAGGCACCATGGCAGAACATCTCTATGCGCACCGGCTTGCCGGCAGGGCCGCAGATCTGTTGCCGCTCTATCTCATCGTGGATGTGGCTCACCTGCTTCATGTTCAGCTCTCGGGCGAGCACGCTGACGTCGGCAAACTGAGCATAGAACTTCAGTGCCTCCACATTGCTGATGTTGAGCTGAGTGGAGAGGTGCACCTCCATGCCTACTTGGCGGCAATAGACCATCACGGCGACATCGGAGGCGATGACAGCCGAAATGCCGGCCTCACGGGCTGCGTCGATGATGGTGTGCATCGTGGCCATGTCCTCGTCATAGATGATGGTGTTGACGGTGAGATAGGTCTTCACGCCATGCTCGTTGCAGATGCGCGCGATGTCGTGAAGATCGCTGATGTCGAAATGATTGGCACTGTGCGACCGCATGTTCAGCTGTCCGATACCAAAGTATACGGAGTCGGCGCCGGCCTGCAAAGCCGCAGCGAGTGACTCACGTGAGCCCACGGGGGCCATGATCTCAAAATCCTCTATTTTAGCATTCATAGTGCAAAGGTAATCAAATAATTGCTTATCTTTGCACTTGAAATGAAGAAAATAGTCTTTGGCCTGCTTGGCCTCGTGATGATCATCAGCTGCGGACGACCTCAAAAACGTCAGCCGGTGAAGAGTGAGTTCAGAAATGATGTGGTCATCAAGACCACACCGGTTCTCGACCAGGGGCGCAGCCCGCTCTGCTGGGCCTATGCCATGCTGGCTACCATCGAGTCGGAGCATCTCATGCAAGGCGACTCGGTGCACCTCTCGGTGGACTATATGGCCAGAATGCTGCTCAAGGACGAGGCCACCAACTACTATTTCAACCGCAACGACGGCAAGGTGACGATGCGAGGCATGGCGTCGATGGTCTTTGATCTCATGGCAATGTATGGTATGTTGCCCTACGACAGCTATTATAATAATGTGTCGGTCGACTATCCCGTCGTTGCCCGCACAGTGCAGCAGATTGCGCGGGCAAGCTCTTCGCTCAGCATGCTCAACGAGCGGATAGACAAAACACTCGATGAGCAGATCGGTTACTTGCCCGGTACCATCATGATGTTGGGTGCCCGGTACACGCCCATGGAGTTTGCCCACAGCGTATGTCGACCCGAGGAATACTTGTCGCTGACGAGTTTCTCCCATCATCCTTTCGGCAAGCCGTTTATCTTGGAGGTGCCCGACAATCAGATGCGCGACTACTTTCTCAATGTGCCTGTCGACACGCTCATGCATACCATCGTCCATGCTCTCAAGCAGGGGCATCCCGTCTGCTGGGAAGGCGACATCAGCGAGCCGGGCTTTGACTTTAAGCGAGGCGTCGCCGTGCTGCAAAACGACAAGGCTGACTATGACCAGCTCGACCGGCAGCGCGCCTTTGAAACCTTCCGCACCACCGACGACCACTGCATGGAACTATGCGGACTCGCCCACGACCGCCGGGGCCATCGCTTTTTTATTGCAAAGAACTCATGGGGACCGAACAACCGATTCGGCGGATTCATGTATCTGAGCTATCAGTATGTGAAACTTAAAACCATTGCCGTGTATCTCAGTAAAGACACCATGCAATATTGAAGTGCATTAAAATATATTTTTGTCAATAAATTTGGTATACAATCACGACTTAGCACTATATGCCAAATAGTGCTACAGAGGGGAAAACTACCAACCTGATGTTTACATTTAAAATCATTTGTACTCGACAAGATTACATTTTTTCGTCATTTTACCAAAATAATGATTACATTATTTGCTTTATTCCCAATAATTTACTAACTTTGGGGTCAACGTAGAGCCTACGCACTGCGCCTAACAATAAGAACAATCATCAATAATAATATAATAACCTTAATTGCGAACTATGAGCTATCTAAAATTTGAAAAAGCCCTGATGACCAATTTACAGGAGAGCCTGCCCAAGGAAATCCTGCGAACCAATCGCTCAGGAGCCTACTCATGCTCATCAATAGTAGACTGCAACACGCGCAAATACCACGGTCTGTTTGTGATTCCCGTGCCGGAACTCGACGACGAAAACCATGTGTTGCTCTCTTCGCTCGACTGTAGTGTCATACAGCATGGGGCCGCTTTCAACCTGGGTCTGCACAAATACCAGGGCAACAACTACAGCCCGATGGGTCACAAGTATATCCAATCGTTTGATTGCGACAAAGTACCCACCACCACCTACCGTGTCGGTGGCGTGATCCTCAGGAAAGAAGTAGTCTTTCAACACCATGAAAACCGACTTCTCATCCGCTATACCCTCGACGACGCACACTCGGCCACTACACTACAATTCCGTCCCTTCCTCGCCTTCCGCAGCGTCAGACAGTTCACACATGAGAACAGTGTGGCCAACAAAGACTATACAGAGGTGGAAAACGGCATCAGAACCTGCATGTATCCGGGCTATCCCGACCTCTACATGCAGTTCTCGCGTAAGGTGAAGTTTGTCTTCCAACCCGACTGGTACCGCGGCATCGAGTATCCCAAAGAGCAAGAGCGAGGCTACGCCAGCAACGAGGATCTCTATGTGCCCGGTTACTTCGAAGTGCCCATACGCAAGGGCGAGAGCATCGTCTTTGCCGCCTCCACCACGGAAAACAAAGTGCGCACACTGAAACCGCTCTTCCAGCAAGAGCTCGACGAGAGAGCCCCACGCGACAATTTCTTCCACTGCCTGATCAACGCCGCACACCAGTTCCACGTCGAAGACAAAAACGGCGAGAAATATATCCTGGCCGGATACCCGTGGTTCAAAGCACGCGCGCGCGACACGTTCATCGCTTTGCCTGGTCTGACGCTGAGCATCGAGGAGACAGAGTTTTTCGAAGCCGTGATGAAAACAGCTGAGAAAGGTCTCCGCGAATTCATGGAGGAGAAACCACTCACCGTCAAACTCTATGAGCTCAATCAGCCCGACGTGCCCTTGTGGGCCATCTGGTGCATCCAGCAATACGCCAAAGAAGAGGGTGAAGAGCGGTGCGCTAAAAAATACGGACAGCTCGTCTGGGACATTCTCTCATATATCTCTGACGGCAAACATCCCAACCTGCTCGTTGCCGACAACGGCCTCGTGAAAACCGACGGCTCGGAGCGTGCTGTCACCTGGATGAACTCTACGGCCAACGGACGCCCCGTGGTGCCGCGAACAGGATATATCGTGGAGTTCAACGCACTGTGGTACAACGCACTCTGCTTCGGTGCCAAACTCGCACAAGAAGCTCACCACGACGACATCGCCGACATTCTGAACCAAAAAGCCGGCAAGGCCAAAGACGCTTTCCTCGCTACCTTCGTCAACAAGTTCGGCTATCTCTTCGATTATGTCGACGGCGACAAACAAGACTGGAGCGTCAGACCCAACATGATCTTCCCCGCTGCCTTTGACTATTCTCCACTCTCGCAGGAACAGAAAAAAAATATCATCGACATCTGCACCAAGGAACTGCTCACGCCAAAAGGACTCCGCTCGCTGTCGCCAAAGAGCAGCGGATACAACCCCATGTATGTAGGACCACAGGCACAGCGCGACTACGCCTATCATCAGGGAACGGCATGGCCGTGGCTCTTCGGATTCTATGTCGAAGCCTGCCTGAAACTCTATAAACGCACTCGTCTGAGCTTCATCGAACGACAGATGGTCGGATACGAGGACGAGATGTTCTGTCACTGCGTCGGTACGCTTCCCGAGCTCTTCGACGGCAACCCGCCCTTCCACGGCCGGGGCGCCATCTCCTTCGCCGCCAACGTGGCCGAGATACTCAGAGCACTGGAACAACTGGAAAAATATAAATATTAATAATAGGAGGAACCAATATGAAAGTCTTAATGTTTGGATGGGAGTATCCTCCTCATGTCTATGGCGGTCTGGCAACTGCCAATTTCGGTATCTCGGAAGGACTGCACGCTCAGGGCGATGTCGACATCACGCTCTGCCTGCCTAAGCCCTGGGGCGACGAGGATCACACCTTCGCACATATCGTGGCCATGAACTGCGTGCCTATTGCCTGGCGAGATGTCAACTACGACTACGTCAAGCAACGCATCGGAAATCTGATGAGCCCAGAGGAATACTATCACTTCCGCGACCATATCTATGCCGACTTCAATTATATGAACGTCAACGACCTCGGATGCATGGACTTCGCAGGAGGCTATCCCGCCAATCTCCACGACGAGATCAACAACTACTCGATCATCGCCGGCGTGGTGGCACGATCGGAACAGTTCGACATCATCCACGCTCACGACTGGCTGACCTATCCTGCCGGCATCTTTGCCAAGCAGGTCAGCGGAAAGCCACTGTGCATCCATGTACACGCTACTGACTATGACCGATCGCGCGGACATGTCAACCCCACTGTCTACGGCATAGAAAAAGACGGCATGGATCACGCCGACTGCATCATGTGCGTCAGTGACCTCACACGCAATACCGTCATCAACCAATACCATCAGGATCCACGCAAAGTATTCACCGTGCACAATGCCGTATACCCCCTTTCACCCGAGAACGAGATGATTCCGCGACCCGACCACACCGACCGCGACAAGATCGTCACCTTCCTCGGACGTATCACCATGCAGAAAGGACCAGAGTATTTCGTCGAGGCCGCCAACATGGTACTCCACCGCACACGCCACGTACGCTTCTGTATGGCAGGATCCGGCGACATGATGGACCAGATGATCTACCTGGCCGCTGAGCGGGGAATCGCCGACCGCTTCCACTTCCCCGGATTCATGCGCGGCAAGCAGGTCTATGAATGCCTGAAAGACTCTGATGTCTATGTCATGCCTTCGGTCAGCGAGCCTTTCGGCATCTCACCGCTCGAAGCCATGCAGTGCGGAACGCCGACGATCATCTCCAAACAGAGTGGATGCGCCGAAATCCTGCACAACTGCATCAAAGTCGACTATTGGGACATCCACGCTTTGGCTGACTCCATCTACAGCATCTGCCACAACCCAAGCCTCTTCCACTATCTGCAAGAGGAAGGAAAACGAGAAGTGGCACAGATCACGTGGGAGAAAGTGGGACGATGGATCAGGGAACTATATATAAGGACGCTGGGCTGGTAACAGAGCATCGACACCCTTACCACTCCCAACCCCGCCAGCCTTACCTCTCACAGCCCCAACAACAACTCCTCACAGCCCCAACAACAACCCTCCCAAAAGGCGGAAAGAAGTGAAATGCTGCAAGAGTAAGAACAAGGGATGGCCACAACACTTAAAGGGAAAGACAGCAACACTTAATTAATAGGTGGGCTTGGTTCTGTAAGACGGTGCTCAGCACCGTCCTCCTCCGCAATCCATCATCAACATTGATATCATTCAACACTCAACATCCAACACTGAACATTATGAAAACCATTTGTCTATATTTCGAAATACATCAGATCGTACATCTGAAACGCTACCGCTTCTTCGACATCGGTACCGATCATTACTATTACGACGACTATGAGAACGAGCGCTCCATCAACCACATCGCCGAATGCTCATACATGCCTGCCCTGAACACACTGCAAAAGATGATCCAGGACAGCAATGGATACTTCAAATGCGCGTTCTCCATCTCCGGCGTCGGCATGGAACAGTTGGAAGTGCACGCACCGCAAGTGCTCGACAAACTCCAGGAACTCAATAAAACGGGATGCGTGGAGTTTCTCGCCGAACCGTATTCCCACGGCCTGTCATCACTCAAGGACAGTGAATGCTTCGCTGCCGACGTGCGCAAGCAATGCAAAAAGATGGTCGACTATTTCGGCCATAAACCTACCGTGCTGCGCAACTCCTCGCTCATCTACAGCGACGACATCGGACTGCAGGCTGCACAGCTCGGATTCAAAGGGATGCTTACCGAGGGAGCCAAACACGTGCTCGGATGGAAATCACCACACTATGTCTACAACTGCGCCATGGCTCCTGAACTGAAACTCCTGCTCCGGGATGTCACCATGAGCGATGACATCAGTCTCAGATTCAACAACAGCGACTGGGAGGGATACCCACTCTTTGCCGACCAGTATATCGACCGCATCGCAAAAGCTCCACAGGAAGAGCAGGTCTTCAACATCTTCATGGAGCTCTCTGCACTTGGTATCGCACAACCACTGTCGTCAAATATCCTTGACTTCATGGCCGCTCTTCCCAAATTCGCCAAAGGGGCAGGCATCACTTTCTCCACACCCACCGAAATCTGCAACACGCACAACAGTGTAGGAAACCTCGACGTGCCCGACACTCTCTCATGGACCGACGAGGAGCGCGACGTCAGCTCATGGCTCGGAAACCCCATGCAGCGAGAGGCTTTCGACAAACTCTACAGCGTGGCAGAGCGCGTGCGCATCGCCGACGACCCACGTATCAACCAAGACTGGGACTATCTGCAGGCCAGCAACAACTTCCGCTTCATGACCACAAAGCCCAGCAGCGTGGGACTCGACCGAGGCATCTACTCCAGCCCCTTTGACGCCTTCACCAACTACATGAATATCCTCGGTGACTTCATCAACCGAGTCAACAGCCTCTATCCGCCTGAAATCGACAACGATCAGCTCAACTCCCTGCTCACGACCATCAAGAACGAGGGAGACGAGATTGCAATGAAAGACAAAGAAATCGCAAGACTCCAGGCTAAACTCGAAAAACTTGAGGCCGCCAACGAGAAACTGCGCGAAAACGAGGAAAAGCCCAAGACAAAACCGACACACAACACACGCAAGAACGCAAGCAAGAAAGAGACTGCGAAAAAGGAAACGGAAAACGCAGCAAAAACTACAACTCCCGATACAAAAGAGAAAAAATAACAATTACTCCTTCCTTTTACAGCACTTTAGCACAAACGTCCGGAAAACGGCATGATTCCTAAATGGAAAAAATGCTCCGGAAAGATAGTATCAGCACAAAAGAGGCGACGCATCTTCGCAATGCATCGCCTCTTTTATGCTCCTACGTATAATTCTCTTATAATATTTACTTGTGTGCGCACACAAATGTTTGACATAGGTCAAGAAAAGGACATCTTACTCATAAAATCATCATAAAGTGTTGTTCGTACATAAAAAACTTTCTACCTTTGCAGCGTCAAAAGGAAACAAGTTCGTGAGAACTATAATCCAAGTAGACTGAACATATTTGTTCAATAGGTTTAAGGTTAGTAGATTGTTTCATATAGGTTTTTAGTTTTTAGGTTTAAGATTATTTTTTTTAGGTTTTCATTAGGTTATTAAGTCAGTTAAGGTAAAATTAAGATTGTTATTTAGGTTAGCACAAATCCTCACCTCCCAATGGGAGAGGTGAGGATTTGTTTTTTATTCAGCAAAGTGCTGAGCGGTACGGGCACAACAGCGTTCTCCACTCTGCCACACATAAAAAACTAATATTTTGTTTTCTCGAAATATATTGGTATCTTTGCACTAAAGATAGAATCACGATGATGGATGCACTCACCTACCTTGAAAGCCAATGCCGGCTCAGACGTAATGTGCTGACCGGAGAAACACTCTATGCTCCTACCGACATGGCCGAATACAAGCCACTGTCAGTGGAAGCACAGAACACGCTGCTGCTGATGGCCAACAGCCAAGGCGTAGATCTCACCGAACAGCAACTGCAACAATACATCCACTCGACCATCATCGAACAATGGAATCCCGCTAAAAGCTGGATGGAAAGCCTCGAACCATGGGACGGAAATGACTATGTGGGTGAATTGGCACAGCGCATCATCACCTCAAATCCTGACTGGCCGCATCGCTTCCATAAGTGGATGCTGCAGATGGTCGCACGATGGATGGGACTGACCGTGCCGCAAAACGATGTCATCGTGCCCGTCATCGTCGGACAATTCGGCTATGGCAAGACGACATTCTGCAACCTTATCCTGCCGCCATGCCTCAGACGATACTACACCGATCAAGTGCGTGTGCGCCAAATGGCCGATGTCCACGAGCTCGTCACCACCCATCTGCTCATAGCCCTCGATGAGTTCTACCAGGAAAACACCGACCAGTTGCCTGCCGTACGCTATCTCTTCTCGCGCAGCACACCCGTGCAGCGATGGCCCTACGGCACAACACGGGAACCACGGAAAAACTACGCTGCCTTCATCGCCACGACAGGCAATCTCCATCCGATGACCGACGCTGCCGGTGCCGCACATCTCTTTTGTGTGGAGATCACCCACGCCATCGACACAAAAACGCCCATCGACTATGACCAACTCTATGCTCAGCTCGCTGAGGAACTGGAAAACGGCGAGAACTATACACTCAACGACGAGGAGCGCGAAGCCATGGCTGTGCAAAACTCTCCCTTCCAGGAAGCCGATAACCTCGTAAAGATGGTCTCAATGCTCTATGCCGCACCACCAAAGGGGAAAAAAGTAAAAGCCACTTATATCGACACGATCATCGACCGGCTGATGAAGGAATATCCCTACTGGACACCGGGAGACCACGTCAATCAGGACGTAGGCTTCGCCTTGCAGGACGCTGGATTCACACGCACACGCATTCACGGACGCTCTGCCTATAAAGTCGTGGAGAAAGATCCAAGAAAGATCGACGAGAATTTCGACAACGAACCACAGAGGAAAGAAGAAGAGAACTTCGACAACAACCCGCTCGCACGAGCACTGCTCGCCGGACTGGGCGGACTGAAAAAGCCATGATGGCGGTGTTCTGCCTGCTTAAGACAGAAATACACCTCATCGTCATGCCGCACATACCCTATGGCAATGCAATGTCAAGTGCACATTATTATAATAAGGTGTCCACCACCTTAATAAGACACCCATCGTTACATTTGCCCGCACTCCTTATTATATATAGGGACATCAACAAGACATTTCATCGTTAGCAAATCATTCTTATGAAAAAAATATTTCTCTTTCTGCTGTCCTGTCTGCTGACAGTAGCCATACATGCTCAAGGTTATTACACGAAATACTATGCCGACAAAACCTTCGTCAAAGAGGCACAGAACTGGATGAACAGTGGTGCCTGGCGCGAGGGATTCACGGCTGCAAGCCCGCACGCCACAGTAAACGCCGCTGAGTTCTATACGCAATATCAAAAGAATCCAGAACAGTGGAAGGCTCTCTTCAGCTGGTTGGCAAAGACAGACTTGCTCGCCCTGCCCAAAGGACGCACGCCAATTCCCGGCTCTACGCTTGTCGCCAGTGTGGAAGACGACGTCAACCGGGAACTCAGTCTCCAACGGTCGGAGAGTCATCACCACCATATCGACTTCCAATATGTCGTGAAAGGCACGGAGCGCTTCGGGCTCATCGACCACTTCACCAGCAAGATCAACGTGCCCTACCGACCCGATGTCGTGCACTACGACTATGATCCACAGCGTGCCCGCTTCTTCGACAGCGACCCACAGCACTTCTTTCTCTTCTTCCCCAGCGACTGGCATATCGCTAAAGTGAAGACTGACAGCGGCGACCAGCACATCCGAGTCGTCGTCGTAAAGGTCGAATATCGTTAAGCCGCCGAAAAGGATAATTAATGATGAGCTTGCACAAATCGTGCAGGCCACGATAAGTCTGAATAAAAAATATATGTCTACAAAAGATACGGCACTCACGCCGATGATGAAGCAGTTCTTCTCGCTCAAGGCCAAACATCCCGATGCCTTGTTGCTCTTCCGCTGTGGTGACTTCTACGAGACCTATGGCGACGATGCCATCGTGGCCTCGCAAATTCTCGGCATCACCCTCACCAAACGCAACAATGGAGGCAACACCGGCGACACGCCGATGGCCGGTTTCCCTCACCATGCTCTCGACACCTATCTGCCGAAGCTCATTCGTGCCGGAAAACGCGTGGCGATATGCGATCAACTCGAAGATCCAAAAAAGAAACGTGCCGCCATCAAGGGTAAAAAAGGACTCTCCGAAATGGACAAAATGGTGAAGCGAGGCATCACCGAACTCGTCACGCCGGGCATCGCCATGAGCGATAATGTGCTCAACTACAAAGAAAACAACTTCCTCGCTGCCGTACATTTCGGTAAAACAGCTTGTGGACTGAGCCTGCTCGACATCTCCACGGGTGAGTTTCTCACTGGTGAGGGCACCTACGACTACGTTGAAAAGCTCCTGGGAAACTTCTCACCAAAGGAAGTACTCTATGACCGCACACGCAAGAAAGACTTTGAGCAGTTCTTCGGTACGAAATACTGTGTCTTTGAGATGGACGACTGGGTGTTTACTGAACAAAACGCCCGCCAGAAACTCTTAAAGCATTTCGGCACCAAATCGCTGAAAGGCTTCGGCGTAGAGCATCTCAAGGCAGGTATCGTAGCCTCCGGTGCGATCATGCAATACCTGGAACTTACCCAGCATACAAGCATCAACCACATCACATCCTTGAAGCGCCTCGAGGAGGAAAAATACGTAAGACTCGATAAGTTCACCATCCGCTCACTGGAACTCTTACAGCCGATGCAGGAAGACGGACTGTCGCTGCTCGACGTCATCGACCGCACGACCACGCCAATGGGTGGACGTATGCTGCGACGGTGGATGGTTTTCCCGCTGAAAGAGGTTCCGCGTATCAACGAGCGACTCGACATCGTGGAGTATTTCTTCAAGCATCCCGACTTCCGGCAACTCATCGATGAGCAACTCCACCGCGTCGGCGACCTGGAACGTATCATCTCCAAGGTGGCAGTAGGACGTGTATCACCACGGGAAGTCGTACAGCTGAAGAATGCATTGATGGCTGTGCAACCCATCAAAGGGGCTTGCCAGACGGCTGACAACGACTGTCTCAGACGACTCGGTGAGCAACTCAACCTATGCGAAAGTCTGCGCGACCGCATCGAAAAGGAAATAACACCCGATCCACCACAGCTCGTCAGCAAAGGAGGAGTCATCGCTGACGGATACAGCCCCGAACTCGATGAACTGAGAAACATCTCACGCGGAGGCAAAGACTACCTGCTGGAGATACAGCAACGCGAGACAGAGAAAACAGGAATATCCTCGCTGAAAGTGGGATTCAACAATGTTTTCGGCTATTATCTTGAAGTACGCAACACCTTTAAAGATAAAGTGCCAGAAGGATGGATACGCAAACAGACACTCGCACAAGCCGAGCGCTACATCACTCCAGAGCTGAAAGAATACGAGGAAAAGATATTGGGTGCCGATGAGAAAATACTGGAATTGGAGGCCCGCCTCTTCTCTGAACTCATCGTAGCCATGCAGGAGTTCATCCCGCAGATACAGATCAACGCCAACATTCTGGCGCATATCGACTGTCTGCTCTCCTTTGCCAAGGTATCGGAAGACAACTGCTATGTGCGCCCCGTCGTGGACGACACAGATGTGCTCGACATCCACCAGGGCCGCCATCCCGTCATTGAGACACAAATGCCACTTGGCGAGCGCTATGTGCCCAACGATGTCTATCTCGACACAGAGAAACAACAGATCATGATGATTACCGGTCCTAACATGGCCGGTAAGTCTGCTCTGCTGCGCCAAACGGCACTGATTGTGCTCATGGGACAGATAGGATGCTTCGTTCCGGCTGAGAGCGCAAGAATAGGAGTCGTAGACAAGATCTTCACACGTGTGGGAGCCAGTGACAATCTCTCATTGGGAGAGTCTACATTCATGGTGGAGATGACCGAAGCGGCAGATATTCTGAACAATGTGTCAACCCATTCTCTCGTGCTCTTCGACGAACTCGGACGCGGCACGTCCACCTACGACGGCATCTCCATCGCCTGGGCCATCGTGGAGTATCTTCATGAAAATGAACATGCCCACGCCCGTACGCTCTTCGCCACGCACTACCATGAGCTCAACGAAATGGAGAAGCACTTCCCAAGAATCAAAAACTACAACGTCTCGGTCAAGGAGGTTGACGGTAAGGTGATCTTCCTGCGTAAACTCGTTCCAGGTGGTTCGGAGCACTCCTTCGGTATTCATGTAGCTGAGATCGCCGGTATGCCGCGCTCTATCGTCAAGCGCGCCAACACCGTCTTGAAGCAACTTGAGGCGGAGGGATCGGAAGTGGGAGCAGCAGGAAAACCTAAGATGGAAAACATTGCAGACAAGAAAGACGGTGTGCAACTCAATATCTTCCAACTCGACGACCCTGTTCTCTCTCAAGTGCGTGACGAGATTCTCGGTCTTGACATCAATAACCTCACACCTGTGGAAGCACTCAACAAACTCAATGAAATCAAGAAGATAGTGACGGGGAAAAGCAAGTAAGGGGAAGCCTCACCCCCAAAAATAAGCGGCACATACTACCCCCCAGCCTCACCCCCTTACCCCTCTCCAAGGGGAGAGGGGAGTGAAATGCCAGATAAACAAACGCTCTAATACGATTAACGTGGGACAGCCTGCTTCCACGGCGGTCCGTCCCTATACCACTCCCCCCCTATCACCCGCAGAGCATTTTACTCCCCTCTCCTTTGGAGAGGGGGTTGGGGGTGAGGCTGAGAGGGGTTGGGGGTGAGGCTGCAAGGGGGCAAGGCCGCCCCTACATTGTTTTATTGTGTACTCACTTGAGTATTCTGTCTACTTTCTCAACGATGTCAAGGGGCTGAATGCCCGTCAGACAAGCATAGTCTCCGCGCCGGCATACCTTATTGCCATAGATGGAGCAAGGGCGGCACGGCAGATCTATCTGCACGGCATTGTCCTCACTTTGTCCCCAACCCATAAATCCGGCATAGGGATGCGTGGCTCCCCACACGCTCACCACAGGCGTAGCGACGAGTGAAGCCAGATGCATGTTGGCACTGTCCATGCTGATCATCACGTCAAGATGACTCATCAACACCAGTTCCTTCATCATGCCACCCAATGCAGCAGAGGCGTTCACACAGTTGGCGTGACGGCTCACAAGGTCGTCAAGCTGCTGTTTCTCAATGGTACCACCGCCAAAAAGAAAGATGCGACAAGAAGGATGGCGGCGCGTCAGTTCCGTCATTACCTTCTCCATCTGCGACAATGAATAGGCTTTTCCACGATGTGCAGCAAAAGGAGCAATGCCGATCCACTGCTGAAACGGCTTTTTGATGTTGTAGCCCTCAGGCAATTGTGACAGTCCGGCCTGCTCAGGCGTCAACAGCGAGGTAAACTCCAAATGGACAGGATAGCCCAACTGCTCAAACACCTTGGCGTAATTGTCAAAAGCGGAGGGAATGGGCTCAAACACCTTATTATTATAGGATACCAGCTGACGACGTTGCATGCGATGCTTATCAAGATGCGCAACACGATAACGGTCAAAGTTGAAACGCATCCGCAAGTAATCCGAACGAATGACATTGTGAAGATCTGCTATCGCCGTGAAGTTCTTTGCAGTCAGACGCCGGTAAAGTGCATTAAGCCCCTTCAACCCATGATACTCATTGGTCAGGTCTGCCTCCATGAATCCCACGTTCGGTGCCATGTTTTCAAACAGCGGACGAGCAAAGGGCTTGGAAAGCATGGTAATGCGCACTTCGGGATACTGCCTTGCCAAAGAATAGACCACAGGCACCGTCATGGCGACATCTCCTAAAGCAGAAAAGCGGATGATCAGTATATGTTCGGTTTTCATATTAATTAGGGCTAAGGTATCCTTACTTTTCTTTTCCGTATATTTTACTTCTTACTGTAAAGAACGGGGTTGGTGCTCGGATCGTTGTACATTTTCATCTGGCGATACACTTTCATGTATTTCCGTCCTTCCTGAATATCCTCCAGCAATTGGTCGATGGCCAGCGAAAGATCCTTCTGCTGCTCCAAAAGCACATTGAGTTTAGCCTGGCAGCGCGCTTTGTGTTCTTCCGTAGCATCGTTGCGCTGTGTCTGCTCCCGCATGTGATAGATCTTCAGTGCGAGGATACTCAAGCGGTCCACAGCCCAGGCCGGGCTCTCTGTGTTGAGCCGCGCATCAGGAAGCGGAGTGACATCGGAATACTTCTGTCGGAAATAGGAGTCGATCTGCTCCACCAAGTCCGTGCGGTCCTGGTTGGAGCGATCAATGCGCCGTTTGATGCTCAACGCCTCTATAGGATCGATATGCGGGTCACGGATGATATCTTCCAAATGCCACTGGACAGTATCTATCCAGCACTTCAGATAAAGCCGGTTGTCAATGGATTCGCGCTCATAAGGATTGTTGATCGGCGTATCCACATTGTCCATGACATGATAATCATCAATGGCTTTGTTGAAAATCTCGTTGCACTGTTGAGTAAAAGACATATATTGTTCAGAATTGATTGATGCGTTCATGCAAAGTTACCAACTAATTTTGAGATATACAACGAAAAGGAGGAAAAAGAAGAAGAAAAAAACTATATTTTATGCACAAATAATAGGTTAATGTGCACGAAAATAGCATTTTATCGATAAAATATTTGTGTAATCGGTAAAAAATTTGTTCCTTTGCACCCAGTTTAATAGTGAAAATACAAAATTAATCATTTAAAACGTTACAATTATGTCAGAAATTGAATCAAAGGTTAAGGCTATCATCGTAGACAAACTGGGTGTTGACGAGGCTGAAGTAAAGCCAGAAGCAAGCTTCACCAACGATCTGGGCGCTGATTCTCTCGATACCGTAGAGCTCATCATGGAGTTCGAGAAGGAGTTCGGCATTTCTATTCCCGACGACAAGGCTGAGACCATTCAGACTGTAGGCGACGCCATCAAGTACATTGAGGACAACGCTAAGTAATTACGTCTGAAGCGTTTCTCCGTTTAGCGTTTAATGTAGTTCACCATTTACATTTCTTTCAGACTGCCAGTTGGCAACTGACTCAGACACATTAAACGCTAAACTCTTTTAATCAAAAACATAATCCAATGGAATTGAAAAGAGTAGTTGTAACAGGTTTAGGCGCCGTCACGCCAGTAGGTAACTCCGTCGACGAGATGTGGAGCAACCTGCTTGCCGGCAAGAGCGGTGCAGCACCTATTACATCATTTGACACAACCAATTTCAAGACGAAGTTCGCTTGTGAAGTCAAGGACCTCAATGTTAATGACTACATCGACCGCAAGGAGGCTCGTAAGATGGACCGCTGCACCCAGCTGGCCATGATCAGTGCCATTCAGGCTGTCAAGGACTCGGGCATGGATTTGGAGACTGTCGACAAAAACCGCGTGGGCGTGGTCTACGGTATCGGCATTGGAGGCATCAAGACATTCCAGGACGAGGTAGTGTACTACGGCCAGCACATGGATCGCGGACCGATGTTCAACCCGTTCTTCATCCCCAAGATGATTTCAGATATTGCAGCTGGACAGATCAGCATTCACTTTGGCTTCCATGGTCCCAACTATGTGACCACCAGTGCGTGCGCTTCGTCATGCCATGCTTTGGCTGACGCTTTCAACCTGCTGCGCCTGGGCAAGGCTGATGTCATCCTGGCCGGAGGTGCCGAGGCTGCCATATGCGACTGCGGTGTCGGTGGTTTCAACGCCATGAAAGCACTGTCCACACGCAACGACGATCCTCAGGGCGCAAGCCGCCCATTCAGCGCAAGCCGCGACGGATTTGTCATGGGTGAGGGTTCGGGCTGTCTTATTTTGGAGACTCTCGAGCACGCCAAGGCTCGTGGTGCTAAGATCTATGCCGAGATTGCCGGTGAGGGCATGAGTGCAGACGCATATCACATCACTGCCTCTCATCCTGAAGGACTCGGTGCTAAGCTCGTCATGAAGGCAGCTCTCGAGGACGCTGGCATGAGCGTGGAGGATATCGACTACATCAATGTCCACGGTACTTCCACTCACGTAGGCGACATCTCTGAGGCCAAGGCCATCAAGGATCTCTTCGGCGAGCAAGCTTACAAGGTCAACATCAGCTCTACCAAGAGCATGACCGGCCACCTCCTCGGTGCCGCAGGTGCCGTAGAGGGCATGATCTGCGTGCTGAGTGTAAAGAACGACATCGTGCCGCCGACCATCAACCACGCCGAGGGCGATGATGATCCGGAGCTGGACTACAACATGAACTTCACTTTCAACAAAGCTCAGAAACGTACCATCCGCGCTGCCCTGTCCAATACCTTCGGCTTTGGCGGACACAACGCTTGCGTCATCGTCAAGAAGTACGCTGAGTAATAGATTGCTGAACAAAGAAAGTATATGTTTAATCATATCTTAGACAGAATAAGGCTCCCCTTCCGAAAGGATAAGGAGCTTTATTCTTCTTTATACCATATCATCGGTGTATATCCCCACAACATCAGCTATTACAAAATGGCACTGATGCACAAAAGTGTCATGCACCGAAACAAAAAAGGCAAACCCGTCAACAACGAGCGACTGGAATTCCTGGGCGATGCCATCCTCGACGCTGCTGTAGGCGACATCGTCTATCGACACTTCCCCGGAAAGCGTGAGGGCTTCCTCACCAACACTCGATCGAAACTCGTACAGCGCGACACACTCAACAAACTGGCCATGGAGATGGGCATCAACAATCTCATTCTCTCCAGCGGCCGCTCCGCCACCCACAACAGCTATCTCGGTGGCAACGCTTTCGAGGCACTCGTCGGCGCACTCTACCTCGACCGTGGCTACGACGCCTGTATGACCTTCCTTAAGAAACGCATCCTCTCGCAGATGATCAACATCGACAAGGTGGCATACAAGGAGGTGAACTTCAAAAGCAAACTCATCGAGTGGAGTCAGAAAAACAAGGTGAACCTCGACTTCAGCCAGACCACACAGAGCAAGGATGCCAACGGCAGTCCCACATTCTGCTGCGTGATCAAGCTCGAAGGTCTTGACGGATGCATGGGCAAAGGCTTCTCGAAAAAGGAAAGCCAGCAGAAAGCCGCAAAGGACACCCTCGATAAACTCAAGCGCGAACCACAGTTCATCGACAGTGTCTTCGCCGCCAAGGCCAGCCGCACCAAGATGGAAGAGGAACCGGTACAGGATGTACCCAGCACCAGCGAGGCTGAAGCTTTCGTCAAGACGACAGACGCTTCCCGCAACATGGGGCCGAAGCACGAGACATCGTTCCGCGAGCAGGTCTTCTCCGAAGAAGACAGTGCACTCGAGCAACCAGCCAACTCTGTAGAGGCAAAGGAAGAGGAATTCGACCTGAGCGATATCAGTGCCAGGGAGAAAACCCGGGAGGAGATCATCGCTGCCGCTGAAGAGGCTGCCTTCGTTGAAGACGGAGACAATCAGAAACAATAGCTTTTATTCTATCCATACGATGATGATGGGCCCAACCTCGCCGCAGGTTGAGCCCATCATTGTTTTTCAACGCCAACCTCCTTATGCCTCTACAACCTATGAAAATGACACAGTCAGGCTGACACGCCCTCCTCATGATCTTTCATATACTCTATCCGCTCATGTTTACATAGCACATGATACACGATACACGATCAGTGATCCATAAAATCTTATTCACTATACACAATACATTGTCATTTCTATGTGGATAACCTTGTGGAAAACTGTGGAAAAACCCCGGAATAACTTTATGCTTATCCACACGATCGTGTCGAAAAGCCACGGACTGGGGATATCCACAGTCTTTTGAAAGCAATGCGACAAAGTTTTCCACGCTTTTACACCGAAAAAAGATATAAACTTATTATCTTTGCACAATAGTTGATAATTGTGGATAAGTAGACAACCAACTGATAAACAAAGAGAAGATATTCAACCATGATGTGGATCTTTCTATATCCAATGTTGATATCCTAAACACCAAATATTTCAATATCATAATATCAACTTTTCCACATTACATCATCATACTATTATTTCTTTTTTTATAGAAGAAAGACTAATAGAATAATAATGAATGGTGGATAACACCGAAAACAGAACGCATACACATGGAGACGATCAAGAAGGAATGGAAGGAAAAAGGATATGTCGATGAGCCGATTCCCGAGGGACTGGACTTGAAAAAGGCCATCAGACAACTGTGCAAGGAGAAGGATGCCATCATCCTGGCGCACTACTATACCGTAGGCGACATTCAGGACATCGCTGACTTTGTCGGTGACTCGCTGGCTTTGGCCCGTAAGGCGGCAGACACCGACGCGAAGATGATGGTGATGTGTGGCGTGCACTTCATGGCAGAGACCTGCAAACTGCTCTCTCCCGACAAGACAGTGCTCTGTCCCGACCTCACAGCAGGCTGCTCTTTGGCCGACAGCTGCGATGCTGCAGACCTGAAGAAATACAAAGAGGAGCACCCGGGCTATCAGGTGGTGAGCTATGTCAACACCACGGCGGCTGTCAAGGCGCTCACGGACTGTGTGGTCACCTCGGGCAATGCCGAGAAGGTGATGGCGAGTTTCCCCAAGGACGCAAAAATCATCTTTGGGCCGGATTATAACCTTGGCAACTATATCAACAGCGTCACGGGGCGCCACATGCTCTTGTGGAATGGTGGCTGCCATGTCCATGAGAAGTTCTCTGTCGACGGCATCGTGAAACTCAAGCAGGAGCATCCTCATGCCGTGGTGATGGCGCATTTGGAGTGCAAGGCTCCTGTGCTGGCCATCGCTGACGTGAAAGGCTCCACTGCCACAATGCTGAAATATGCCCAAGCGCATCCTGAGATCAAGGAGTTCATCGTGGCTACTGAGGCGGGCATCTTGCATGAGATGCAGCGCACGTGTCCCGATCAGACTTTCATCCCCGTACCGCCGGAGGTCAGCGAGGGAGGAGTAGGGTGCTCATGCAACGAGTGTGAGTATATGAAGAAAAACACGCTTGCCAAGATCTATAATGCGTTGAAGTATGGTTGGCCAAGCGTAGAGATAGACCCGGCGATCGCCCGTGAGGCCGTGAAACCTATTCAGCGCATGCTCTCGCTGTCGTAAGGGAAACAGCCTCACCCCCAACCCCTCTCCAAGGGGAGAGGGGAGTAAAATGCTCTGCGGACGATAAGGTATTGGCGTAGGGGCGGCTCGCTGTGGCCGCCCTATCCCCCGTATGGCAACCTACAGAACAACCAAGGCTGTTTGGAGGTTAACGCCCCACTACGTGGAATTACGAATATCCCCGAATATTAAGAATATTATTCTCGATATTCGGGGATATAATTGTTACCACCAAGCATGATGATCGATATATATGTCTTGCGGGGTTAGTGGCGTTGATAATATATGTCTTGCGGAGTTAGTGGCGTTGATAATATATGTCTTGCGGGGTTAGGACGGCCACGGCGGGCCGCCTCTACCTTGTTGACCCCTTGTTAGTAATTACTCCCCTCTCCTTTGGAGAGGGGTACAGGGGTGAGGCTGTGTTTGGGGGTGAGGCTGTTATTCTTCCTCCTCCCACTGGTTGCCGGGGAACGACCCTTGCTTTGAGAGGGCACTGGTACCACTTACCTGCGGCGTGTTTTCCGTGGTGCCTATTATACCAGTATAGCTTTCACCTGTTGGAGTGAGGTTGTTTCCTCTACTTCCGGTGAGCATGCTTTCAGCTGCGTCTATCTCCTTGATCTTCAAGGAGGGTTTCATATAAATTGCTTTCATTGTATGATGTTTTAAGGGTTTTACTTTCTGATGACTTTATGGCCGTTGACGATGACCAGGCCTTTGTAGTTGTTGTCGACACGCTGTCCAGCGAGGTTATAGTGCACGTCTTCTACGTTTTTATTCTCTTCCATGGTGTTGATGATGCCGGTAGTGGTGTTGCCGATGGCATAGAATGGTTTGGCGGCAACGGTAGAGGCAGCGTTGATAGCGAGGTAGCCTTTGAAAGGAGAAAGAGTTTCATTGGCTTTCATGGGATAGAAGCCGCAGCCATTGCCATGCTTGGCAAGCACATAGATAGTGAAGGCTTTAGTCACCTTCATGTCTGTATATTTAAATTTCAGGTCATTGTTTACTATTGTTGTACTTTCCTTGCTTCGTTGCAATTCATACGTTCCCGCGTTGGCCTTGACAACTACTGCCGTATTGCCAGGAATGGCAGTTACAGGGGTGAGTGTTACTCGGTTGTTCGAGTCATTGTATTTCACCAAGTAGGCGCTGATGTCATTATTTTTAGAGAAGTCTACGGCACGGCGGCTGACGAACGTAGCCCATCCGGCTGTGGTTACTTTCGCTTGGTCTTGATACTCCTTAATGTTTAGCAAATTTGCGTTTTTCAGATTTTTGTGGCCATTGTCCGTATTCACTGTAGCAGCTACCACTACTTCGTCCCCACGAACTATTTGAAAAGCATTGTAGATTTTGTTATTTTGAAGATAGCGTCCGTTTAATATTTCAAGAGTTTCAGCTGCGTTTTCGTTATCAGCGATGTAGTAGTTGAGGGTGGGACTGCTGCTGTTGTATGTTTCTGTCTTGGCGACCTTTGCCTTGATATATACTTGAGTATTGTCAGCTGTTTTAAGAGCTTGTGCAACAGAGATGAGTTCGTTTTCTTCCACCTTTTTAAAGTATTGTGAGGCCACCTTGCTTTTTTCACCATTTATGTAGGCTACGGCTTTCACGGGAGTGGAAGCGTTGAGTGAAAAAGGTGCCGTGTATACTGTACTCTGATCTGTAGGTTCTGTACCGTCGATGGTGTAGTAGATTTTTGCGTCTTGATTTTCGCTACTGAGCGTCACAGAAGTACTGTCGAGAAATGAGGTGGAGCCAAAGATGTGAGGAGAACTAATATTATTTTTTATAATTTGCGTGATGCAGCCTCTAACTATTTGTGGTTCAGAATTAACTACCTTATTTCTTCCCTTAATAGTAACAAACCATCCAATTGAAAGATTATCTTTGCTTTTGAAATCTGTTTCATTAATGTTTTTGGCGTCGACTAACAGTTGTTTTTTAGCAGAGGTATTGTCTGAGATATAATAGGTCATTATTCCATTTGTTAAACTTTTAATTTTAGTGATGTATCCATGTACATATATAAAATCTCCTTCTTTACTATACATAGCGGCATCTCTAAGTTTATAAATTTCTTCAACAGTATAGGGATGGTTTTCTGTGCCATCATTATAGGGATAGACCGTTATGGTATAGTTGTCAGCAGAAGCATTTAGAGTGTCATTACCGGAAAAAGAAGACTTGATAGTAGCTATTCCTAATGTATGATTTAGACTTACCTCTCCAGTTTTTACATTTACTGTTGCCACTTTTTCGTTGTTGGAAGAGTAAACAAGTGGTAGTTCATAAGGGGTTGTTTTTGCTTGTTGACCTTTGAACGCTTTATAATTATCATTATCAAGATTCAAGTTGAACTTTTTTATGGGAAAAAGCGTATAGGTATTCTGTTTATTGTTACAGAGATCATATGTAATGATTACCTGTGAAAAAACGAAACTACCTTTACCTCCTTTTACTAAAAGCACTATGGGTTTGGATGTTTTACCTGTCCAAGTACTTCCAAAAGAAGTTTTCTTCAGTGTACCTTCTGATTGTATTTGGGGAGATGGTGCGTAATAGTTTTTTAAAATTTTATAATAATAATCTATTTTAGTAAGAACATAGTCCTTGTTAGGTTCGATCGTTATGGTCCCTTTGGTGTAGAGCATAACACAATCGTCTTTTGTAGTAGGATAATTACTCCCACCATTTTTTTGAAAAGTAACCACTGCGGATGTTCCTTTGGGTGGATGCGTTGTTGATGTAGTAATAGTTTCTTGATAAATTGCAGATGCTTTTTCTGAAATAAACATCAAAAGAAGAAACATTAATAAAAATTTGAGTTTTCCTGTCATGTATGATATATTTAAGGAAAAAATAATTGTTGCAAAGATAATAATTTATCTAATAAATACAAAATAAATTAGAATATATTATTGTGATTATAAAGAAAAAATGCGATAAGTGATTTTTTTGTTACTAGCAAATAGGCTGTGTTTGTCTACCTTAGATCTTTAGATCAAAGGTAAAATAAAGAATATGTAGTTTTTACTCTATTCCGTATAGTGTAGCGTAATGTAAGCCCATAAAGAAGAATGAATCTTTATGGGCTAAGTGGTTGTAAGGTGATAACAAAGTATTTACTTGTTTGCAGAGCGATAGATCTCCTCTACTTTCTTCACTTTTTCCTCCATCGGCAGCATGGCGTCGACCCAATGGATGACCGTACCACGGCGCTCCATGCCGCGGAACCACGTCATCTGGCGCTTGGCAAACTGGTGGATGGCAATCTCCAGTTGACGCACCATCTCGTCGTAACTGAGTTTTCCGATGACGTACTCTGTGACGTATTTATACTCCAGGCCATAGTAGGTGAGGTCTTCGGCCTTGATGCCGCTGTCAAGCAGACGGCGCATTTCCTCCACCATGCCATGGTCGAGACGCTGATGCAGACGGGCTGTGATGCGGCGGCGGCGCTCATCGCGGTCAATGGCCACGCCGATGACGACACTGTCGACAGGCGGCATCTGCCGCAGCTCGGTGGGATGCTCGAGGTTGTAGGTCTCGATCTCTATGGCACGGATAGCGCGTTGGCACGAATCTACGTCGGTTTTGTTGTGCATCGTAGAGCCCGTCTGCTGTTTCAGTTTCACGAGCATGTCGGTCAACTCGTCGAGATTCTTGCCCTCTAAGCGCTGCCGCAGTACCGGGTTCTGCGGTACGGGAGAGAGTGCATAGCCCTTGAGCACTGCCTCAATATACAGGCCAGTGCCCCCGCAGAGGATGGGCAGTGCACCGCGCTGTTGGATGTCGTCGTAAGCGCGGTGGAAGTCCTGCTGGTACTGAAAGAGGTTGTATTTCGTTCCCGGTTCCGCGATGTCGATGAGATGATAGGGCACAGGCTGCCCGTCGACGACATAGTCTTCGAGGTCCTTGCCCGTGCCGATGTCCATACCGCGATATACTTGTCGTGAGTCGCCGGAGAGAATTTCACCGCCGAGCACGTGTGCCACGTGTGCGGCGAGGTCTGTTTTGCCCGTTGCCGTGGGGCCGAGAATGGTCAAGAGTTTCTTCATAGTGGTGTGCGTAGCCTGCTGCTGCAGAGAGATATGGATTTATCCGCTGACAGCTGTTTGCCAAACTATTGGTGGTTCTTTCTGCAAACTTACATAAAAAACGGGAGACCCGCAAGTCGGATCTTCCGTTTTTTGGCAAGCAAATTCATTTTTTATGTTCAACAAAGTGTCTGCAAAGGTAATAAGTACCAAGAGTTGATGTTATCAAAAGCAGAAGGGTTAAAGAATCGAGTTTAAAGTCTTCTGCGATGAGTAAGAGGAAAACTCCAAATAAGTAGATGATTATGATGCAAAATACTCTCGCCATAAATATAAGAATGATGCTTTTAAAGGCAAGCCGGACGGTCAGAGACGGCAGGTTCTTCAGTAAATATAGGCAAGCCAAACGGTCAGAGCCGGCATGCCTGTCAGTCAAAGATGCACTTCATATTTCTTTCCAGCTGTCCTACACTGCTGGCACCTACGAGCACACTGGTGATTCCCTTCTGATGAAGGATCCATGCCAGCGCATTCTCGGCAAGGGTATGGCCTTGAGCCTGTGCCTCGCTGTTGAGCTGACGTAAGTGCGCTAATAGCTCCGGCGTAAGTTTGTCAGCGGTCAGCGAACCGCCTTGTGCCATACGTGAATCCTTTGGTATGCCATTGAGATATCGGTCGGTGAGCAGTCCCTGCGCCAATGGCGAGAAGCTGATGAAGCCGATGCCATGCTCGCAGCAATAGTCCAATATGCCCTCGTCAATCGGTTCGTGGTCGATCATATTGACTCGCCCCTGATAGATAAGCAAGGGCACATCATGGTCGCGAAGGTACTTGTCAGCGACTTTCAATGCTTCCAGTGGCCAGCGCGAGATGCCCACATAGAGAGCCTTTCCCGCTCTGACGATATCCACCAAAGCCTGCAGAGTCTCCTCCAACGGTGTCTGAGGGTCGTAGCGATGGCTGTAGAAGAGGTCGACATAGTCCAGTCCCATTCGCCGGAGACTTTGGTCGATACTTGCCATAAGGTATTTGCGCGATCCCCAATTACCGTAAGGTCCCGGCCACATGTCGTAGCCTGCCTTCGTGGAAATGAAGAGCTCGTCGCGATAGCGAAAGAAATCGTCACAGAGAAGCTTGCCCATCGTCTCTTCTGCCGAGCCGTAGGGAGGTCCATAGTTGTTGGCAAGGTCGAAGTGAGTGATGCCGTGGTCGAAAGCGTAGTGCGTGATGTCACGCGCACGCTCATAGCTGTCATTGCCGCCAAAGTTGTGCCAAAAGCCCAAACTCACTTTTGGCAGCAACACGCCTGACCGTCCACAACGGCGGTAAAGGCTGTGGCTTTGGTCATAACGGCTGTCCGCGGCGATATAAGGCTTCCTCAGCTCCATCTCGCTCAGCGTTCTGCTCTTCGTGTTGATATTCATTGCTTTGTCTTTAAAGTAGAGGATTTTGGTGACTATATTGCCCCACGGCTCCGTTCAGGACAGTGCCGTGAGGCAAAGAGAGTTCTACCCTTGCCGGTCGGACTTGATGAGTTGCAGCAGACGATCCACGGCTTCATCCTCTGGAATGTTCTTTTCCACACATTCCTGTCCACGGTAGAGTGAGACCTTTCCCGGTCCTGCGCCCACATAACCATAGTCGGCGTCTGCCATCTCTCCCGGTCCGTTGACGATACATCCCATGATGCCGATCTTCAGTCCGTGCATGTCTTTAGTAGCCTCCTTGATGCGCGCGATCGTCGTGCGCAGGTCGTAGAGCGTACGTCCACAGCCCGGACAACTGATATACTCGGTGCGCGAGGTGCGCAGACGGGCTGCCTGCAAGATGCCAAAGGCCGTATCCTCGATGTCGCCGACACTGATATTGCCCTTGTTCATCAGCCAGATGCCATCAGTAAGTCCGTCCATCATCAGTGCCCCCATGTCGGCGGCAGCTTCCAACTGGAACTCTTCCTTGTCATTGAGCTGGTACATCTGTGCGAAGACGACGGGATTGCTGACTTCAGCGGTCATCATCTCGTGAACAAGCGCGCGCTGATTACCGAGTCTGTTTTGCTGGTTGCTCGTACAGACAACCACCACTTCCGGATGTGCCTTCAAGCAGGCCAGGTACTCAGCACTCGGCGTTCCGAACTGGAGCACGAGAAACTTCATGTCGCTCTGCACCATAGCCACAAGCGGCATGGCCACCACGGGGAAGATAGGATAAAACGTTGCCTTGCCCTGGGCCTTATCGAGGTTACCCTCACTTTGCAGTTGTGCGAAGACATCGTAGTCGAGGATATAGTGTTTGCCGGGCTGTGGATGCTCAGGCACCTGCTGTCCTACATAGACATAGTCAGCCTTACCGGCATAGTCGGTCTGCTCAGCCGAGACGATGACAACAGGCACGTGTGCGCCTCCCACATTCCCGACGGGCTGTGTCTCGCGCCGTGTGGGACGAAGCCAGTCAAAGCTTTCGCAGGCTTCACCGGGCACCATCAGACTGCCAGCCTTGCGGCCTATGTAGTCTACGAGATGGCGTGCCACAGGTATCTCAGCCTCAGGCTCCTCTGACAACGACACGCGTACGGTGTCACCAATGCCGTCGGCCAGCAGGGCGCCAATGCCTACCGCACTCTTGATACGTCCGTCCTCACCCTCACCGGCTTCCGTCACGCCAAGGTGCAAAGGATAGTGCATATCCTCCTTATCCATTTGTTCGACAAGCAGTCTCACCGACCGCACCATGACCACTGTATTGGAAGCTTTGATAGAGATCACCACATCGTCGAAATGCTCTTTCTTGCAGATGCGCAGAAACTCCATGCAGCTCTCCACAATACCTTCCGGTGTGTCGCCGTAGCGGTTGCGGATACGGTCCGAGAGCGAGCCGTGATTCACGCCGATACGAATCGCCGTGTGATGCTCCTTACAGATATTCAGGAAGGGCACAAAGCGGTCCTCTATCTTTTTCAGTTCTTCGGCATATTCCTCATCTGTATATTCTTTCTTGATGAACTTACGTGCCGGGTCGACATAGTTGCCCGGATTGACACGCACTTTCTCGGCATAGCGTGCAGCCACGTCAGCCACGCGAGGATTGAAATGCACGTCGGCGACAAGCGGCGTAGCGAAGCCGTCACGGCGTATTCCATCGTGAATGTTCTTGAGATTCTCCGCTTCACGCACTCCCTGTGTGGTCAGTCTGACGAGTTCTCCTCCTGCTTTGATAATGCGTTCAGCCTGCTCCACGCAAGCCTGCGTATCGTCGGTGTTGGTAGTGGTCATGGACTGGATGCGTATCGGATTGTCTCCTCCCATATCCAGTCTGCCGATATGCACTACAGAAGTCTCGCGCCGATGATAGTTAAACAAATCGACCATATCTGTTGATGAGTTGGTATGTTGATGAGCGAATGGAGTCCTAAGAAGGACTCCGTCGCTTAGTTGCACTTATAGGTATATTTCACCTCTTTGAGATCAGCGTTGGCTTTCTCGATCTTCTTGCCGAGTCCAGCCTTCCATGCCTCCACTTTCTTGGCGACATCTTCGTCACCCAAGGCGATCATCTCAGCGGCGAGGATGGCAGCATTCTGTGCGCCGTTGACGCCAACGGTGGCTACGGGGATCCCCGGTGGCATCTGTATGATGCTCAGCATGGCATCGAGACCGTCGAGCATGCCTTTGATGGGCACACCGATGACGGGCAGCGGTGTAGAGGCAGCAATGACTCCGGGCAGGGCGGCAGCCATGCCGGCACCGGCAATGATGACTTTGATGCCGCGCTCTTTGGCTCCCTTGGCGAAAGTCTCAACGGCGTCGGGCGTGCGATGAGCCGACAATGCATTGACCTCAAAGGGAATCTGTTGGTCATCGAGCCACTTACATGCTTTTTCCATGATGGGCAGATCACTTGTAGAGCCCATGATGATACTAACTAATGGTTTCATACTTATGTCTTTTAAATCTATGGTATCTAACTGATGTCTTTATTTGTTTTCACGAGGCCACGTCACTTCGTCGGCTTACAGAATCATCCAGAAGCCCAGGACCACACCTACAAGGAAGCCCACAACCACCTGTGTGAGGGTATGCTGACGCAGGATCATGCGACTGCTGCCCACCAGTCCCGCAATGAGAATGACGAGGCAGAACCACCAGATCGGGTTGAAGGCAAAGAGTATCGAGAACGCTACGAGCGCACCGGCGAAGCCTCCTATGGCTGCCGTGTGGGTGGAGATCTTCCACCAAACGTTGATGACGGCACAGACAATCTGTATCATCAGCGCCGCCACAAGGATGTTGGCCATGAACTGCGGAATGCGCAGCAGGCTCATGATGTAGTAGCAGCAGAAGTAGCAAAGGATGGCGATGATGTAAGGCACCATGCGCCGCTCCTTCTTTCCCATCTCCAATGGTGTCCATCCCTGGTAGCGTCGGTAGACATGGATCAGCAGTGTGGGGAAGAGAATGGTGAAGAGATACACCATAAACACCACGCTGAGCTTGTATTGCCATGGCATGATGCTCAGATAGCTGAAGGTGAACAGAGCGATGAGCCCGACTATCGGCAGATAAAACGGCGTGAAGATCAGACTCATCAGCCTTGCTGTCAATATTATATTTTTTTCTTTCATCATCATATCTTTCTCAGGCGTGCTACGGGCACACCCAGTTGTTCACGGTATTTGGCCACGGTACGCCTTGCGATGGGAAATCCTTTTTTCTTCATCATGGCGGCGAGAGCGTCGTCGCTGAGCGGTTTGTGCTTATCTTCCTGCTCCAGGGCTTCACGAAGCGCTACTTTGATCTTTCTCGTCGACATCTCTTCTCCGTCCTTGGTGACATAGCTGTCGGAGAAGAAGAAACGCAGGGGGAACGTGCCCCAGCGTGTCTGTGCGTACTTCACATTGCACACGCGTGAGATCGTAGAAATGTCGAGTCCCGTCTTCTCCGCGATGTCTTTGAGGATCATCGGGCGCAAGTCTGCCTCGTCGCCGTCCTGGAAATACTTTTTCTGCCAGTCGATGATGGCCTTCATGGTGACGTAGAGCGTATGTCGTCTCTGCTTGACGGCTTCGATATATCCCTGTGCTTTGTCGAGTTTTTCCTTGGCATAGAGCAGAGCCTCCTTATCCTGTCGGTTCATCTTGGCTTTATTGTTTTTATAGGTGTCGACAAGGTCGGTGAAAGTCTGTGACACCCTCAGGTCGGGAATGCGGCCATTGTTGAGCGTGAAGGTCACGTTGCCCTCATCGTCAGTGTCCACGATAAAGTCGGGCGTGATCTGCTGCAGGTTACGTCCCATCGCTTCGCCGAGTGATGCACCGGGTTTCGGGTTGAGCCGTCGGAGCTCGTTGCGCAGAGCTGTGGCCTGCTCTTCGTTGAGTTGCAAGGACTGCGAGATTTTGTCCCACCGTTTGTGTGTGAAATCTTCGAAATGGGCTTTGATGATGCTTTCCATCAGTTCCCGCACTTTTCCTTTCGGCTTTCGTTGTATCTGCAGCAACAGACATTCTTGTAGGTTTCGCGCCCCGATACCGGCCGGATCAAAGGTCTGTAGAAGTTTGAGTAGCTTTTCTATCTCCGATGTGGATACGTCGATGTTGTGATAGATAGCCAGTTCGTCGGCGATGTCGTCGAGGCTTTTTCTCAGCAGTCCGTCACTGTCGAGCGATCCGATCAGATATTCCATGATCGTCTGCTGCTGTTCGGTGAGTTCGAGCTCTCCCATCTGTTCTTTCAGTTTGTCGTAGAACGATGTCGTGTCTCCCCACACCATCTCTTCCCGGTCAGCGTCGTCAGTGCCGGATCCGCCATAGTAAGAGGATTCGGCTGAGGGCATTGCGTCGTCGCGTCCCAGATCCTCAAGGGCACTGTCCAAGGCATCCTCACGCTCTTCCCGCTCAGATTTCTCCTCGTAGTCTTCTTGTTCGCCATCGCCGTCAGCGTCGGACAGACGGTCATCGTGGCCGTCGCTCACCCCAAACTCGTCAGGCTCATGGTCGTCTTGCTCCAATGCCGGGTTGTCATCGAGCTCAGCATTGACGTTTTGCTCGAGTTCTGCCAAGGGCATCTCCAGTAGTTTCACCTGCAGCATCTGCTGCTGTGAGAGCCTTTGCTGCTGGAGTTGTTGCTGCGTTTCGGTTTGTATTAACTTTTGTGCCATAACATGCTATGTAGGGGGAGAGTCTATTTCCAGTAATCTTTGAGTTGTGCGGCCAGTGCGGCCAGTTTTTCGGGATCGTCATTGCCAAAGCGTCGCCAGATGTTTCGGCAAGGCTCATAGAGCGGACTCTTGCGTCCCTCGTCCTCACTGAGGAAAGGATCGCAGGCCTGATAGACGGTCATGATGTCGGCAACCTCCTGCGCGCTCATACGCAACAACTTTGCCAGTGCCGCTACTTCGGGTGTGCTGGGAACCATCGTCGCCGGCACCAGTTGGTAGTAAAGGTCGAGGATGGCGATGAGCTTCACCGGTGTGACGGCATCCTTGCCCCTTGCGGCCTCTTCGGCACTGACGGGCTTGAAGTCGCGTTCCCACTCTCTGGTAGCCTCCACTCCGTCGTAGAACTCCTCGGCATTGCCGAAACCATCCATCATCTGCAGTTTTTTCACCACGGCTTTCAGTCGTGCAGGCTTCTCAGCATAGCGGTTCCACAGTTCCTGGAGCAATGGTGTGTCGATGCGTCGCAGGCGGGAGAGCTTGCGATAGATATACTGCGGTTTGAGATGGGTGCGCAATGCCACGTCGATGAGTGCGCGGCTATAGAGGGGCTTCACGCCTTGCGGAGCCTTGAGATAGAGTTGCAGGAGCAACAACCAGTAATCGTCTTGCCAAAGTCTTGCCATAATCTTAGGATTTAGGTGCTGTTGACATCATTTCTTTGTTTTGTCTACAAAGATACGTCTTTTTCCGTTTGGTTGCACCTTTTCTCCACTCTTTTTTACAGATAAAAGCACTGCATGTCACTAAAACAATAGAGAGGTCCTTCAGAGACCTCTCTATCATGTGTTTTTTACCATTCACCTTGCTGCACCATCTTCTCGCTGTCCCAGGGAGCGGGCGCACCGCCAAGATACTTATGGAACCACTCGAGGTGGGCATTGTAGTAGAGCGGCATGGACTTCAGCGTGCTAGGCCAGTGACCATCGTTCTTGAAGACGATCAGACGCGAGGGGATGCCCAGCGACTGCAACGTGGAGAAATATTGCAGGCTCTGTGTGTAGCTGACACGATAGTCCCGCTCACCGGTGATGATCAGCGTAGGCGTGGCGAAGTTCTTCACATAGTTCGACGGACTCCACTTGGTGTAGAGTTCTGAGTTCCAGGGCTGTCCCTCAAGGTCGAAGTTGGGGAACCAGAGCTCCTCTGTAGCGCCCCACATCGAGCGCAGGTCAAAGAGTCCCATCATCGAGGCGAGGCACTTGAAGCGCTTGGTCTGTCCTTGTACCCAGTTCATGAAATAGCCGCCGTAGCTCCATCCCATGGCTCCCATGCGCGTAGAGTCGACGTAGGCGAGTTGCGCGAGCTTGTCGGTGGCCTTCATAAAGTCTTCGAAGGGATAGCTGCCCCAATGTCCGCTGATGTCGCGGCAGAACTGCTGTCCGTAGCCCGTGGAGCCGTGGATATTGGGATAAGCCACTACATATCCAGCACCGGGATAGACTTGCCAGTCGGGACGGAAAGAATCCATCCACTGCATCTGTGGTCCACCGTGCACATTGATGACCAATGGATACTTCTTGTTGGGGTCGAAGCCGTGTGGTTTCACGATGAACACCTCGACAGAGTCGCCTTTGGCTCCTTTGATCCACATGGTCTCCGAGGGTCGGATGTCCACCGTGGCCTCCAGACTGTCGTTGAGATGTGTCACCTGCGTCTCCTTCAGCTCCGCACGTCCCTTGGCTGCCGCGATGGCCTTGGCGGTGGCGTGGTAGATAGCCGAGGGCTTGCCGGTGCGCGAATAAGTATAGTAGAATCCGCCCTTACCGTCGAAGTCGAAGCTGCCGATAGCGCGGTTGGCGATGACCTTAGTGATGCGGTCGTTCTTCAAGTCGACACGATAGAGGGGCTCATAGCCACGCTCCTCCCCTAAGAAATAGATAGCCTTGGAGTCCGAAGTCCATTTATAGTCGTCGACCCAGTTGTCGAATTTCTCGGTGAGCACACGCTTCTGCCCCGTCTTACGGTCGTAGAGTCCGAGGATGAAACGGTCGCTCTCGTAGCCGGGCGTGCGCTGGAAGCGGTAGGCGATGTAGCGTCCGTCGGGCGAATACTGCGGCGAGCCGTCCCAAGCCTTATTCTCAGCCGTGATGTTCTTTGCCTCGCCGCCGGTCACGGGCACTACCCAGAGGTCGCAATTCGTCGTGGCCTCAGGATGCTCGTCGTGGTTGCTCAGATAGCAAAGCTCCTTGGAGTCGGGTGAGAACACAAAGCCCGAAGGACCACTGGGCGAGAACACCGGTGAGTGGAACCGTCCCGGCGTGACGTCGGTGTAGGTCTTGTTCTTGAGATTATAGACGATGATATGCCAATACTTCCCGTCGCTGTATTCTGTCCAATGGCGATAGAGCAGATGATCAGCGATATGTGCCTGTATAGGATTCTTAGCCTTGCGCTCGATGGCGGCTTTGTTGGCCTTGCCGTCCGCGCCGCCGATCTCTGGATCAACCTCTGCGGCGAAGGCAATCAAGTTGCCGTCGGGCGACACGGTGGCGCCGTCGATGCCCAGCGCATAGTCGGTGAGCTGCGTAGCCTTGCCGTCTCGCCAGGCATAAAGCTGAGATGAGCCGCTGGCCGTGGAGACATAGTAGAGTGTGCGTCCGTCGGCCGACCAGAACGGCGAGAAGCTCTTGTTGTCAGTGGTGATGGTTTTGCCGTTCACGACAATGTTGCTGTAGCTCTTCTGAGCCTTCAGGTCAGAGCGGCTGGTGCCGTAGGCCAGTGCCCCGGTGGCCGACACGGTCGGACCGGAAGCGTATTGCAACCGATAGATATCCTCGATGGTGAACGCCCGCTTCTGTGCTGCAAGCGGCATAGCGGCGAGCAGAGCCAAAGTAAAAACTGCTATTTTCTTCATATACCGTAGATTTTATGATACAAAGATAATGATTTTCTTTTAGACAGAGTAACATAAATAAAAAAGACATAGTAACATAGTAAACATATAGTGTGACTTGTGTTTACTATGTTACTATGTCTATAATATGTTTACTCTGTCTTTTACAGCGACCAGGTCGTTCCGTCCTTGGTGTCGTTGATGACAAAGCCTGCATCGTTGAGTGCGTCTCGGATCTGGTCGCTGGTAGCCCAGTCTTTGGCCTCCTTGGCCTGCTGGCGCAGGCGCAGCACCATCTCCATGACCTTGCCATAAGCCTTTTCTCGGCTGGCGTTACCCTCAGCAGCATCGTCTTTCAAGCCCAGCAGGTCGAAGGTGAAGAGGCGCATGGTGTCGCCGAGTTCCTTGAGATCGTCGGCAGAGATCTTAGCCTTGTGGTCGACAAGCTGGTTGACGAGATGGCAAGCCTCAAAGAGCGCGCTGATGACCAGCGGTGTCTGCAGGTCGTCGTTCATGGCGTCGTAGCAGCGCTGACGCAGTTCTTTGACAAACTTCTGCACCTCGGGTTGCGATCCCTTGGCAGCTTGCACGCGGGCCAAGTCCTTGATGCCTTTCATCAGACGGTCGTAGCCTTTCTGTGCGGCCTTGAGTGCTTCGTTGGAGAAGTCCACCGTGCCGCGATAGTGAGCCGAGAGGATGAAGAAGCGGATTGTCATGGGCGAATAGGCCTGCTCCAGTGTGGGATGGTTGCCGGTGAAGAACTGCTCGAGTGTGATAAAGTTTCCGAGGCTCTTACCCATCTTCTGTCCGTTGATGGTGATCATGTTGTTGTGCATCCAGTAGTGCACCATCTGATCGCCTTGGGAGGCTACAGCCTGAGCGATCTCGCACTCGTGATGCGGGAAGATCAAGTCCATGCCACCGCCATGGATGTCGAAGTGGTTGCCGAGATACTTGCGTCCCATGGCCGTGCACTCACAGTGCCAGCCGGGATAACCCTGGCTCCAGGGACTGGGCCAGCGCATGATATGCTCCGGTGTAGCCTTTTTCCATAGGGCGAAGTCGTACTGATGCTTCTTCTCCCCCACTCCGTTGAGCTCACGGCTGTTGTCCTTGATGTCGGTGAGATTGCGTCCGGAGAGGATGCCGTAGTGGTATTTCTGGTCGTATTTCTCCACGTCGAAGTAGATAGAGCCATTGCTTTCGTAGGCGAAGCCATTGTTCATGATCTCCTTGACAAGCTCTTCCTGCTCGATGATATGTCCCGTTGCGTGTGGCTCTATCGACGGCGGCAGCACGTTGAGCATGTCCATGGCCTTGTGATAGCGGTTGGTATAGTATTGTGCGATCTCCATGGGCTCGAGTTGCTCCAGCCGTGCTTTCTTCTCGATCTTGTCGTCGCCCTCGTCGGCGTCGTGCTCGAGATGGCCCACATCGGTGATGTTGCGCACGTAGCGAACCTTGTAGCCCAGATGCTTCAGATAGCGGAAGAGCACGTCAAAGGTGATTGCGGGACGGGCGTGGCCCAAGTGCGGATCGCCATAGACAGTAGGTCCGCAAACATACATGCCCACGTGGGGAGCGTTCAAAGGCTTGAAGAGCTCCTTGCTGCGGGTGAGCGTATTATAAATCAATAAATTCTGTTCCATATTCCCAAACGTTATTTTTTATAGATGCAAAGTTAATGATTTATTTCGAAATAGACAATAATGGCAAAGAAGAATAGCACTGGACAATGGGGGAGTTGAGATTGGTTGTAAGCATGCAAAAAAGGATGATGACGGACAGAAACACCGGAAAGAAAACAAAAGAGGGAACACAGCCTATCTGCGTCGTTCCCTCTTGGATAATATATAATCAACTGCTTTTTTAATGGAAACTATCCGTTTCCGCTTGCAAACTTACGAAATTAAAATGGAAACAGGCTGGTCCAAATTGACTCAAATTTAGTCCAGCACAAAAATACTCTTTGCTTGCTCATAGAAAACACGCATGTTTCTCAAGTGTATTGTGGCATAATTTATTTACAAAACGTCTTCAACATTTTCTTTCAATCTAGAGAATGATCTATCACTCTTCGTTGTTGAAAATCAGAAAAAGCAAGCTTTTTCACCTGTTTTTTGTCTTTTCTTAGGCACAAAAAATTGTTTGTCGCTGTCATCTCAGTGTTTTGACACGGTCAGAAAAGTGAGATGATAAGGTCATCTCAGTGTTTTGACCGAAAATTCTCTAGAGAATTTTGCGCGAAAAACGTTTTCTACTTTCTACGACACACACATATATTTATAACATGCTGATTATCTTACAGATACAAAAACACGCTATTTTTTGCAAAAATCAGCCCAAGGGAGGTTTTCGTTCAAAAAAATCGATTCTCAGAGCCCGTTTTTTGTCAGAAAACACAACAATGAGAAGTTGCTGCCCACACAAGGCAACAAGTCTCTTTTTTACTTCTTTCCTTCTTATGTTTCTTTTTACTCTTCTACCTTTTCACTTTTCTGCCTTTATCTTATTTCCTCCATCTTCACCACATCGTAGCCTTTGATCTGCACGACGATGAGGTGGAGCTTCGTGCCGTGGAGCATTGTTTGCAACTTACGGTCGGCGGCGTAGGTCTTGATCTGCGTGACGGCCTCGGTCCACTGCTGGGCAGCCTCAGCGTCGGCAGTGTCGGTCTTGAGATACTTCAGCTCTAAGATATAGCTGTGGGCAACCATCGGGTAGACTGTATAGTTGGGCAACAGGAAGAAGTCGCAATAGCCGTGGGAGAATTCCATCTCGGGAGCGACAAGGTAATAAGGGGCAAGCGAGAGAAACGCATTCATGAAGCCTTGCAGGTTGCGCTCGCCTTCGATGAGCTGTCGCACGGCGGTGGTGTCGTGATAAGCCTTGAGGATATAGTCCATCATCGGGCGCCAGTTGCCTTCCATGGCAGCTTGGTAGAACGGGATGTTTAGCTGCGAGACCGCGATAGGGTGAATTTGCTGGAAGGCCAGCATGAGGTAGTTGTAGTACTGTATGCGCACGTTGTTGTTCGGAATGCCCAACTTCAGCATAGCGCCTAAGGTGCCGCGAATGGTGAGCATGCCGTAGTAGAAGAGCAAACTGACGAAGTTGTCCTCGTCGGTAATGCTCTCCGCAGGGAAGTAGCTGTTGATCATCGCAAAGGTGTAACCCGTGTGCACGATGTCGTAAATGGTTTGTCGACGCTCCTCCGTCATGTTGCCGATCTCAATAAGGTTGCGCAGCTTCTTATAATCGGTCTTTGTATTCGGGTCGACCATCTCTTTCGGCTTGTGTCCGGTATCGATAAGCGTACTCATATAGTAGCAGACCATATCGCTGTTGAACATACTGGGCTCAGTACCGAAGCTGTCCTCTGCAAAGCAATAGTTGTCATACCACGGTTTGATATCGTCGATGATGCTGTCCTCTGTAACTTCCGGCTTGATAGCACCAACCTCTTTGTAATAACGAATCATCTGTCGCACGTCTTCCTCTGAGAAGCCGAGCATCTGGTTGAAGCGCGAGTCGATGGTCATGTTCAGCGCGATGTTGTAACCACTTGTCAGGTCGTCAAGCGTGATGGGGGCGACGCCGAGCATGATGATGCGGTGGAACATCGGCTTGAAGATCTTAAACACGTCGCGGTAGAAGCCCGTGCCGTGAGTAAGGTCATGGTAAGCTTTTTGTCCCTTTACATTCAATACGTTGTTGGTAAAGTTGTCGTATTCGTCAACAATAAGGTATAGTGGATAGCCTGCTGCATGGGCTGCATCACTGATAAAGTTAAGTTTTTGCTCCCCTCTCTTTATCTGTTTCAACTCATCTGCGAAGGTATCAGGATAAAATCGTGCGTAGGCCTTTGCGAAGCTATCGCAGCGCACCTCCATGTAAAGGTCGAAGTTCTCTCGCAAGCGATCCACATCACTACCCACACGCGAGAAGTCGAGATGCAACACCTGGAAGCTGTTGTGGTACTCCGTCGGATGGTCTGCCACATACATTCCCTTGAACAACTCCTGGAAGTTGTCCTTCTCGTTGATGTCGTAGTAGGCTTCAAGCATGTTCAGGAACAGACTCTTGCCAAAGCGGCGCGGGCGTACGAGGAACAGAAAGTGTCCCGCCTGCTCCATCCGCTCGAAGAACATGCTCTTATCTACCAAATAAAGTCCTTCCTTCCGCACCTGCTTGAAGTCTGCAATGCCATAGGGTATTTTCTTGAAATCCTTTCTCATCGTTTCTTTCACCTGCACTTGTCTTTTCTGCAAATATACGCCATTTCCCCCATATATGCAAGCATTTATTCGATAAAAAAGGATAGAGTTGCAAAAGAAGACTCACTTGTGGAATGGCTATAGAAAAAGGGACGGTCCCCGAAAGATCCGTCCCTTTATGGTGTTACTTTTTCTTCTTGCCGGAACCGCGGTGGCCTTTGCCCTGATGGCGGCCTCTGCTCTTGGCAGCCTCAGCGGCAATGTTGCCCATGTCGGATATGGCGGCGCGCGTATCGTCATGCTGACTTGAAGTCGAGTGTGCGTCCGTCTTGCCGTCATCACCGTCCTTGGCGATGACAAAGTCGAGCTGACGCCGCTCCATGTTGGCACGGTCCACACGGATACGTATCGGGTCGCCAAGCTGATACTTGTGATGGTGGCGACGACCACGGAGCAGGAAGTTCTTCTCGTCAAAGTCGTAGTAGTCATCATCAAGATCACGCATGGGCACCATGCCCTCGCAGTGGTTGGAGTCTATCTCGGCGTAGATGCCATAGCTGGTGATGCCGCTGATATGTGCGTCGTACACCTCGCCGATATGGTCACCCATGAACTCCACCATCTTGTACTTGATGGAATCACGCTCAGCGTTCTGTGCGATCTGTTCCATATCGGAGCAGTGCTCGCAGAGCTCCTCATAGTGCTTTTCGTTGGCCGAGCGCCCGCCCTGCTGATATTTTGTCAGCAACCGGTGCACCATCGTGTCGGGATAGCGGCGGATTGGCGAAGTGAAGTGAGTGTAATACTCAAATCCCAGTCCGAAGTGTCCGATGTTGTGCACACTGTACTTTGCCTTCATCATCGCACGCAGTGCCACGCTTTGCACGAGTTTCTGCTCGCGCTTTCCCTCACATTCGTCCATGAGCTTGTTGATGCTCTTGGCCATGGCACCGCGTGTGCCGTCGGTCTTGACCTTATATCCAAACTTGACGATGAACTGCCGGAGCGTTTCCATCTTTTCCGGATCCGGGTTGTCGTGGATACGATAAGGGAATACTTTGGCTTTCTTGCCCTTGGGCACACGGCCCACACTCTCGGCTACCGTGCGGTTGGCAAGGAGCATGAACTCCTCGATAAGCTTGTTGGCATCCTTCGACCGCTTGAAGTAGCAACGGGTGGGATGGCCTTTCTCGTCGACGTCGAAATGGAGTTCCTCGGTGTCGAACTTCACAGAGCCGTCTTTAAATCTTCTTTCACGCAGCTTCTTGGCAAGCCGGTCAAGGGTACAGAGCTCCCATCCGTACTCATCCTTATAGCCTGCTGCCCCCGGGTCGGGAGCCGGCTGTCCCTGTCCGTCCACGACACCGTTGTCCTCCAGCACCTGCTGTGCCTCCTCATAAGCATAGCGACGGTTGGAGCGGATGATCGTGTGGACGATGCGCGAGCGCTTGACATTGGCATCCTCGTCGAGATCAAAGATGACACTAAACGTCAGCTTGTCCTCATTGGGTCGCAACGAGCAGACGAAGTTGCAAAGGCGCTCGGGCAACATCGGTATTGTGCGGTCGACGAGATAGACCGACGTGGCACGCTTCACGGCCTCGCGGTCGATGATACTGCCTTCGGTGACATAGTGCGAGACATCGGCAATGTGCACGCCCACCTGATAGAGTCCTTCGTCGAGTTTCTTGATGGACAGGGCATCGTCGAAGTCTTTGGCATCAGCCGGGTCAATGGTGCAGGTCCATGTATCGCGGAAGTCCTCACGTTCGGCAACGTCCTCGGGCGTGATCTCGCCCGTGATTTTCTCCGCGGCGTCCTCCACGTTCTTTGGATACTTATAGGGCAGGCCGTACTGTGCGAGAATGGAGCACATCTCGGCATTGTTCTCTCCGGTTTTGCCCAGCACGTCGACGACTTCGCCAATCGGATTCTTATGGTTCTCGTCAGGCCACTGAACGATCTTCACGAGCACCTTGTCGTCGGTCTTTCCGCCCTTGAGTTTCTTCTTGGAAATTAGGATATCCTGCACGAAGGTGCTGTTTTGCGTAACACAGAAGGCAATGTCGCGGTCCACACGCAACCGGCCGACAAAGGTGTCCTTGGCACGGCTGAGAATCTCGATGACCTGGGCTTCCTTGATATGTTTCTGGCGGCGTGCCATGAACGACACCCTTACACGGTCGCCCGTAAGTGCCGACATGGAGTTGCGCTCTGCCACGAAGATGGGCTTGTCGCTGCCGTCGGCGAGGAACGAGTTCTTGCCGTTTGGCTTGCGCACGAAGGTACCCTCCTGCACCTGTCCTTTGGTATTGAGCTGATAAGCGTTCTCACCTTTCTTGGTGATAAAATCGTCCCATGCCATCTCTTCCATGATGTCCATGGCAAGCATCTTCAATGGATGCGTGTCAAGGTGAAGCGCACGGAATATGTCTTTCAGTGTTAGTTTCTTTCCTGGTTGCGATGAGAAGAATTGTTCCAACTGTTGGGAAAGCTGCTTTTTAGTGATGCGCTTACCCGCTTTCTTACCTTTTCCCATAGGCTAATGATCTAAAAGATGAATTTGTGATGCAAATTAACGAAAAAGAAATGAATAATCCTAATATCGTTTGGATTATTTTGCTTAAAATCTGAAATATGTAGTATCTTTGTAAGCAAATAGAAACTATGAACATTCTCATTACCGGTGCCAGTGGCTTCATTGGCAGTTTTATCGTTGAGGAAGCACTCAGAAGAGGCTTCGATACATGGGCCGCCGTGCGCAAGAGCAGCTCGCGCGCCTATCTGCAAGACCCGCGCATCCACTTCATCGAACTGGACTTCAACTCCAAGGACAAGCTCGTGGAGCAGCTCCGTGGACATGATTTCGACTATGTCGTACATGCCGCCGGTGTGACGAAATGCCTGCATCCCAACGACTTCTTCCGCGTGAACTACGAGGGAACACGCAATCTGGTGGAAGCCATCTTGGAACTGCACATGCCGGTGCGACGCTTCATCTACATGAGTAGTCTGAGCATCTTCGGGGCCATCAGGGAACAACAACCCTATCACAGCATCACCGAGCACGATACGCCACGACCCAACACCGCATACGGGCGCAGTAAACTCATGGCCGAGAAATTCCTCGACAGCGTGGGCAACGAATTCAACTATATCGTTCTCAGACCCACCGGTGTGTATGGTCCAAGGGAAAAGGACTACTACCTCATGGCCAAAAGCATCAAGCAGCACGTCGACTTTGCGGTAGGCTTCAAACGGCAGGACATCACCTTCGTATATGTCAAGGACGTGGTACAGGCTGTCTTCCTGGCTCTCGACCACGGCATGTCGGGACGGAAATACTTCCTCTCTGACGGAGAGGTCTATCAGAGCTCCACATTCAGCAACGAGCTGCGTCAGGCCATGGGACGTCCATGGTGGATACGCATCAAGGCACCAATCGCCGTGCTGAGGCTCGTCACCTGGTGCGGAGAGTACTACGGCAGACTCACAGGACATATCACTGCCCTGAACAATGATAAATACAATATCCTCAGACAACGCAACTGGCGCTGCGACATAGAGCCCGCTTGCGACGAGCTCGGCTTTCATCCCCAGTATCAACTCCATCGCGGCGTAAAGCTCACCGTGAAATGGTATCAAGAAAACAATTGGCTATAATGCAACTCAAGAAATGGTTTGAAATCGAAAAGCATCCCCACAAGGGTCCGATGCTCCTGGAATGGGTGGTTATCGGCTACATGGTCTTCACACTGCTCATCATTCTCTTCTGCTTCACCAAGGTGCAGCATCCCGAAGCAATGATTTGGGACAGAGTAAAACTGGGTGCTATCACCATGGCCATGTGGGTGGTCTATCGGCTTATCCCCTGCCGTGTGACACGATTGCTGAGGGTGTTGATGCAACTGGTGATGCTGAGCTGGTGGTACGGCGATACTTATCAGATCAACCGCATGTTGCCCAACCTCGATCACGTCTTTGCGTCGCTCGAGCAGCAGCTCTTTGGCTTTCAACCTGCACTGGTGTTTTGTGAGCATTTCCCGCAGCACTGGATCAGTGAGATTCTCGACATGGCCTACGCGAGCTACTTCCTTCTTTTCGTGGGCACGATTGTCTATTATTTCTTCAAGCGCTACGACGACTTCGAGCGTTGCGCCCTCGTCATCCTGGCATCGTTTTTTAGTTTCTACGCCATCTACGACCTCCTGCCCGTTGCCGGACCGATGTATTACTATCATGCGGTGGGCATCCAGAAGATAGCCGCCGGCATCTTTCCCAACGTAGCGGACTATTTCAGCACCCACACCGAGATGATGAAAAGCCCCGGATACAGCGACGGCATCTTCTATCACCTCATCACTGACGTGCACAACGCGGGCGAGCATCCCACAGCGGCTTTCCCCAGCTCGCATGTAGGCATATCGGTGATTGCACTGCTGATGGCAGGACGTGCCCGCAGCAAAGGACTGTTCTTCACGTTGCTGCCCTTTGTGGTGCTGATATGCTTCGCCACGGTGTATATCCGCGCCCACTATGCCATCGATGTCCTGGGCGGTCTGATAGCAGCCGCAGCGTTTTATTTTCTCTGGAATTATATCTATTCGATGACATGCAAACAAAAAGTGCAATGAAACGGCACATGGCGTTTCATTGCACTGATATCCTTTTCGCTGTTGTCAGAACCGTCAGTGACGGTGACTGGCAACAGTTTTTTTATACTCTTAGTTTCCTATTTTATACTCTTAGTCTCCTATTTTTCCCTTAGTTCTCTACTTTTCAAGGCTTTTCCGTACAGGATACCATACAGCGAGCCAGCCCGTAGCGATGACAGTGAGGAAGATCAGCAACACGTCGCTGTAGTGGACGCTCACCGGATAGGCGTTGACGACAAACGTACCGTCGCTGCTGCCCATCTTCACAAAGCCGTACTGCTGCTGCAGCCAACAGAGCAATAAGCCCAGCAAAATGCCAAAGATGGCTCCGAAGACACTGATCAAGCGCCCCTCGAAAAGGAAGATGCGGCGGATCTGCTTGTCAGAGGCTCCTAAGTTGCGCAGCGTGACGACATCGTCCTTCTTGTCGATGATCAGCATCGAGAGCGAGCCGATGATGTTGAAGCACGCCACGATGAGGATGAACGTCAGGAAGATATAAGCCATGAGCTTTTCCACTTTCATGATCTTGAACGTGTCGCGCTGCTGCTCGAAGCGGTCGAGAACCTGATACTTCTTACCGGCGACCTGCTGCATCCGGGCCTTGACGCTTTCAAAATTCGAGCCTGGTTTCAGTCTCAGCTCCAAGGCGGACACCATGCCCTGCTGGTTGAACAGGTTCTGAGCAAAGCCCAGACTGGTGACGATATAACTCTTGTCGTACTTACCCTGATTGACTGAGAATACCACACCGGGGGAGATCAGCGAGTCGACGACAAAGCCCGACTGAGGATCGGTCATGTCGAGCTGGCCCTCACGCTGCGGTGCATAGATCTTGAGATAGCCTTTCCAATTGGCTCCCAAGCCCAAGGTCTGAGCCAGACGGATGCCCGGCGTACCATACTGCAGGTTGGCTGTGTGGAGCTGGAATTGCCCGTCGCCATAGAGTATCTCGGTGATATGAGTGAGCTGCGGGAAGTTGTCGTCCACACCTTTTATCGTCACCATGGCCTGTTTGCCGTTGTAGATGGCCAATGCCATGTCCTCCACGGTACCCGTGGCAACGTCGACTTCTGGGAAATGACTGATCTTTGTGAGAATCGGATCATCGGCTGGTACGGTCTTTCCCTCCACAGGCACAACCTTCAACTGTGGGTCGAAGTTTGTGAAGAAGCTGGCCACCAGGTCATGGAAGCCGTTAAACACCGACAACACGATGACGAGGGCCATCGTAGCCACAGCCACTCCGATGACAGAGATCAGGGATATCACATTGATGGCGTGGGTCTTCTTCTTGGAGAAGAGATAGCGGCGCGCCACAAAGAACGGAAAATTCATTGAAAACCTCTATTACTTCTTATTGAGCAACTCGTCGATATGGTCGATATAATCCAAACTGTCGTCGATGAAGAAACGAAGCTCCGGGATGATGCGCAACTGGTTGTGGACACGGCGTCCGAGCTCATAGCGGATGCTCTTCTCGTTGGCCTTGATGTTGTTGAGCAGTTCTTCTGACTTTGCAGAAGGGAAGATGCTCAGATAAGCCGTACAAATGCTCAGGTCTGGACTGATGCGCACACGGGTGACGCTGACGAGGACACCGTGCATGGCACGTGTCTGACTTTGGAATATCTCAGCCAGCTCCTTCTGAAGGAGTCGGGCGATTCGGTTCTGTCTGGTTTCTTGCATAGCAAATGAATATTTGAAGTTTTATCCTAATTCTATATGTTCTACGTGCACTCGCTCATGGAGGAAGATGGAAGCGCTCTCCTTGAACTTGTCGGGATTCTCGGTCGTATAGTACTTGACCGTGGCGCCGGTGGTCAGCCGCGAAGCCATGTCGGTGTGGCGAAGGAGGTAGTCTTTCAGGCTGTCGGCGACATACTCTCCCTGAGGAACAATGCGCACGCCGGGCTGCACATACTTCAGGATCTTTGGCATCAACAGCGGGAAATGGGTACAGCCCAGGATGATCGTGTCGATATCGGGATCGAGTTGCATGAGCTGATCGATGCGCTTCTTGACAAAATAGTCTGCACCGGGCGAGTCTGCCTCGTTGTATTCCACCAAGGGTACCCAAAACGGGCAGGCCTGCCCCGTCACCTTGATGTTGGGCCAAAGCTTAGCGATCTCCATGTCGTAGCTATGGCTCTTCACCGTGCCTTCTGTGGCGAGCAGTCCCACATGGCCGTTGCGTGTGAGCTTTCCGATGATTTCTGCCGTAGGCCGGATGACGCCGAGCACACGCCGCTTGGGATCCCACTGTGGCAGATCATGTTGCTGGATCGAGCGCAACGCTTTTGCCGATGCGGTGTTACAGCCAAGGATCACCAGCTGACAGCCCATCTCGAAGAGCTTCTGTACGGCCTGACGCGTAAATTCATAGACGACATCAAACGAGCGGGGACCATAAGGAGCTCGTGCGTTGTCGCCAAGATAGATATAATCGTACTGAGGCAACAACTGTCGGATGCCATGCAATATGGTTAATCCGCCATAGCCGGAATCAAAAATGCCTATGGGACCCGGTGCTGGCGGGAAAGACTCTTGAACGGCCTCAGACTTCTCGGCCTGATCATCAATGTTTGTTTTCATCTCACTACTCCTTATTATAATTGACAGCTACATTACAGATATGACAGCTACAGATGGTTATATGACAGCCACAGACAGTCTCCTTACTAAGGGGATGTCACCGCTGCTATTTGACAGCCGACAGCACATCGGCGGTGATGTCTGTTCCCATCTCTGGATTGACAAAAGGCAGTGTGCCGTTGTCGGTGTTGAGCACGAAAGCCAGTCCCTTGGCATGTCCCACACGCTGGATGGCTGCCGCCAGTTTCTCACGCAAAGGCTGGTAAGCGTCCTGCTCTGCATTCTTGAGATATTGCTTGGCCTGATCCTTGAATGCCTGGTTTTTCTCCATCAGTTCCTGCAGTTCAGCCTGCCGTTTTTCGCGGATCGACGGTGCGAAGGTGCTTTGGCCATCGAGAAAAGCCTCGTATTTGGCATTGAACTCATCCTCCACGCGTTTCATCTCGGCATCGTATTTTGCCTTCAAGTCGGCTAAAGAACGCCTGGCATCTGCATAGCCTGGCATGGCCTCTAAAGCACTCTGACAGCTTAGAAAACCATAATGAAACGACGGCGCTGCCTGCTGAGACGGCACCGTAGCTGTGGATGACACCGTAGATGACACTGTACTCTGGGCAAAAAGCGGACTGCCGAGAAACAGAAAAAAAGCACTAACAAACAAATGCCTCATGGTTGGAATGATTTATGTTGACAATACGGAGACGGTAAATGGATAACGATTGCGCCAGCGACACCGTGGTATATGATTGCACGAAGCGAAGGCACAGTCCTTAAAAGACAGCAAGAGGTGAGGGTATGCCACGTAGCGCACCCTCACCCCAGCTCCTCGTCATGCCGAGGAAAGAGCAATGCCGTTTACTTCATCTTGTTGATTTCGGCCTGCACCTTAGCGGTGACATCCTCTACATTGGTGCCTGTGTAGACAGCGGCACCCTCTTCGAAGATGTAGGTAAAACCACCTGTCTTGCCGACATTCTCAATGGCTTTGCGCACTTTCTCCACGACAGGCTGCATCTTGTCCTGCTGTGCCTTCTGCAGAGCCTGCTGGTTGTCGCTATAGGTCTGCTGGATCTTCTGATAGAGCGTGTTGAGTTCTTCTTCCTTCTGCTTCTGAGCAGTAGGATTCATCGTGCTCTTTGCCTTGTCATAAGCATCGCTCTGACGCTTCAACTCGTCCTGCATGCTTTTCAAGTCATTCTCGTACTGCTTGGCAGTAGCTTGGAGTTCTCCGTTGATCTTAGCGATTTCAGGCAGATTCTGCATGATGGTCTGTGTGTTGACTTTGCCGAACTTCTGGGCGAAAGTAGCCAAAGGAGCCATCAGCATTAACATTAAAAGTAACTTTTTCATGATTGATTGTTTTTATTGTTTTTATTGTCTTTTACTTTCCATATCCCAGTTTTTGGAGCACCTCGTCTGAGATGTCGATCTTCGGCGAGCCGAAGATGATAGCGGTATCAGAGGCACGGTCGAGCACGAGGCTGTAGCCACGGAGCTCAGAGATGTCCTTCACCGCATTGTAGATCTCTTCCTGGATGGGCGTCATCAGGCTCTCGCGTTTCTTAAAGAGCTCGCCTTCGGGGCCAAAATATTTTTGTTTGAGGTCAGCAGCTTCCTTTTCTTTCTGCATGATCTGCTCCTGCTTGGCTTTTTTCTGCTCCTGTGAGAGGAATACCATCTCATTCTGATAGTTCTTATACATGGTGGCAGCTTCTGTGTTCAGAGCCTCTACCTCAGCCTGCCACTTCTTTGATACTTGATTGAGCTGCTCATTGGCACGCTCATAGGCCGGTATGTTTTTTAGCACATAGTCCATGTCCACCAATGCGAACTTCTGTGCATTGGCCTTTGAGAATGGCATGAAGGCGAAGAGACAGAGTAGAAGGATGCCCCCCAGTCTGCTCCAATTGTTTTTTACAATCATCTGCTTCATATTCAATTTCCTTTTATTGATCAGTTGACTATCCCTGCGACGTTTGTCTGAACTAAATGTTACAGGGAAGCCCTTATCCTTTAGTGTTTTTTTACTTTTCAGCCGTTTCGTTGACGGAATTGCGTTCCGGCGTTGACAGAATTGCGTTCCGGCGTTGACGATTGGTGCTTTATCGTTGTGTCAAAGCACCCTTTCGTCATACGCTTCTCATGTTTCCTTGCTTCGGTTTAGAACTCTTGTCCGAGGACAAAGTGGAACTGGCTTCCGCCCTTACTGCCGTTGTTGTCCTTGTCGAAGCCGTAAGCCCAATCGATACCCATCAGGCCGACCATAGGCAGATAGATACGTACACCGACACCTGCCGAGCGCTTCATCTGGAAAGGATTGAACTTGCTCGTCTCAGTCCAGGCGTTACCGCCCTCCACGAAGGTCAGTCCGTAGATGGTCGTATTGCCTAACAGGAACGGATAGCGCAACTCCAGCGACATGCGGTCATAGGCATATCCCTCAGAACCATAAGGAGTGAGAGAACCATTCTCGTAACCGCGCAGTCCGATCGTTTCCTCGCCATAGGTGCTGGAATAGCCGCTCATGCCGTCACCACCGACGTAGAACGTCTCAAACGGGCTCTTCTTGTATTTGTTGTAGCTGCCGAGAATACCCAATTCCACGCGCGTCATGAGCACGAAGCATTTCTGAGCACTTGTCAGAGCCGTGAATGTGCGTGCCTTGAACTTCCATTTGTTATATTCTATCCAGCGGTATTTCTCCTGCTGCTCTCTGACGTAGTTGGCAGAATATGGGTTTGTGGCCAGATTTTTATAGTCTTTTCCGTCCCACATACTCCATGGCGGAGTGAGTGTGACACTGGCAGTGAACTCGGAACCGCGGCGTGGGAAGAGCTGGTTGTCGGTTGACGAGCGGTTGATGGCTATGCTCAGGTTGAGGTTGTTGCTGTTGCCTGTAGTCATCAAATCAGAGAAATAGCGCCAGTTCTTCAGCATATAGCGGGTGAACGAGAGCTCAAGCGATAGGTTGAAGTAATCGTCGGGCCAGCGCAGACGCTTGCCCCATCCGATGCTTGCCCCCAGAAGTTTGACATACTTGTCGGGGTCGTAGTAGTTCTCGTAATTGCTGTAGTTATAAGAATAACTATTGTAGCCATAGAGTGACTGCAGGTAGCTGTTCTGCCAAGCTGAGTTGTAATAGTTGCTCGACACATCGGTCTGTTTGGAGTAGAACGCTCCGACAGAGAACTGAATAGGCCGCTTTCCGCCAAACCAGTTGGTGGAGTAGCTGGTGTTGTAGCTCTGATAGTAGGAGCCATTGGTCTGTACGCCGATGGAGAGCTTCTCACCGTCGCCGATAGGCATAATGCCGCGGTGTTCCTTATTCTTGTTGAACAGATTGGCCATAGAGAAGTTGTTGAGCGTCAGTCCCACGCGTCCGATGATACCCGTCTGTCCCCAACCGAGTGAGAACTCGATCTGGTCGTTGGACTTCTGTGTCAGGTTCCAGTTGATATCCACCGTTCCGTCCTCAGCATTTGGCTTGACATCCGGTGTCACCTTTTCTGGATCGAAGAATCCCATAGAGGCCAACTCACGTGCAGAACGCATGAGGGCTTCCTTAGAGAAGAGGTCGCCGGGCTTGGTACGAAGCTCACGGCGCACCACATTTTCATAGAGTCGGTCATTACCATTGATGCGCACATGGCTCAGATGGGCCTGTGGTCCTTCCAAGACACGCATCTCCAGGTCGATAGAGTCGCCGACGATATTTTGCTCAGCAGGATCTATGGAGGAGAAGACATAGCCATTGTTGTAGTAGAGGTTGGACACAGCGTCATCGTCTTCTCGGAGTCGCTTGTTGAGCAACTTCTGATTATAAACGTCACCTTTCCGCATTCCCAGCAGATTGGAGAGGTAGGCTGAGTTGTAAACAGTATTGCCCACCCAGTGGATATTACGGATATAGTATTTCTTGCCTTCGTCTACTTTGACGTAGACATTGACATGTTTGGGATCATTGTTCCACACGCTGTCCTTCAAGATCGTGGCGTCGCGGTAGCCCAACTCGTAGTATTTCTCGATGAGTTTCTCCTTGTCTGCTTTCCAGCGCTCGGGGGTGAACTTCTTTGATTTCAGGAAGGTAGAGAGCTTTCCTGCCTCATGTGTCTTGGCAAAGGCGCCCTTATGGAAGAGTCCGCCCTTGATTCTGAGGTTGCTCAGATACTTGTTTCCCTCGATGTAGATATGTCTTACCTTGATCTTATCCTTCTTGTCGATGATGACGTCGAGGATGACCTGGTTCTTACCGGTGACGTCGGGACGCTGCTGAATCTCGATATCTGCATTCTTGTAACCCTTATCGTCGAAGTATTTCTTGGCCAGGATCTTGGCACGGTCGATCATGTTTGGCGTGATCTGTCCACCTTGCAGGATACCGAGTTTCTTCTCCATATCCTCTTTCTCGCTCTTTTTCAGTCCCACGTAGTTGATGGTGGAGACACGGGGGCGCGCCTTCAGGGAGATATGCAGATAGATCTTATCACCCACGATAGAGTCGGCCGAGATCTTCACATCGGAAAAGAGGCCGTGCTTCCAATAGCGTTTGACAGCCTCCGTGATTTCCGTACCGGGCACTGAGATGTGCTGTCCGACAGAGAGTCCGGAGATTCCTGTAAGCATATAATCCTCATAACCGTCAATGCCGGAGACGTTGAAGCCGCCGATGACGAGGTCACGCGGCGTGCCGGCATAGTTGATGTCGGGGTGTACGATTTGCTCCTGCGCCTGCACGCTGGCCACGATGGCCATAGCAAGACAAGCTGCCAGGACTTTTTTCTTATTATGATGCATCTTCAAAGAATTGTCGTTTATGATTATATGTTATCCTCGGTATTCTCTTCCACCTGCTGTTCAGTCTTGCCAAAGCGGCGCTGGCGCGACTGATAGCTGAGGATAGCTTTGTGCAAGTCTTCCTCAGAGAAGTCGGGCCAATAGGTGTCACAGAAATAGAGCTCACTGTAAGCGATCTGCCACAGCAGGAAGTTGCTGATGCGCAGCTCGCCACCGGTACGGATTAGCAGGTCGGGATCAGGCATGAAGCTCGTCTGCATGTGCTGGTTGATGAGGTCTTCTGTGATATCAAAGCTCTCGACATGCTGCCGTCCGAGACGCCAGGGCCGTGTGCGCTCCTCGATGATGTCTTTCACAGCCTGCGTGATTTCCCAACGCGAGGAGTAGCTCAGTGCCACGACCATCGTCATAGCTTTGTTGTCCTTAGTATGCTCTTCGGTCTCCTTGAGTTTCTGCTGCACCTCGTCAGGCAAGCGCTTCACGTCGCCGATGACACGGAATCTGACGTTGTTCTTCATGAAGATTTCATCCTCAAGCGACGTCAGCACGAGTCCCATCAGCGCATGGATCTCAGTGGCAGGACGGTTCCAGTTCTCTGTGGAAAAGGTGTAGAGCGTGAGATATTTCACGCCGAGCCGCACACACTCGGAAGTGATCCGGCGCACAGTGTCCACCCCGGCCTGATGACCGTAGGAGCGGTCTTTACCGCGCTCAGTAGCCCAACGCCCATTGCCATCCATGATGATGGCGATGTGCTGTGGAATCCTTGTCATATCGAGTTCTGCCATATCTAAAATTCTTTATTGCACGTTGTACATTTGGGCGAGAAACTGTAGGTGAGTGTTGCTTGCAGGAGCGAATAGCAATCAGTGTTTTTAAACAGTCCGCTGCTTTTGATGTGATAGGGATCTTTCACCCCGTCGAGCTCATCGTTCTGTGCGAAATGTATGGACCATTCCAGTCCAATGTTCACCCGTTCTCCGATTTTATATTTCATTCCCACGCCTAATGGAAGGTTAAAGGCCACCTTTCCCTTTTTGGCTCCATTGGTTTTCACATCTGCATAGGTCATGCCCAATCCTGCAAAGATGAAGGGCGTGAGGCGTTTGGCGCCTCTGTAGTCCCTTCCGGTGCCGTAAGGCCAGAAATTCAACTCATAGAGCACAGAGGCATCATAGAGTGAGTTCTTAAAGGTATAGACCTGGTCGGCATAGTCGGGATAATAGGTCTCCACATCAGCCGATGAGCCTTTCATCGTGCCTTTGGCTACGTTGATCCGCAATGCCATGTAAGGATTGAAGACATATCGCCCCGTCAACGACACGGCAGGCTGGAGATCTTTTGTCAGGCTGCCGTTGAAGTCACCGAGATAGCCCATCGCTCCTGCTCCGACACCGACCTCGAGCCGGTATTCGCTGTCGTCCTGCGCTGTCGACGGGATCACCATCGTGGTCAGTAAGACAAGGGAAGCAATCAGCCGCAACATCATGTACGCGTCGTTTTGTAAAGACCGATTAGTACGCTGCCCACCCGTAGCGGGTCAGACGTCCATAGTAGACGATGGGTGAGTCAGATGCCGAGAGGTAGATCATTCCTTTCTGTCCGACTGTCATGGCTGTCGGCACTGCAGTGCCGGCAACAGCGTCGGGAAGTGTATAGGTCGTGTCTGCCGACCATGTGAGTCCCTGATCGCGGCTGCTGTAAATCGTCTTCAGATCTCCGCCTACAGCCAGAAGCGTGCCCTCACAGTTGACTACTTGTAGATTGCTGAGGCAGGGCAGTGTCTTCCGATTATATTCGTCGTCGGTGAAGAGATACCACGGCTGGCTCTGTGAGCCACTCCCGTTTTCCTCCACCTTCGCCCATGTCACGGTCTTGCCGTTGCGGTTTCCAATCAGCAGCAGGTTGTAGGTGTTGTCGTTGGTGACCGCTGCGGAGCTGATAAAGTTCAAGTCTGTATCCGGCAGATTGGCTGTTGCGTCGTCCAAAGCATCCGCCGTCCATGTGGTGCCTTGGTCTGATGAATAGCTGATGCCGTTGTCCGTCATCGCATAAAGCCTTGCGGGCGTTGCGCCCAACAACTGTTTGACACCCGTTAGTGTGGAAACTGTCTGCCACTGCTCACCGTCGCTGGTACGAAGAAGCGCATTGCCGTCAAGGACAAAGATGCTTCCCTGCTGCACGGCAACATTCTTGTAGGCATCAGCGCCAAAGGAGCGGCTGAGCTGTTTCCAGGCCTGATTGCTGTAGACATATCCTACGGTAGCACCGTCTTTTAAGCCGAAGAGATAGAGGTCATTGCCGTTGGCGATCATGCGGCGGTGTGCGAGGGTCTGGAGAGCAGGCTCATTCAGAGAGTTCCAATAAAAGACATTGCCCTCTTGCTGATGTATGTTGACTTTTACGGTATACTCGCGATAGGCGGTGCCCTGAGTGTTATAGACACGCAGGCGTACAGGATTAGTGAAGTCAATGGAGTCCGTGGAAGAGTAATAGGCCAATGAATCCTGCCCGGCTTTGTCTTTCAGATTGAGCACGATGTTTCCGCTGTTCTTGCTGGAAATGGTTGCCAGGATATGAGCTGCGTCCGTACCAACTGGCAAGGAATCGGTATTATAGATCAGCCGTTGTTGCTGATCGATGGAAAAGGCATAGCCTGTCACGGTCAGCGTAGTCTTATACACGCTGTCCGTCACGCCATCAGAAGCGGTGGTGTGGATGTATCTGTTGGCGGCACTGAGTGAGAATGCGGTCACTGCAGTATCGTCATAGTAGGTTATTTCATCTTCATCGGAGTTGAGGCATGAAGAAAATCCAAACATAGCCAATGCCATGCAGGCAAATGCCAAGAACTTCTTTATCATTTTTGCGCGCTATATTATTTTTGCTGCAAATTTACTTAGAATTCTCGGAAATAATGCGGTTTTTCCTGAATATTATGTAAAAAGTCGCATTTGTCAAGTGATTTTAAGTTTGTTTAGTGCTTTTGGTGATAGGGCACAAAAAAAGACAATACAATCACTTGCACTGTCTTCTTTGTAGAATAATGTTATTCAACGTGGTTGTTCACCAAGAAAAAAACGCTTAGTGCGGTCATCAAAATGACCAAAACCAACATTGATATAGATTCTAAATCTAATAACATCATCCTAACTTTACCTTAAAAATCTATCAAACTACTAACCTAATGAAACTTTATGTATATCTTCTCACGAAGACATTGCAAAGTTAAGCAATAGTTGAGAATCCTCCAAATAATATTCAGTTTATTTTCATTCCTATGACAAAAAAAGTCTGTACAGGTAAGTACAGAGCTCGAAAACAGCACAATTGATCTATTTTGTGCAGGCTATCATTAGTGTGTGGGCACTAAAAAACCTCCTCTGTGCCAAAGCACAGAGGAGGTATATGTTGAAGACTGTCTCCCGCTATCTATACGAGAAGTCTGCACTCCTTATTATATATAGGAGAGGACGTCTTGCTGTATCGACTTTCTGAGACGATTAGAGCTGAGGACCAGCAGCTACGAGAGCCTTACCAGCCTCGTTGCCTTCGTACTTCTTGAAGTTCTTGATGAAGCGCTGTGCCAGATCCTTAGCCTTAGCGTCCCACTCAGAAGCGTCCTTGTAAGTATCGCGAGGATCCAGGATGTCCTTGTTCACACCCTCGAGCTCTGTAGGAACGACGAAGTTGAAGTAAGGAATGGTCTTCGTAGGAGCCTTGTCGATGTCGTGATCCAGGATGCGGTCGATGATACCACGTGTATCGCGGATAGAGATACGCTTGCCGGTACCGTTCCAACCTGTGTTCACCAAGTAAGCCTTAGCACCGCTCTTCTCCATGTGGCGGACGAGCTCCTCGGCATACTTTGTAGGATGCAGCTCGAGGAATGCCTGGCCGAAGCAAGCAGAGAAGGTAGGAGTCGGCTCTGTGATACCACGCTCTGTACCAGCCAGCTTAGCTGTGAAGCCAGAGAGGAAGTAGTACTTGGTCTGCTCAGCATTCAGGATAGACACTGGAGGCAGCACACCGAAAGCGTCGGCGCTCAGGAAGATAACCTGCTTTGCAGCGGGACCCTGGCTCTCAGGACGCTGGATGTTCTTGATGTGATAGATAGGATAGCTGACACGTGTGTTCTCTGTCACGCTCTTGTCAGCGAAGTCGATCTTACCGTCCTTGTCAACGGTAACGTTCTCCAGCAGTGCATCACGTGTGATAGCGCCGTAGATGTCAGGCTCAGCATCCTTGTCGAGGTTGATGACCTTAGCATAGCAGCCGCCCTCGAGGTTGAAGACGCCCTTGTCGTCCCATCCGTGCTCGTCATCACCGATGAGCAGACGCTTAGGATCGGTAGACAGAGTAGTCTTACCTGTACCAGACAGACCGAAGAAGATAGCGGTGTTCTCACCGTTCTTGTCGGTGTTGGCAGAGCAGTGCATGGAAGCGATGCCCTTCAAGGGGAGGAAGTAGTTCTGCATAGAGAACATACCCTTCTTCATCTCACCACCATACCATGTATTGATGATCACCTGCTCCTTGCTGGTGACGTTGAACATCACACAAGTCTCAGAGTGCAGACCGAGCTCTTTCCAGTTCTCGACCTTAGCCTTAGAGGCATTGTAAACGATGAAGTCAGGCTCCTGCTCGAAGTCAGCTGTTGTCTTCGGACGGATGAACATATTTGTAACGAAGTGAGCCTGCCATGCAACCTCCACGATGAAGCGAACCTTCATGCGGGTGTCGCGGTGTGTGCCGCAGAAACCATCAACGACATACAGCTTCTTGTTAGAGAGCTCTTTCTTGGCAATCTCCTTCACAGCGTTCCAAGCCTCCTTGGTAGCACGGTGATTATCGTTGTGATACTCCTCAGAGTCCCACCATACAGTGTCGTGAGAAGTCTCATCGTCAACGATGAACTTGTCCTTAGGAGAACGACCGGTGTAGATACCTGTGAACACGTCAACAGCACCCAGCTCTGTCTCGTGGCCTACCTCGTAGCCCTCGAGACCTTCCTTGGTCTCCTCGTTGAACAGCACCTCGTAAGAAGGATTGTACAGAACCTCAGCAGTACCTGTCTGAATTCCGTAGCTTGCTAAAACTGATTTATCAAACTTTGCCATTTTATAAAATGTATTTAAGTTGTGAATGGTATTTTACCTTGATTTAATCCGAATGCAAAGGTAGCAAAAAGATAATTCTCCCCAAAAGTTTGCAGAAGAAAATTCCCGCCCGTACAAGCCTTTTTAGGTTAAAGATTATAAAAACAGACGGCTCTTTGCTGTTTTGACATTTACACTTTGCAAAAACTAAGTACCTTTGTATCATACCTTTTACGGTTCATATAAAATACAAAGACACTAAATCATAAGATGGAAGTTATTGACTTATCCAAAGAAAACAGTATCATCGGACAGTACATGGCCGAGATGCGCGATGCCGAATATCAGAAAAACCGCCTGCTCTTCCGCAACAACATCATGCGGATGGGCGAATACGAGGCTTTTGAGGTTTCCAAACGGCTCAACTATGAGCAGCGTGACGTGGCCACACCTTTAGGCATTGCACGCGTCAACGTGCCGACGGACAAGATTGTGCTGGCCACGATCTTCCGCGCCGGACTGCCTTTTCATCAGGGCTTTCTCAACATCTTCGACCATGCGGGCAACGCCTTTGTCTCGGCATACCGCGAATATACCGACAAGGAGCACCACAAGGTAGGCATACACGTGGAGTATCTCGCCACGCCAAGCATCGACGCCAAGACGCTCATCATTGCCGACCCGATGCTCGCCACTGGCGGAAGCATGGAGCTGGGCTACAAGGCTTTCCTCTCCAAAGGCACGCCCAAGCGCATCCACGTCTGCTGTGTCATCGCCACAGAAGAGGGCATCGACCACATCAAGTCGGTATTCCCCGACGACAAGACCACCATCTGGTGCGCTGCCATCGACCCGGGAATGAACGAGCACAAATACATCGTACCGGGATTTGGCGACGCCGGCGACCTCTGCTACGGCGACAAACTCTGATCAACAACAGGATTCCATAACGACGATGCTGGCGGGCTGACTGTCAGCATCTGTCGTTTATTTAGACATGGAGACATGAAAGATGCCACGAAATTTGTCAGAAACATAAATTATTGGTATCTTTGCACCAATACAGCGAAGAGCTTTTAAGAGATGATGCAAGCAATGATTTTCGCAGCAGGCTTGGGCACACGCCTCAAGCCTCTCACCGACCACCTGCCAAAAGCACTGGTGGAGGTTGGCGGCGAGCCCCTGCTCAAACGTGTAATCCTCAGATTGCGCGATGCCGGTGTCACGCGCTTTGTGGTCAACGTCCACCATTTTGCCGGTCAGATCGTGGACTATCTCAATGCCAACAACAACTTTGGACTCGACATCCGCGTCAGCGATGAGAGCGAGCAACTCCTTGACACCGGTGGCGGCATACGCCACGCTGCCCCTCTCTTCGACCCTCACTACCCTATCCTTATTCATAATGTGGACATTCTGAGCAATGTCGACCTCGGCAAGTTCTATCGCCTTGACCCTAAGGTGATGTGTCCGGAGTGTGGCGTGCCCCATGTCATGGCAGGCGCGCAGTTGCTCGTCAGCTGGCGCAAGACACGTCGCTATCTGCTCTTCAACGATCAGATGCTTCTCGTCGGATGGGTGAATATCGAGACGGGAGAAGTGAAGACGCCGTGGCCCGACGTGCGTGAGGCACTCTCACAAGTGAAGTTTCCGCTCTCTGTCGGTGAAGAGCAACCGCCACTACTCGCCGGGCGCTATCACATGTATGCCTTCAGTGGCATCCACACTTTTTCCCCCACCCTATTTGTCAAGATGGCCGGCTGGCCGGAAAAGTTCCCGATCATGGATTTCTATCTTAAGATCTGCCACGACGTGCCCATCAAGGGATATGTCAAAAACAACCTTCGACTCCTCGACGTAGGCAAGCAGGACACGCTGGCCGAGGCGGAGCAGTTCCTCAAAACACTGTAGCATTCATCATTCCATATTGCACACTCAACATTAACATATCGTTTATGCAACAGAAGATTATCATTCTTGATTTCGGATCGCAGACCACGCAGCTCATCGGCCGCCGTGTCCGCGAGCTGGACACCTTCTGCGAGATTCTGCCCTACAACAAGTTTCCTAAGGACGACACAGGTGTTATCGGTGTCATCCTCAGCGGCAGTCCTTACTCTGTCCACGACAAGGAAGCCTTCAAGGTAGACCTCAGCCAGTTCATCGGCAAGTATCCGGTGCTGGGCATCTGCTATGGTGCGCAGTTCATCAGCTACTCCGGTGGCGGCAAGGTAGAGCAGACCGGTACCCGTGAGTACGGCCGCGCCAATCTCCAGCAGTTTGATGCCAGCAATCCACTCTTCAAAGGGTTTGAGCCCAACTCACAGGTGTGGATGAGCCACGGCGACACGATCACCGCTATCCCGAGCGACTATCATGTCATCGGCTCTACCGCCGACGTGAAGTACGCTGCCTTTGCCAGCGACACCAACCCCGTGTGGTGTGTGCAGTTCCATCCCGAGGTGTACCACAGCACGCAGGGTACACAGCTGCTCCGCAACTTTGTTGTGGACATCTGCGGCAGCCGTCAGGAGTGGAGCCCGGCCTCGTTTGTCGACACCACCGTCAAGGAGCTGAAAGAGCAGCTCGGCAACGATCGCGTCATCCTTGGTCTCTCCGGCGGTGTGGACTCCAGTGTCTGCGCTACCCTGCTCCACCGTGCCATCGGCAAGAACCTCACGTGTATCTTCGTCGACCACGGCATGCTACGCAAGAATGAGTTCCAAAAGGTCATGGAAGCCTACAATGGTCTGGGGCTGAACGTCATCGGCGTAGATGCCAGCGAGAAGTTCTTCAAGGACCTCGAAGGCGTCACCGACCCAGAGAAGAAGCGCAAGATCATCGGCCGCGACTTTGTGGAGGTCTTCAACGCCGAGGCTAAGAAGATCACCGACGCCAAATGGCTGGCTCAGGGCACTATCTATCCCGACCGCATCGAGAGCCTTAGCATCACCGGCATGACCATCAAGAGCCATCACAATGTAGGCGGACTGCCCAAAGACATGAAGCTTCAGCTCTGCGAACCGCTGAAATGGCTGTTCAAAGACGAGGTGCGCCGCGTGGGCTATCAGTTGCAGATGCCTGAGCGTCTCATCAAGCGTCATCCTTTCCCCGGTCCCGGTCTCGCCGTGCGCATTCTTGGTGATATCACGCGTGAGAAGGTGCGCATCCTGCAAGACGCCGACGATATCTATATCGAAAAGATGCACGACTACAAGATGCCGGACGGCACGAGCCTCTATGACCACGTCTGGCAGGCCGGCACCGTGCTGCTCTCTACCATCCGTTCCGTGGGAGTGATGGGCGACGAGCGTACTTATGAGCATCCTGTAGCCCTGCGCGCCGTGACCTCTATGGACGCTATGACGGCCGACTGGGCCCGTCTGCCCTATGACTTCATGGCCGACGTGAGCAATGAGATCATACGCAAGGTGAAGGGGGTCAACCGCGTTTGCTATGACATCTCCTCAAAACCGCCTTCGACAATCGAGTGGGAGTAGAAGAGTAGCAAGAAATATATAAGTACAAAAAATCCCGGTACGCTGTTCCGTACCGGGATTTTTTTGTCTCGTTGTAAGGGGCTTTCATCCAAAACCTGACGGAGAGATGAGTCCCAAAGAAGTGGTTTCAGCGCCGGAGAGCCACATGGGACGAACGGGCTGACAGCTTCTTGGATGTAGCGTTTCGCGGGCATGGTCCCGGTGCTCTGTCGCCATGATAGAATGCCACCTGCTTGATGGCGGACACAGCCCCATGCTTTGCTGTTGCCGAGCTGATGCTTTGGTGTTGCTGTACCAATACTGTGCCGCATCTGAACCAATGCTTTGGTGTTGCCGAACCCATGTTTCGCCGGGTATAAAGCTATGTTGTAATGGGTATAAAGCTATGTTGTAATGTGACTGAAGTCATGTAATCGATATTGTAATCCTATAGAAAAAGATCTTTTCCTAAGCAGGGAAAGATCTTTTTCTACGTAGGAAAGTGTCTTTTCCTAAGCAGTAAAACCAAAAGCGGACAAACCCTTTGACTTAACCTATAATCACTTTACACTCCTTGTTGTTGTTTACGGTTTCACTTTACATTGCTTTAGACACTTTACTGATTCTCGTTACACGACCATGCTGTCAGTTCATGTAATAGGTGTGTACGCTGGTTCCTTTGGCAGAAGGCAGGTAGTTGATGCCCCACCAGCACATCTGCAACAGCGCGAAGTTGACGATGAGCACCCATAGGGCAAAGCGCATGTTTCCCTGTTTCCTCAGTCGATAATGAATATAGACCAGATAGGCGAGCCACGTGGCTGCCGCCCACGTCTCCTTAGGATCCCATGCCCAGTAGTTGCCCCATGCCATCTTGGCCCACAAGGCACCGGAAAGCATGCCAAGGGTGAGGAACGCCCAACCGACATACACGAGGTTGTCGGTGATCGTCCACTCCTTGTCCGATGGTGCTTGATGGTGATGGAAGAAGAGCAGATAGGCGGCCATGACAAAGGCGGCGCCGAGCAGGGCGTAAGCCATCATGTAGATGATGACATGCGGAGCAAACCATGGGCTTTGCAGCGCGGGCATCATCGTCTTGCTGTGTATCTCAGGTTTGAGCAGGTTGATGGTGATAAACACGGCTGCCAGTACGGTGGAGAACGACAGCAACCACTTGTAGTTCCACCGGCTGTAGACGATCAGACCCATCAGTGGCAGGAAGAGTGAATACCACAAGCGAGTCTCTCCCATCGTGCGCATCGGCGGACGGTCGAGAGCAATCCACAGTACGATGACATAGGAAAGGAAGACGGCCAGACCCGCCACAGTAGCTCCGACGGCCAATGCCTTCTTCCCCTTCCAGGCAAAGAAGGCACCGAGCGACCAGAAAAGCAGGGCGGCAAGGGCGAAGATAAGAAAGAAATTCCAGATTTGCATGGCTAACGTTTTTGTATGAATATCAGTATGGCACCGATGATCAGCAGATACAGCCCCACATAGGTATAGGGCAGCCAAGGATCCTTGACGAGTTCAAAGACACTGACATTGCTCCACTTGCCCATCTGCTCGTTGTAGCTGAGCTGATAGATCTTCCAGTCACCGAGGCTGAACGGCTTGTTGACTTCGATTGTTGTCGGTATGTTCAGCGCGTCCTTTTGGGTATAGATATTCACGTTGGAGGCATAACGCATCGGCTCGCGCGTCGGCATGACCACCTCAAGATTATTGCCTAAGCTGACGCCGCTGATGGGAAAGAGATAGCTGCCACTGGAGACCCAGCCTGTCTTCCGCTGTTTTCCCTTGGTAGCGGAGATGTAGAGTGCTGTAGCGGCTCCTTTGCCCTGGTAAGCGACAAAGCCGCCCTCGTTGAGCCGCATGCCGAGCTGGTCCATCTTCATGCGGGTCGCCATTCCCTCAGGCATCCCCTTCATCATCTTTGCCATAGCCTTCGGCATGGCATTGTCTATTCTTTTTAATACTTGGATCTTCCAGCCTAAGAGTTCCGTCGGCGTGTAGCTGTCGTCGATGACAAGCGTCTGAGGCTTCTGCTGCGGCTGTGGCAGTCCTGTCGTCATGCTCACCACCATCAGCTTCGGTGGATACTCGTCGATGGTGAAGCGGTTGAGCTGGATGGCAAGCGGCAGTTCTACGACATTGTTGTAAGCGTCGAGCGCGCGCCATTCGGGCTTTCCCTCCTCACAATACATCTTCAACTTCTGCATGTCGGCACTGCCGAGTGTGCCGCAGACAATGAAGATGAACAGGCCGGCATGGCACACCAGCGAGGGGATCACCTGGCGGCGGAAGTGACAGATCTGAAAGATAGCCACCTCGCCGACGATCATTGTGTTCCACAGATAGACGAGGATAAACGGCCAGAAGTTGAGCATCTTGGTCAGCCCGAGCACATCGGCGGCAGGCTTTTCCTCGGGTGCTTGCCGTGTGAGCCCCATGACAACGGTGAGAACGGCGGCTGTAGCCAGTGCGGGCACGGCAGCCTGGACGGTTGTCATAAACCGGAAGAAATAGACATGTGACCGCAGGGCATAGAAGACTGCCAGCAGTAGCAACAAAAAGGCCAGGGCAAGAATGTTGCCCGGCCACATAAACACGATCCAGTCAAGAGGCCCCACCGCCACCTGCAGCAGGCCCCCAGTGACGAGGAGCCCAATGCTGATGGCGGAGCCTTCTTTATAGGTATAGGGTTGTTTCCACATATTCTTCAATTGTTCTACAGCCGCTGGGTTAGATCGGCTGGGTGATGAACCGTTTGTTCTTTCTTGCTGTCTCGATCCATTTCGGCACGATGGTGTCGAGGAATTCTTTCTTTTGCTGACGGAGCTTACCCATGTCGAGGCCGATATATTTCTGAGCCTTCTCCTTGGTGGAGAGATCTGGAATTGGCACCTCGCCGCTGTAGCCGTGACGGGCGAGCACCTTGGCAATGCTCAGGCGGGCTTGTCCGGCATAGTAGAGTGCGTCGCTGAGCAGTCGGGTGACCTCTTGTGGGGCGTGGAAACTGGCACCATGGCTGGCCACAGCGTAGTCCCAACGCCACTGACTCTTGCGGATGTCAGCCAAAGCGGCGGCCATCTCCTTCTCGTTGGCACCTTTCTTCCATGCGAAAGCGGCCTCGATATGCGCCGTGGAGAGTTCTTTTTCCACCTTGGCACGCACCTCCAGCACCTTCTCTTGGCGCTCATATACATTCTTGCGCAGCGTCTCGGCATCCTGGCGATGGCAGGTCTGGCACGTGCGATCGATATGCGCCAACGGCGACATGATGTGGTGATCGGTATATTTCACGCCGCCATCCTGGATATAAGGCATGTGGCAATCAGCACAGGACAGGCCGCGCTGACCGTGGATACCCTGCTTGAAGATCTCGTAACCCGGATGTTGTGCCTTCAAGATCTTGGCATGGGACAGCGGATGGATATAGTCGTAGAAGCCAATACTGTCGTAGTAAGCCTCGGCATCCTCGCAGGTCAGACCCTTGTCCTGTGGGAATTTGAGGTAGTTGGTACCTTTTTCGAAGTAGTACTCCGTATGACATTGTGCACACACGAGGGAGCGCATCTCCTGGTGGCTGGCCTTTCTGACGTCTTTTCCGGCGCGTGCCCATGCCTCGTAGAGAGCCGGTCGGGCAGGCTTCAAGTCCATGGTGCGTGCATCGTGGCAGTCAGAGCATCCGACGCTGTTCATCACTTCACTGCCCCAGTCGCTCCACTTGGCGGCATAGAAAGCGTTCTTGCCTTTCTCGCGCATCAGTCGCGGCACGTCAGGACCTTTGCAAGTCCAACAAGTACCGGGCTGCATGTCTTTCTGTCCGTCAACGCCCGGTGATCCTGTGCGCAGGATTTTGCGCAGGTCTTCGATACAGTGACGGTGCCCGCGCGGCGTGTTGTAGTCGCGGCTGAAAGCATAGCCGTCCCATAGAATGACCATCAGCGGATGCTGTGCGAGGGCATCCTGCTCCTGCGAGGAGTTGTATTTACTCACAAACGAGGTGTCTTCCGTCATCGACCATGTCTCATACTCGTGTGGGAAGTCTTCCGCAAACTTCTCGTTTTGTGCCACGATGGAGTCGGTCATCGGCGTACGGCGATTGTTAAACACAGATACGACTTCGGCGCGGCGCTCCAAGAGCGACGAGCATAGAAGCCCAAGAACGAAAACGATGACCATGGCTCCGAGGAAGAGCAGCCATCCTTGCCATTTTTTCAATTGTCGTGACATATCAGTAAGTTTTTAGTTTTTCTTTATGTTAATGTCCCAATGCCTTTTGCAGCCATGCGGGTACAGGGCTGGGTGGAATCGGTGCCTGTGTCTCAGCACCAGGCGTAGATGAGAGTGTGTTCATGCCTCCGTGTGGCACATTGCGGTGGCAGTCCCAACAGGCAAATCCTTCACCGCGCTTCGCAAGCATGTAGTCGATCTTGCCCGTGCGCACCATGCGCGTGTTGAGCTCAGTGTGGCAACGGATGCAGTTGTCCATGATGACCTCCGCGCTGGCGTTTTCTGCCATGATTGCCTGATGCTCGCTGTTGGTGACAAAATAGGCAACGTGCTTCATGCCGTCAAGGCCTTTGAAGAAATATTTCGCCGCCAGCGAGGTGTGAGGAACATGGCAGTCGTTGCACGTGGCATCGCGTCCATGGGAGGAATGTGACCATGTGGCATACCAAGGCGACATGATATGGCAGTTGACGCACGCTGCCGGATCATCACCTATTATATAGGTATGCATGCGAAGCAAGTAGGCAAAGAGTCCGCCTAAACCTACGATGATGCCACACAGGACAAGGCCCACGACCTTTTGACGATAAGAGAGGGTAATCCTCCATTTTTTGAATTTGCCAAGATCCATAGGTTGTTATGTTATTAAGTAATAGCTTCTTTCGTTTGCAAATATAAGCGGAATATTTGAGAAAAGCAAATATTTCGGCTACAAATTATCCTAATAAATGAGGATAATCCCATTTCAGCTAATTTTCCTACCTTTGCATTCCATCAACAAAACTATCATCGACAGGTTATGGCCAAAGTCTTCACCCATTTCTCATCCGACGGCGACAGTCGGCGCGACGAGCTCATCCGCACCATAGAACACAGTGTAGAGCACCTCACGCTCGCTGAACTTGAGGCACTCTACTACGATCTTGTGTCCAAAGATTATATCCGATAGGGCTTCCGGTGGTCGCTAAGTGCCCTATCCCCTACTCTGTTGCTTCCGGTTCCCGCATGATGGCGTCCAGCGATTTCCGCATCAGCTCTTTCTTGGCAGCGTCGTAGTTGAGGTGGTCGTGATCCATCACCATGCGCACGGCACGGTCGATGAGCTTCTCGTTGGTCAGTTCCATGTCGACCATCTTGTTGCCCTTGACACGTCCGAGACGTATCATCACCGTGGTGGAAATCATGTTGAGTACCATCTTCTGCGCCGTTCCAGACTTCATGCGCGACGAGCCGGTGACGAACTCTGGGCCTACAATGGTCACCACCGGATAGTCGCTTTCTGCCTCCAAAGGCGTGCCGGGATTGCTGGTGACGCATCCTGTGACGATGCCGTGGCGCCGAGCTTCACGCAGTGCACCCACCACGTAGGGGGTAGTGCCCGAGGCGGCGATGCCGATGACGGTGTCTGCTGAGTCTATCCCCTGCCCTGCCAAGTCTTTCCAACCTTGTTGCTCATTGTCTTCGGCATGCTCCACGGCGTGCCGGAGAGCAGTGTCGCCACCGGCAATCAAGCCTACCACCAACCGAGGATCCGTGCCGTAGGTAGGCGGCAGCTCTGAGGCATCGAGCACACCGAGACGGCCGCTGGTGCCCGCCCCGATGTAAAACAAACGCCCTCCTTGCTCCATGCGCGCGGCAACAGCCTCTGTGAGCCGTGTGATCTGAGGCAGTGCCTGCTCCACGGCTTCCGCCACACGATGATCCTCGTGGTTGATGTCGCGCAACAGTTCGGCTATCGGCTTGTGCTCCAAATCATCGTAGAGAGAGGCTTCTTCCGTAATCCGTCGCATCATCTTGACTCATTGAGCGTTATTTCTTATCCTTGAGCAGGTCGCGGATTTCGGTGAGCAGTTTCTCCTCGTTGCTCGGTGCAGGTGGCGCAGCGGGCTCCTCTTTCTTCTTGCGTGTGAGCACGTTGATAGCCTTGACCAGGAGAAAAACACAGAAAGCGATGATGATAAAGTCGATGAACGTCTGGATGAAGTTGCCATAGTTGATGGTGGCGGGCTTCATCTGCTCCACACCGGGGATGACCACCCTGGGCAGGGTGACCTTCAGATCAGAGAAGTTCACACCACCGATCAGCCATCCGATAGGCGGCATGATGATGTCGTCGACAATACTACTTACGATTTTACCAAACGCGCCGCCGATGATCACACCGACAGCCATGTCCACAGCATTGCCTCTGACAGCGAAATCTTTGAATTCTTGAATAAATTTACCCATAATAACTGAACTGTGTAAAGCGAAGAGTCCATTTTGCCAAGTGGACTTAACACTCTGATAAACGTTTATATTATTTAATACTTATTGATTGTGCAAAATTAGAAAATAATTTGTATCTTTGCAATCGATAAGCAAGAAAAGTCTCTTGCGAGACACAAAAAAGATATTTTCAAGAAAGAGAACACATTTTATAACCCTTTATAAATAATAGAAAGTAAAATGGCAAATGTTAAAGTAGCTATCAATGGTTTCGGTCGTATCGGCCGTCTCGCATTCCGCCAGATGTTCGCAGCTCCTGGCTATGATGTTGTTGCTATCAACGACCTGACCAGCCCGAAGATGCTGGCTCAGCTCCTGAAGTATGATACCACACACGGTGGTTATCAGGGCATCATCGGTGAGAAGCCCGAGCATACCGTTTCTTACAGCGACGAGCCTTTCACAGAGAATGGCAAGGAAGCAGCTGGTTACATCGAGGTAGATGGCAAGAAGATCACTATCTACAAGGAGAAGGACGCAGCTAACCTGCCTTGGGGCGCTCTGGACATCGACGTTGTCCTCGAGTGCACTGGCTTCTATACATCTAAGGACAAGAGCATGGCTCACGTAAAGGCTGGTGCTAAGAAGGTCGTTATCTCTGCTCCTGCAGGCAACGATCTGAAGACTATCGTCTTCAACGTGAACAATGAGACTCTGACTAAGGACGACCAAATCATCAGCGCAGCTTCTTGCACTACTAACTGCTTGGCTCCTATGGCAAAGGCTCTGAACGACAAGTATCCTATCCAGGCTGGTATCATGCAGACCATCCACGCCTACACTGGCGACCAGATGATCCTCGACGGTCCTCAGCGCAAGGGCAACCTGCGTCGTAGCCGTGCCGGTGCTTGCAACATCACTCCTGCTTCCTCTGGCGCTGCTAAGGCCATCGGCCTGGTTCTGCCTGAGCTGAACGGCAAGCTGATCGGTGCTGCACAGCGTGTACCTGTGCCAGACGGTTCTACAACTCTGCTCTACGCTGTTGTCAAGGGCAAGGATGTTACTGTTGACAGCGTCAACGCTGCTATGAAGGCTGAGTCCAACGAGAGCTTCGGTTACAACGACGAGGAGATCGTTTCTTCTGATATCCTCGGCATGCGCTACGGTTCTCTCTTCGACGCTACTCAGACAATGGTTGTGAAGCTCGATGACGACACTTATGAGGTGCAGGTTGTTTCTTGGTACGACAACGAGAACTCTTACACTTCTCAGATGGTTCGCACCATCAAGTACTTCGCTGAGCTGAAGTAATACCCGAGAAGGTAACAACTCTGAAATAATAAGGCTCGCAGCATTTCGCTGCGGGCCTTTTTTTTGCGCCGTACAAGCAATGTGCGCGGATTGGCTCTTCTTGATGATATAATTACTATTATATATCAAAATTCACGTGTTTTTTATCATTTATGACCGTAGATAGTAAGAAAAACACGCTATCTTTGCAGCCAAACAATGATCAATAATCAAGGATTCCTATAACTGAAAACGTCATGACCACGCAATTGACTTCTATCTACTTGCTCAGCAATGACCAGGATATCAACTGGGGACTGACCGTCAGCACTGTCGGTTATCAGCATATCGCGCCCGGAGAAGCCTATCCTCCTAAGGGACATCCGCAGGCTTATTCGTTCCAGGCGGGTAGGGGGCGTGTGCTCGATGAGTATCAGTTTGTATACATCTCCCGCGGACGCGGCGTCTTCGAGTCAAAGAGCTTCGGACAGGCAACGGTCGGGGAGGGTGACATGTTTCTGCTCTTTCCCGGTGAATGGCACAGTTATCAGCCCGACGAAACCACGGGATGGGACGAATACTGGATAGGTTTCAAGGGACTGAACATCGACAGCCGCGTGAGCAATGGCTTCTTCCTGCCACGTGAACCAATCTTCCACGTGGGCCTCAGCGAAGACATCGTGCGGCTCTACCGCAATGCCATCGCCATTGCAAGCGAGCAGAGCATTGGATTCCAACAGATGCTCGGTGGTGTGGCAAATATGTTGCAAGGCTACGCCTTCGCCCTTAACCGCCACAACACCTTTGAAGATCAGCAGGCCGCCGAAGCCATCCATAAGGCTAAAATCATCATGATGGAGAAGTTCGGACAGAAGATTGGACCCACTGATGTCGCTGACGCCATCAACATGGGATACTCCAAGTTCCGCAGGCTCTTCAAAGAATACACCGGTTACGCGCCTTTGCAGTATTTGCAGGAGCTCCGCCTCCAGCGCAGCAAACAACTGCTCGTTGGTACTGAGCTCACCCTCACCGAGATAGCTGACCGCGTTGGCTATGACAATGCCGACTATTTTTCTGCTGCCTTTAAAAAGAAAAACCATATTACACCAGCCAATTTCCGAAAGAAAAGATGAAAAACTATTTAGCCATTGACTTGGGAGCTACCTCCGGACGCACCATCGTCGGCACGCTCGACAAAGGCCGCATTGACCTTGAGGAGCTCACGCGCTTCGACAACCCGCTCATCGCTTTGGGCGGACATCTCTATTGGGATCTCTACGCTCTCTACAATGAAATCATACGCGGACTGCAGCGCACTGCACAACGTGGCATCGACATTCAGAGTATCGGCATCGACACCTGGGGCTGCGACTTCGCGCTCTTTGGTGACGACGGCGCACTGCTTGGCAATCCCATCGCCTATCGTGACCCGCACACCAACGGCATGATGGAGCACTTCTTCAACGATCGCATGCCTAAGGACGAGGTTTATCGCCGCACCGGCATACAATTTATGAACTTCAACAGCCTCTTCCAGCTCTATGCCATGGAGCAGCACCATAACAGTGGTTTAAAGGCTGCCAGGAAGATTCTCTTCATTCCTGATGCTCTCGGATACATGCTCACCGGTAAGGCTGTCTGCGAGTACACGGTGGCATCTACGTCTCAGCTGCTCAATCCCGCTACCGGTGACCTCGACGAGGAACTGCTCCGTGCACTCGGCATTGCCCGTGATGTCTTCGGTCCAATGGCTATGCCGGGCACCGTTCTCGGCACGCTCACACCGGAAGTACAGAAGCTCACAGGGCTCGGAGCCCTACCCATTATCACTGTTGCTGGTCACGACACAGCCAGTGCCGTGGCTGCCGTGCCAGCCAAAGACGAGCACTTCGCCTATCTCAGCAGCGGCACGTGGAGCCTCATGGGTATAGAGACACCTAAGGCTATCATCAACGAGGATAGCCAAAAACGCAACTTCACCAATGAGGGGGGAATCGACGGCACCACACGCTTCCTGAAGAATATCTGCGGCATGTGGATGTATGAGTGCTGCCGTCGCGAATGGAAGAAACAAATTCTCACTGAAGAACATGATGAGACAAAAGCAATACAGCGCATCAAAGAGGAGCTCGCACACCAGCGACTGCAGGATGACGCCATGAAAGAGGCACCCAACCGCACACTCGTCAACCCAGATGATCCGATGTTTGCCGCTCCGGACTCCATGCTGCAGGCTATCCACAACTACTGCGAAGCCCACCATCAACCCATTCCCGAGACTCGCGCTCAGGTGTGCCGCTGCCTCTTCGACTCGCTCGTCAACCGCTATAAGACTGTCTTTGGCTGGCTTCAGGACTTCGCTCCGTTCACTATTGACACGCTGCACATCATCGGCGGCGGCAGCCTCAATGCTTATCTCAACCAGATGACCGCTGATGCGCTCGGTGTGCGCGTCCTCGCCGGACCACAGGAAGGCACGGCTCTCGGCAACATCATGCTTCAGGCTAAGGCTGGCGGTGGGGTAGGGAACATCTGGGACATGCGTCGCGTCATTGCCCAAAGCATCACACTGAAAGAATATCAACCAAATAAATAAAGACCAATATGACAACGAAACAAATCCAACAGAACTATGAGATCGCCCGTGAACGCTATGCCGCACTTGGCGTAGACACCGACAAAGCACTGGAAACACTCCAGCATACACCGATCAGCCTCCATTGCTGGCAGGCCGACGATGTCGTCGGCTTTGAGCGCGGTGAGGCTGCTTCAGGCGGCATCCAGGCTACAGGCAACTATCCCGGACGTGCCCGCAATATCGACGAGCTGCGCCAGGACGTCGATAAGGTGCTCTCATTGCTCGGCGGTACCTTCCGTTTCAACCTCCACGAGACCTACGGCGAGTTTGGCGGAAAGTTCGTAGACCGTGACCAGGTGGAACCCAAATACTTCGAGGGCTGGATACAGTGGGCGAAAGAGCGTCACATGAGTCTCGACTTCAACTCTACATCGTTCTCACATCCCAAGAGCGGCTCACTGACACTGGCCAATCCCGACAAGGAAATCCGCGACTTCTGGATTGAGCATACCAAGCGCTGTCGCCGCATCGCCGACGCTATGGGTAAGGCACAGGGCGACCCTTGCATCATGAACATCTGGATCCATGACGGCAGCAAAGACCTCACCGTGGAGAAATACCGCTACCGCGAGATTCTCAAGAACAGTCTTGACGACATCCTCGCTGAGAAGCTTCCCAACATGAAGGACTGCCTTGAAGCCAAGCTCTTTGGTATCGGACTGGAGGCTTACACTGTCGGCTCGCATGACTTCTATGCCGGCTACTGCTCCAAGAACAATGTCATCTACACCCTCGACACCGGTCACTATGAGCCCACAGAGAACGTCTCTGACGCTGTCTCCTCGCTGTTGCTCTTCGTGCCCGAACTGATGCTCCACGTCAGCCGACCCATGCACTGGGACAGCGACCACGTGACGCTCTTCGACGACAACACACGCAACCTTTTCGCCGAACTGGTGCGTGCCAACGCCCTCGACCGTGCACATATTGGTCTCGACTATTTCGATGCAAGCATCAACCGCATCGGTGCTTACATCATCGGCGTGCGGGCCGCACAGAAGAGCCTCCTGCAGGCCTTGCTCGAACCGCTGCCCAAGCTCCGCCAATACGAGGATGAAGGACGCTTCTTCGAGCGCCTTGCCCTGCTGGAAGAGGAGAAGACGCTGCCCCTCGGCGCTGTCTATGACTATTACAACTTGAAGAACAACGTGCCCGTGGCTGAGGACTATCTCGCCGACGTGGAGCAATACGAGAAAGACGTGCTCAGCAAGCGCTGACACCTTATTTATATATAGGAACAGAAACTATAAACTACAGCAGGGTGGGGGAGTGTTCTCCATCCGCTGTCTACCGATTATGGAGATACTGATAGGTTTATTGATTATTGCCGCCGGTGCCTTCTGCCAGTCGAGTTGCTACGTGCCCATCAACAAAGTCAAGGATTGGAGTTGGGAGAGCTACTGGCTTGTGCAGGGTGTCTTTGCCTGGCTGCTTCTACCGCTATTGGGCGCTGAGCTGGCCGTGCCGGCTGGTCATGGTCTCATAGAGCTGTTGGCTGGTGCCAACCGTTTCCATGTGGCTATGACAGTATTCTTTGGTGTGCTGTGGGGCGTAGGCGGACTGACCTTCGGCCTGTCCATGCGCTACCTCGGCGTAGCCCTCGGACAGTCCATCGCCTTGGGCACCTGTGCGGGTCTGGGCACGATCATGGGACCGGTACTCATCAACGCTTTCTTCCCCGAAGAGCACGCCCTCAACCAACTGACTGCCTCGGTGTTCATCGGTGTCGCCGTCACTCTTCTCGGCATTGCCATCATTGGATGGGCCGGGAAACGCAAGACAGCAACACTCTCGGAAGAGGAGAAGCGCAAAGCTGTCAAGGACTTCAACTTCCCAAAAGGCATCACCATCGCGCTGCTCGCCGGTTTCATGAGCGGATGCTTCAATGTGGGACTGGAGTTTGGCAAGGACATCAACTTCGGTGAACTCACACCGGCGATGTACCGAACGTTGCCTGCCACGCTGCTTGTCACTCTTGGTGGCTTCGTGACCAACGCTGTCTACTGTCTGTGGCAGAACCAGCACAACCACACATGGGGCGACTACGGCAAGGGGAAGGTATGGGGCAACAACCTCTTCTTCTGCTTTCTTGCCGGCGCACTGTGGTACAGCCAGTTCTTCGGACTCTCTTTGGGCAAGGGCTTCCTCACTTCCTCACCCGTACTCACCACGCTCTCGTTCTGCATCCTCATGGCGCTGAACGTGGTCTTCAGCAATGTGTGGGGCATCATCCTTAAGGAATGGAAAGGCTGCGACCGCACTACGATAGCCATCCTCGTCACGGGTATCGTCGTGCTGCTCATCTCCTGTTTCCTTCCGCAAATCATTTGAATCAAATCATTCTATCACTTATGAAGAGTATATTGGAAAACCGACCGGCCTTGAAAGAGGAGGTCGAGAAGATTGCCGAAGTGGCCGGATACCTGTGGACCAACGGGTGGGCCGAGCGCAACGGCGGTAACATCACGGTGAACATCACAGACCTCGTTGACGACGACATACGCCAGATGCCTGCTATCACTGAGCCAATTGCCATCGGCGAGAAGCTCCCTCACCTGCGCGGCTGCTATTTCTTCTGCAAAGGCACCGGCAAGCGTATGCGCGACCTTGCTCGCCGTCCTATGGACAACGGCAGCATCATCCGCATCCTCGACGATTGCGAGCACTACGAAATCATTGCCGACAACCCTGTCATGCCTACCAGCGAGTTGCCCTCACACCTCCTTGTCCACGACAAGCAGGTGGAGACAGGCAGTGGCTACAAGGCCACGCTCCATACCCACCCGATAGAGTTAGTGGCTATGAGCCATCACCGTCCGTTCTTAAAGAAGGACGTGCTTACCCGCCTGCTGTGGAGCATGATTCCCGAAACCAAGGCGTTCTGCCCGTTAGGACTGGGCATTGTACCCTACGAACTGCCCGGTAGCGTGAAACTCGCTGAAGGCACGCTCAATGCCCTGGCCGACTACGATGTCGTGTTGTGGGAAAAGCATGGCGTCTTTGCAAAAGGCACGGATATCATGGACGCCTTTGATCAGGTCGACGTGCTGTCGAAGAGCGCAAAGATCTATATCGATAGCCGTGCAATGGGCTATGAGCCCGAGGGCATGAGCGACGAACAGATGAAGGAGATGACGCGTGCCTTCCATTTGCCTAAATAAGGCTGCCTTCTCATCTGAAATGAAAGTATTTATATTCACAAGGGCATTGGTCCCAAACAGTGCACGCTCTGTTTGGGACTGCAAGCCCTTATATCCAACGACCCTTTTGTCTTCATAGGCAAAAGGGGCGTGGATTTCAATTTTGTGTTTCTCTCTGGTTCACTTGGCTGTTAGATTATTGTTTCCAAGGGCAATACAATTCTATGAGTCATAATAATTTTTAGGCTTCTGTATTGCCTTACATTTGTAGAGATCTTTATTTGTTAAATTATGTATAGTGCAATTTGTTTTCACTAAAACATATTATTTTTGCAGTAGAAAATGAGGACTATTTTTTCCTCTTTCTAATTGCATGTAAACTAATTAAAAGAATTCAAGCATGGAAGAACAAGAAAATGGACATCTCTTGCTTGTGGCACTTTCAACAAAAGAGTCACAAATGATTGATGGAGGGATATTACAAGAAAGCTTACAATATGGGGCATAAATTGGGACAGAAGCTTAGAACTATCGTTGACGACATTCGCCTTGCAACCAGCATCTACAAGATGCTGTAAAACTTACAAAAATAAAGAATGGATACATACAGTACTGTAAAGGCAATGATCTTCTCTGACGGCAAAAGCCTTCAGAAGAAGACCATTGCTGTAAAGGGCATAGTGTTCTATGTAAAATACTTTGCCATCACTTATCCTATCCTCGCCACATTGGCCATTTTGGCTCATCTATTGAAATGGGACATCAGCGACCATATCGTCAATGGCGTATTCCGTGAGGCAATCATGGGACATCCAATGAATGCCATCCTTGTCATCGCCTTGTTTGCGCCTCTGTTAGAGGAGATCGTCTTTCGTTTGTGGCTGTCCTTCTCCAAGAAAGACATTGCTGTCAGTTCGTTTTGTCTGTGCTATCTGACATTGACCTTCTTCCAAGGAACGCTCGTCTATCCAAAGCTGATAACGTATGGCTTGCATGGTTTTACCAATTCCGCGTTCATGACGGCTATTGGCTCCAAGATTTTATGGTCACTTTTGGCAAGCGGCCTGACAGTCGCTATCTTTACGAAGTTGCAGTCTCGCATTACTCCCAAGGTCAAAGACGTAGCGGCAGCGGTCTCTGTGCTTCTCTTTATGCTCCTGCATGTCACCAACTATGATCTTTCCTTGCCTCTCTTGCCTCTTGCCGTCATCATGTGCACCCCTCAACTTCTGTTAGGCATCACCGCCACCTATTTCAGACGACGCCTTGGCTTCTTTTATGGCTACCTGCTCCACATCCTCGTTAACTTTATCTCTGTAACCGGTTACCTATTGAATGGACAAAACGTTTTAGGGAGCTGAATAGCCTATGTAAAGCAATACAGACTTAACTATAAAAATCAAATGCTCCCATCTAAGTGCTTCTTTACGGAGATAGTTATATTGCCCATATCCTTTCTCCTTAGCTTATCAGATATGGAATAAAAGCAATCAATGAATTCATGAAATTCAAGACAAAATGCATGAGAATGCAATAACGTATATCCCGTGTTTTGAAGAACATACAACAAGTCAGAACGCTTAGAGCAAACGTGTCCAAACATGAATAGAAGGGTATGACAGGAGTCCAATGATAGAGGTAAAACATTGTTGAGATGGTCAGAATGATTGTGGGCTTAGAGAAAGACTTAGACTCCATGTAACAGAGCATCCATCCTCTGAAAAACATCTCCTCGACTATTGGTGACACCAAAAAAAACATGACACTTAAGCAAAGCGCATAGTTGTTCCTTATACGCGGATGAGCTCCTGGATAAGCAAAGGTGTACAAGATCGCAGCCATCGCCCAAACAGCCAGTCCCAGTGCAATGCTTATCATGGTCGGACGTAAACGTAGCTTGGGGAGATTCATAAATGCCATGCTCTGAATATTACGAAAAGCGAACACTGTCGCTAATACTGAGAGCTGACTGACTATGAAATACAGCAGCGTCTCTTTTTCATTATAGAAGTGACCAAATAGGGTATAGATAATGTGTACGATTACCAACGTCGCCAATGCAGGCAATGCCAAGAAGAGCACTGCCGTCAACCAATTGATTGTCTTCTTCATATCATCCTGACTGTCATGAAATAGATTCAATACCCCCTCCTCCATTTTGGAGGGGACTATTAGTTATCCTTAATTCCGCAACACTTTGATTTAACTTTATTTATAAGTACCTGAGCAACAAAAAGTTGCTCAGGATTTTGCCATGTCAGATTTTTCACCTATCTTAGTGTTGCAAATCAAAATATGTATCAAAC
>NZ_VUNG01000029.1 GCF_009695775.1 Hallella mizrahii | reverse complement strand
TTAATCGTTTATGTATCAATGATTTATTTGCACTACAAAGATACAAAAACTTTTGGACATTCCTTCTCTTTTCTCTTGATTTTTAAGACTTTAAGGGCGAGCTATTTGCAAGTGGGAAACTTTAGTATGGTTATCTGAGCGACGCCAAGACACTGAGCATAGTGAAGATCAACCGCACGTCGAACAATGCCCCCTACGACAAAAGCTATGTGGGAAAGAATGCCGTAGCCATCGGCGTGGAAGCCGGCTACGACATCTTCTCACAGATGCAGAAACTGCACGTCGACCAGCAAAAGTTCTATTTCTTTGGCCGATACGACTACTATAACTCTTATATTCCGGCCAAAGGTGAGCCCTCCTATGAATATACAAAGAAGCAGGCCGTGACCTTCGGCTTCAACTATTACCCCATCAAGCAGATTGCCATCAAGGCTGACTACTCCTACCGCTTCCTCAAAAGCCAGTACAACAACGAGCCGAGCTTGAACATAGGTATCGCCTACGAGGCTTTCTTCCTGTAAAGAAGTACGGGATATGTAACGAAAACATAACTAACAAAGACATAAGGTTGCTACGAAGACGAGACACCCGTCGTGGTAGACAATGAAAAACTGGAGCTGGCCTTCAAACTCGGTGAGGCTGTCTTTGAACGTAACTTCACTGACAATACAGAGCCCTTCAAAGGACTCGGACCGGCTTACCTGCGATCATCGTGCATTGACTGTCACCCAGGCTACGGCCACGGCAAGCGGCAGACCTCTTATCCTTCGACTTATGGCAACGGTTATCTGCTGGCTATCTACCATCCTACGTCAGAGGGCAGCAACGACGGTGCCTATATCTCTGAGGTCACGGGCATGCCGCAGACCCTCGCCAATGCACCCTTCCTGCCACCTGTCGACGGCAGTCAGATAAGAATAGAGTGGAAGCACGTCACCGCCATGGAGTCAGGACTGCCAATGAAGTTTCCCGACGGCGAAACCTACGACCTTATCTATCCTGAGGTAACGATTCCTGAGAGTGCCTTCAACACCAACCCGAAGCCTACCAACTATGCTGTCAGACTGGAATCGACCATTGGCGTCATCGGCACAGGCCTCATCGATGCCATTCCACAAGACTCTATCATCGCACAATATAAGGAAGAAGCTGCTGTCGGTGTGGAGCTGAACCCAAGCTTTTGGGACAAAGGAGCCAACGACATGGCAGCCAGTGCCTGGTATAAGTTCACTGTCCCCGGCACCGACTCTAAAGGACAGCCTGTCGAGAAAATGCTCAAGCGCTTCACCTATGCCCTCACCCGTGCATCTCTGCAGGATGGCCCCGGTGCCAACGCCGTGTGGAATATCACCAACGTGACGCGTTCCGACCGTCCTTATCTCTATACCACCAATGCTTGGGCCAAGGCTATGTCGGAAAACGAAAGCGTGCTGAAGGCGATCATGGCCGATCCGACTTCACCCTATTATGGTGACGGCTCACGCGACAGCGTACAGCACATGGTCTACAACCTACTGCGACCCGGTACCAACCAGTTCGACAACCCTTGGCATAAGTTCCAGGCAGAGATGAGCGACGACCAGTTCTACAACTTCATGGTATGGCACCGCGGACTCTCCATTCCCCGTGCCCGCGATCTCAACGATACCGACGTACAGCGTGGCAAGGAGCTCTTCATCAGCATGGGGTGCGCCCACTGTCACCGTCCTCAGTGGACTACCGGCGATGACAACTATTGGAGTCCAAATAACATCAGTCTGAGACCACTGCCAAAATATCCACATCAGAAGATTTATCCTTATTCTGACTTCGTACAGCACAAGCTGTGCATGAAGAACGATATCCACGGCAGCTGGTGCCGCACCACACCTTTGTGGGGACGCGGACTCTCGCTGGCCAACACAGGCGCCGAAGACCGACTCCACGACTGCCGTGCACGTAACGAGGTGGAGGCCATCATGTGGCACGCCTACAGCAAGAACAGCCAGGCTTACTTCGCTGCGGCGAAGTTCTATCAGCTCAGCAAGAAAGACCGCGACTGTGTCGTGAAATTCTTACGAGCAATATAACATCATGTTTTTGTCATGCGACCATGACACGGAATCGTGAGATCCTGCGTCATGCCGCATGACTTCTCTTTTCCGAAACACATGATGCCCAACACAATATTAATACTATCATCGTCGTTTTAATTCATTATCAATAACATGGTGTTTATCAAGAAAGCTCTTCTCTCCCTTTACATGCTTCTTATCAGTGTAATGGCAGTTGCCACCGTCGTAGAGCATTGCACCAGCACGCCGTTTGCCAATGAACACATCTATGGCGCATGGTGGTTCACGCTGTTGTGGGCTCTGTTGGCAGCAGGCGGAATCACATATATCGTTAAGCGGCACGTAAGGAAATGGAATATCGTGTTGCTCCACCTCTCACTCCTTATTATATTATTAGGTGCCTTGCTCACTCACCTCACCTCGTTCAGCGGTACGATCCATCTGCGGCAAGGCGAAGCGGTAGACAGCTATCGCGAGATGGTGTCGATGACTGAGAGCAAGAGCCAACCTCTTCCCTTTGTCGTCCGACTCGATCGCTTCGACGTAATCAACCATTCTGGCACCACAGCTGCCTCAGACTACATCACCCACTTCTCTATCGCCGACAGCAAGACCGTTACCCATGCCCAAGTGTCGATGAACAAGATCTTTGTCTACCACGGTATTCGTTTTTACCAAGCCAGCTACGACACCGATAACCTTGGCTCGATACTCAGCGTCAGCAGCGACCGCTGGGGTATCCCCACCACCTACACGGGCTACGGTCTGCTCTTTTTCTCATTGCTCTGGTTGCTCATAGACCCCAAGGGCACGTTCCGCCGCAGTATCCGACAGCTGTCCCATTTGGGCGACACCGTTAATAAAAGCAAGGATAATACATCGCAAGCAAGGCGCAGCTCGGTTCTTACTAATACCTTATTAATATTGTTGCTGTCAGTCCCCATCACCAGTCACGCCCAGACCAGCGTGCCACGGGAGACTGCCGACCGCTTTGGCAAGCTGCTCATGGAGTACAACGACCGTATCTGTCCCGTAGAGACCTATGCCCTCGACTTCGTACAGAAGATCCATGGCAGCCGCAGTTATAAAGACTATACAGCCGAGCAGGTGCTTCTGGGCTGGACTTTCTTCTCTGAGGACTGGTCGGGAGAACCTTTCATTTGCATTAAAAGCAGCGAGATGCGCCAACAATTAGGCCTTGAAAAATATGCCAGCGTGAACGCTTTCTTCCGCAATGGAGAATACATTTTAGGACAACCTGCCTACGACTACGCCCACGGTACCAACAAAGATGCCTTCCACAAAGCCTGCGCCGACATCGACTGCAAACTGCAGATGATGATGACGCTACGTCAGGGCACCCCATTCACGCTCTATCCCTACACCTTCTCCCATCAACGCACACTGTGGTTCTCACCCTTTGAGCGGTTCCCAAAAGAGATGCCTCGACAGGATGCCGACTTCATTGGGCGTTCCTTTGCCACGCTCTTCGTCGTTGCCCGGCGCGGCGACTTCTCCACCGTGAACAGTACACTGGACGCCATCGCTGAGTATCAGCAACACAACGGCGGCAACAGCCTGCCCTCAAAGTCAAGACTCACTGCTGAAAAAATCTACAACCGACTGCCTTACACCACGATTCTTTTCATTCTCAACCTCACGCTGGGAATGCTGACCGTCGTCCTCCTTGCACGGCACAGCCATCGCAACGATGATACCAAGAAGCATTGCAACACGAAGAAACAAAGAGGCGGAAGTTGTCAGACAACATGCCATTGCATCACAATGTCACCTGCTTTGTGGCTGCGCAACCTGCTGGTTCTCTCATTGCTGGCTCTCACCGCCGTGCTGGCACTGCGCTGGGAGATATCAGGAACCATCCCCTTGGGCAATGGCTACGAGACTACCCTTGTCGTGGCATGGATGTCACAGTTCTTTGCTCTCGTTTTCGTCATCACCAAAGGTACAGACCGCATCCATCCGCTATCCGGGCAAACAGCAATCAGCATGGGCGGAGCCGACCACTTGTCCCACCTGCACGATGAGCATCACCGCTGCCGCTCCCACATCAACGGTCTTGGCCTGCTGATGTGTGCCTTCGGTTTTCTCATCTCCGGCTTCTTTCTGCTTGTAAGCCATATCAGCCTCATGGATCCGGCCATCGGCCCACTGATGCCCGTACTCAACTCTCCACTGCTGAGCATCCACGTGAGTTTCATGATGATGAGCTACGCCTTCCTCTCCATCACCTTCTTCTGCGGACTTGCCGCACTGATACGTCCCCGCACGGCAGAAGCCTTGCAGGTGATCAGCCGCGTGTTTCTCTATCCCGCCATCGTCACCTTAGGCATTGGCATCTTCCTCGGTGCCATCTGGGCCAACATCAGTTGGGGCAGTTACTGGAGCTGGGACCCGAAAGAGACGTGGGCACTCATCACCTTCATGCTCTATGCCATCGCCCTGCACACACAAAGCCTGCCACGACTGGCTCGTTCGCGCGCGTACCATATATATATGGTATTCTGCTTCCTGAGCATCCTGATGACGTACTTCGGTGTGAACTATCTGCTCAGCGGCATGCACAGCTACGCTTAAAACACAAGATGCCAGAGCTACCCGACAAAAGAAAACTTAGAATCATGAATCAATACAAAATCTTCAAAGCACAACAACAAGGCAGTTTCGAGCAACAGACAGCCGACATCAAACAACAACTCGACAGTTGGCTGAACGACAACCAGCAGACCGCCGGCGAACTCCGCTACTGCAAAGTATTTCTCAGCGACATCCTCAACCAATACGACACGCTGAAGACTTCTCCCCTCTACCAAGACTGTCTCGCCCAGCATCCTTGCACCATCATAGGGCAAGCACCGGCCGACGGCTGTAAGATAGCCCTACTGGCAGAAGCTGGGCATAACGCCAACGGCTTTCTGTTCCAAAGCCTACGTCTCAGCGATGAAGAAGCGCAAGGCGTGAGCAGTTATCTACAAACACTCACCCTCTTTGAGCGATACATCCAGAGCCTGCAAGGAACCGAGATGACCATTCGCGACAACCTCGTGCGCACCTGGATCTACGTTGCCGACATCGACGTAAACTACGACGGTGTGGTGCGGGCACGAAACGATGTCTTCCGTCGCTACGGTCTTACCGCCGACACCCACTATATAGCCAGCACTGGCATCGGCGGTTATTCCCAAACACGCCATGCCACCGTGGCCATCGACTTCCTCTCGCTGCCCGACGTGAAGCCCAGACAAATGAAGTATCTCCAAGCCCTCGACCATCTCAATCCAACCCATGAATACGGTGTAGCCTTTGAGCGCGGTACCCGTCTGACACTGCCCAATCGTGAGATCTACTACATCTCGGGCACGGCCAGCATCGACAAGCAAGGGCAAGTACTCTACCTCGGCGACGTGGAACGGCAGACCGCTCGACTTTTAGACAACATCCGTGCGCTGCTTGCCGACGGTGGAGCACAGATGAGCGACATCCGCCACTTCACCGTTTATCTGCGCGACTTTGCTGATCGCGAGACAGTAGGGCGTTATCTCGACAACCACCATCCCGGCATTCCCTACATACTGCTCCACGCCAAGGTGTGCCGCCCGCAATGGTTGGTAGAGATGGAGTGCATTGCCGAAAAAGACAAGAAGCAATAGCATTTAGCAAAAATATCCTAAAACACGCACCGCCACCGCCCGATAATTTGCTTCTTCCAAAAAAGAATGTTATCTTTGTGAATGATTTAAAGTCAAACAACATTTAACACAACAAAACATTATGGCAAAAAGAAACGAAGTATATAAGTGCGCAGAGTGCGGCAACATCGTAGAGGTTATCGTCCCCACCGACAAGGACGTATGCGGATTCAAGCAGCTCAAGGAGAACACTACCGACGCTGCCACAGAGAAGCACGTGCCCGTCGTAGAGAAGATTGAAGGCGGATACCGCGTCACCGTAGGTGAGGTGGAGCACCCCATGACAGAGGCTCACTACATCCAGTTCATCGAGCTTATCACCGACAACAATGAGGTGTTGCGCAAATACCTCACCCCGAGCGACAAGCCGGTGGCTGAGTTCAAGACCGACGCCAAGAACGTCTATGCCCGTGAGTATTGCAACCTCCACGGACTGTGGCGCTCTAAGTAAGCGTAAAGAAGCCGCGTAAGCAAGACACAAAGGGCAGTAGCTGCGTACATTACAGCCTACGTGACCACTCATATAACTAACAATAAGCCAGACTGCGACATTTTGCAGTCTGGCTTTTTTATGCGATTCATTCACCACCCAGTCCACTCGTCACTCATTTTTCCAGCTATCCATCATACATCTTTCATTATTCAAATAATTCATCTGTCCGCACCCAACATTCAACATTCAAAAATTGGTTATATGGCGGAAAATGCTTAATTTTGCAAGGTTAAAGTGATTCACAACTCATAGGTATCTATTATATGACCCGTTTACACCGCATAGCACAGTTTCTCTTGAAGCCTATTACACGCAATGGTGTATTTTTCTTCATGATGTACTCTCTTGGCATTGTCACCGCTCTGATAGCGCCATCGAGTGACCGTGTGGACTTCAACAGCGACCATTTTCTTTACGACAATCTCTTTCTCGAGTTGTTTCTCGACACCTATCTTGTCTGTGTGGTGCTTGCTCTTCTGCCGCACAAAGTACGTATATGGTTGCGCCGTCTGCTCTATGTATTTATCTACGCCACCACGATGGCCGATGTCTACTGCTATTGGAAGTTCGGCTCCACACTCAATCCTGCCATGCTCCTTTTGGTTGCAGAGACCGACAGCCGCGAGGCCGGTGAGTTTCTAAGTTCCTATCTCACTCCCGATGTACTCTTCTCACCGGTAGGCTGGATTGTGCTGCTCATCGTGATTCATGCCATCGTAGCCTTGCGACATCGTTGGTGCCGGTTGTTCACCGAGCGCCAGCATCTGCTCTTTGAAGCATGGAAAGACCGTACCCGTCAGCGTTGGCAGCACGTGCCCGTGACGCTGATCAGTGGTATCGCCGTAGTTGCTCTGCTCATCACCAGCGCCATCACCAGTTGGCACAACAAGGTGGAGATGACCCGAATGATGACAGCTCCGACCATCGGCACCATCGAGCACAAGCTCACCGCTGCCGACCACGCACAGTTCTACTTGCCCATCTACCGTCTGGCTTTCAGCATATACAGCAACCACCTTGCCTCGATGCAAGTAGAGAAGTGCATCGCCGCCGCCAAGAATGCCAAAGTTGACTCGTGCAGCTACACCTCACCAACCATCGTGCTCATCATTGGTGAGAGCTACAGCAAGGCGCACGATGCCCAATACGACTATTTTCTCAACACCACCCCTCGGCAGAAAAAGCTGGAGCGCACTGGACTTCTCACCAAGTTCACCGACGTGGTGAGCTGTTGGAACCTGACCAGCTTTGTCTTTAAGAATGTTTTCTCCACCCACGTCGTCGGAGAGAAAGGTGAGTGGTGCGACTATCCGCTCTTCCCCGAGCTCTTCCGCAAGGCCGGCTACCACGTCACCTTCCTGACCAACCAGTTCCTGCCACGTGCCAAGGAAGCCGTGTACGACTTCTCAGGCGGTTTCTTCCTCAACAATCCCACGCTGAGCGAGGCACAGTTCGACACACGCAACAGCCAGCTGTACCGCTACGACGCCGGACTGCTGAGCGACTACGACAGCAAGGTGAAGGACGGTCAGATCACCATCGACCGTGTGCGCCCCGGACATGAGACTCACCACAATCTCATCATCTTCCATCTCATCGGGCAGCACGTAAGCTATCGCCAGCGCTGCCCCGACAACCAGCGCGTGTTCACTCCCGACGACTACAAAGAGCACCGGCCTGAACTCGGACCGGGACGCCGGCAGATGATTGCCGACTACGACAACGCCGTCCACTACAACGACTCCATCGTCACAGCTATCGTCAAGCGTTTCTCCAAGCGCAACGCCATCGTCATCTACATGCCCGACCACGGCGAGGAATGCTACGAGCCAGACCGCAACATCGTATGCCGCAACCATAGTGCCGAAGTTGACTGGCCATTGGCGCACTATGAATTTGAGGTACCCTTCTGGATCTATTGCTCGCGCAGCTATGCCAGACTGCATCCCGCCGTCTTCCAAGCCATCAAGGCGGCTCGCCGCAAACCTTTCATGACCGACGCCCTGCCCCACATGTTGCTCTGGCTCGCCGGCATTTCCACCAAGGACTATCACGCACAATACAACCTGCTGTCGCCCGAGTATGATGCCTCGCGGCCGAGAATACTCAAGAACAAAGCAGACTACGACAAGTTACGACCAAAAGAAAAATGAACGCAGAATTATTAACCCGTACGGAATGCAACGTGATGCGCGGACTGGCTATTCTGGGCATCTTCCTGCATAACTACTGCCACTGGCTCAGTCCGGTAGTAAAGGAGAACGAATACCAATACTTCCAGCACAACGTCGACTGGCTGCTGCAAGTCTGCGCCCGTCCCGACGCCTTGCTGCCGATGCACCTCATCTCGTTTTTCGGACACTATGGCGTTCCGGTCTTCCTCTTCCTCAGTGCCTTCGGCCTGGAAAGAAAATACGGCAACACCAAGCCCGGTCCACGTCTGGAACCGAAGGTCAACACAGGAGGCTTCATCCGCTATCACTTCCTGAAACTGTTCAAGATGATGATTGTCGGATTTATCTGCTTCACCATCGTCGACGCCATCACGCCGGGCAGCTGGCACTACACCGTGGTGCAGATCCTCACGCAATTAGGTATGGTCAACAACTTCCTTGCCCATCCCGACGACAACATCTGGCCGGGTCCCTACTGGTTCTTCGGCTTGATGCTTCAACTCTATGTCGTCTACCGTCTGCTGCTCTACCGTCGTCATTGGGGCTGGACAGCAGGTCTGATGGCCGTGTGTCTGGGCTTACAGATGGCGATGGGACCCGAGAGCGAGACCATCAACTATTATCGCTACAATTTCATGGGCGGCATGCTGCCTTTTGGCCTGGGCCTTCTCTTCGCCCGCTACGGCGAGCGCATCATGCTGGTGCGCATGAATTTCGGCAGTGCGCTGATGAGTTGGGTCGTCTGCTCATTCTTCATCGTGTCGATGAGTGCCAACTACTACGCCTGGGCTTTCGTGCCGGCAATGGTGTGCTACGCCACTGTCTATTTTGTGAAGACACTTTCGCTGTTGCCTATCCAGCGTCTGCACGACATGTTGTGGTTTGTCTTCTCTTGGCTGGGTTCCATCTCTGCGGCCCTCTTCGTCATCCATCCCGTGCTGCGCAAGGTGTTTATCCCCATCTCGCGTCAAGGTGACAACTATACGGGACTGCTGCTCTACATCATCGCCTCTCTTGGAGTCGCCTGGCTGCTGAAAGAAGTGATGAAGAAGATTCCCAATCCCAAGGAAGTGAGGAATTAGGCTAAGGATACTTTCATCTCTCATCACTCAACTTTGAGCTAATTCCACCATAAAACTCTCAACATCCAACATTGTGAAACGTATACCTGATATAGAACTTTCCAACATCAGCCGCTTCCGTGGCGAGCTGATGGGAGCCGCCATGCTGTTTATCATGCTGTTCCATGTAGACCTTGCCCGTTCCGACGCCTTCTTTGGTCTTCGTCGCATGGGCAACATCGGTGTGGACATGTTTCTTTTCCTCAGCGGTATAGGCCTGTGGTTCTCATGGGCTAAGAATCCGTCTGTCAAGCGTTTCTATTTCCGGCGTTTCGTGCGCATCTATCCAGCCTGGCTCATCATCGCGGCACTGTTCTATCTGCCAAAGTTCCATGGCGGCTCAGCTTGGTCGTGGATCGACCTCTTCGGCGAGTTGGGCTTTAACTGGGAGTTTTGGCTGCGCGACGAGTTAAACTTCTGGTACATCCCCGCCATCATGATGCTCTATCTCTTTGCCCCGCCCTACATGGAGCTGATCCGCCGTCACCCCATCTATCGTTGGTTGCCCGTGGTGATGGTGATGTGGTGCATCCTTGTGCAATGGGTGACGCCAATCAACCACGCCGTGGGTCACCTTGAGATTTTCTGGAGCCGCGTGCCCATCTTCTTCATCGGCATCAACATGGGCGAGATGGTTCGGCGCAAGCAGACTGTCGACGGACAAGGCATATGGATGATCTTCCTGATGTTTGTCATGGCTCTTGCTTCCAGCGTCTTCCTGGAGCAGGAGAAACACGGACTGTTTCCGCTGTTTATCGAGCGCATGCTCTACATCCCACTCACCGTCACAGCCATCCTCATCCTCAACCGCGTCTTCCGCCGGTTGCCTGCCAAGGTGAACGGTTGCTTCCGTTTCGTGGGTGGACTGAGTTTGGAATGCTATCTCATCCATCAGCATTTTGTGCTGGCCTACATCCCCAAGACACTCTCCTATTGGCCGACCTTCCTGCTCTGTCTGGTCATCACCCTGCCCTTGGCATGGGTGCTGCAAAAGGTGACGCAAGTGATCCAGAATGTAGTAGAGAAACGCTTCCAAAGAACACCAACAGAAAAATAAAAGAAATACACATGCACTATACCAGCCTACTTAAGCTCATCCGTCCAGCTCAATGGATGAAAAACGCCTTCGTGTTCTGCCCCGTGATGTTTGGCGGAAAACTCTTCGAGGCCCAGCCCCTACTGTCGACACTGATCACCTTCATGGCATTCAGCTTCGTGGCATCGAGCATCTATTGCTACAACGACATCTGCGATCTTGCCGATGACATCCGCCATCCCGAGAAATGCCACCGCCCCATTGCCTCCGGCGCGGTCACCATAGCACAGGCCTACGGTCTGATGTTCCTGCTGTTCCTCATGTCGATAGGCTGTTGTGCCTTGCTCCTTACCGTGGGCAACGACATGGAAGGTGCTACCGTGAGCGTGGGCAGCGTCATCCTCTTCTACTGGCTGATGAACCTCGGCTACTGTGCCAAGCTGAAGCAGTATGCCGTCATCGACGTGTGCGTGGTGGCCTTCGGCTTTGTACTGCGCCTGTTTGCCGGTGGTTTTGCGACAGGCATCGTGCTGAGCAAATGGATCGTGCTGATGACCTTCCTGCTGACGCTGTTCATGAGTCTGGCCAAGCGCCGCGACGATGTGCTGCGCATGGAGCAGACAGGACAGCCTCCACGCAAGAACACCATCCACTACAACATGACGTTTATCAACCAGAGCATCACCATCACAGCCGCCGTGACCTTGGTATGCTACATCATGTACACCGTAAGTCCCGAGGTCATCGCCGCCTTCCACAACGACTATCTCTATCTCACCTCCATCTTCGTGCTGGTAGGTATCCTGCGCTATCTGCAGATAGCCGTAGTGGAAAAGAAGAGTGGCAATCCCACAAAGATCATCCTCCACGACCGCTTCATCCAGCTCGATGTCCTGGCTTGGTTTGTCGCATTCCTCGTGATCATCTATTAGAGTTGAGAGTTGAGAGTTGAGAGTTGAAAGTGGAAGAGTGGAGAGTTCTTCCTACCCACATCAATACCATAATACCATTCATAGCATCAACCACATGCCGCCATCAACCACATGCCGCCATCAACCACATGCGACAAACAATTATATGCCACCAACAATTAAATATCATCATCAACCACATACCATCATGCGAATCGTTCTCTTCGACTTTGACGGCACGCTGACTACGCGCGACACGCTGATAGCCTTCATCCGCTATGTCCATGGTACCCGCCGGACGCTGGCCGGATTTCTGCACTACCTGCCCCAACTGGTGATGATGAAACTCCACCTCTATCCCAACTGGAAGGCGAAGCAAAAGATCTTCACGCACTTCTTCGCCGGTATGTCATTGGACAACTTCAACAATTGCTGCCGTCGCTTTGCCGCTGACAATCATCATCTCCTGCGTCCCCAAGGCCTCGCTACCCTGCGCCAAGCCTTGGACGCAGGTGCACAGGTGATGGTGGTCAGCGCGAGCATCGACAACTGGGTAGCTCCGTTCTTCACCTCTCTCTTCCCCACTCATCCCACTCCCCTCTCCTTCCCCCATTCCACACCTCACACTACACTCTCCTCCCCCCATTCCACACCTCACTCTACACTCTACTCCCCCCCCTCCACAGCATCCTCCCACTCTTCCGGGCCGGACGGCAACTCTCAACTCTCAACTCTCAACTCTCAACTCTCCCGCCTCCTTGTTGTTGGCACCCGGATAGAAGTCATCGACGGCAAGGTCACCGGGCGCTTCCTCACTCCCAACTGCTATGGTCCCGAAAAGGTGCGCCGTGTGCAGGAAATGCTGAGCGAGCCGCGCGACCATTACCGTATCACCGCCTACGGCGACAGCCGCGGCGACAAAGAAATGTTGCAATATGCCAATGAAAGACATTACAAGCCATTTAGATAAAGACAAGCACGAGAAGCTGGGCGAGGTGCTGCGCTTCGGCCTTGTCGGCGGCGTGGCCACACTCATACAGTATGGTGTGTATCTGCTCCTGCTCCAATGGACGAGTGCGGGCGTTGCCAACACCGTGGGCTACGCGGTAAGCTTCTGTTTCAACTTCTACGCCAGCACCCATTTCACTTTTCATGTCAAGGCCAACGTGAAGCATGGAGCCGGCTTCGCGCTGAGCCACGTGGTCAACTATTTGCTGCAGATGGCCATGCTCGCGCTGTTCATCTGGTTGGGCGTGCCGAAGCGGTGGGCACCCATCCCGATGTTCTGCGTCTGCGTGCCTGTCAACTTCCTGCTGGTACGCTTCTTCCTTAAACGATAGTTGCCATGTCCGTGAACAAGAAAGAAACCGTCTGCCGGGCACTGGCCCTGGTCTATGTCACCTTGCTCAACGCGCTGGTCATCGCCCGTTACTGGCATCAGCTGAGCCATCTCAACGACAACTACCGCAAACTGGTGCTGGGCACCTTCCATATCTCAGGCTTCGATCCGCTGAGCTACATTGTCATCGACCACTGGACCACCGCCTACAACATCTACCGCCACCCGCTGCTGGCTTTCTTCATGTGGTTGCCCTCGCAGCTCAATGCCGCTGTGGAATGGCTCACCGGGCGCAATGCCGCACCGCTTATCATGGGTTGCATACTCGTAGCCTGCGCCTACTACACCTATATATATATGGTACGTCTGCTCCACCGTGTAGTAGGCATCGGCGAAGGCGACGCCTGGCTGCTGACCACCTTCCTGTTTTCTTTCGCCTACGTGATGGTGACCGTCAGCGTTCCCGACCACTTCTGTCTGTCGATGTTCATGCTCACGCTGGTACTCTATCTCTCCGGCATGAAGATGAAGGCGGGAAAGACCATGCCTCGCTGGCAGACCGTCCTGCTATTCTTTCTCACTGCCGGCATCTCGCTCAACAACGGCATCAAGGTGTTCCTGGCCAACCTCTTCGTCAGTGGCAAGCGATTCTGGCGTCCTGCCAACCTGCTGCTGACCGTTGTCCTGCCTGCTGCTCTCATCTGGGGCTTTGCCCGATGGGAATGGCAGACCTTTGAGCGACCTAACTTCATTGCGCGTCAGGAAGCCAAGGCGAAGAAGCACGACAAACTCATTGCCAAGACCTATCAGCAGGTTGCTGACACCATGCACACCACCGACACGGCTCTCATCCGCCGCACAGCCCTTGCCATCGTAGCCCGACAAGACTCTGTCAAGGCAGCCAAGAGCAGCCGACTCGCCATCCACGCCCACGAGGGCAAGCCCATCGCCAACGGTGAGTTCTCACAATGGACAGACATCAGCACGCCACGCGGATGGAGTCTGATAGAAAACATTCTGGGCGAGCCCATCCAACTGCACAACGACCATCTGCTCGAAGACGTGCTGCGCAACCGCCCCGTCATCGTGCACTATCGCTTTGCCTTCAACTACATCGTGGAAGCCCTCATCTTCCTGCTCTTTCTTCTCGGTGTGTGGGCAGGCCGCCGCAGCCGCTTTCTCTGGCTCGCCCTCTCGTTTCTTGGCTTCGACCTGCTCATCCATGTGGTGCTGGGCTTCGGTCTCAACGAGGCTTACATCATGAGCGCGCATTGGCTCATCGTCGTACCCGTCGCCGTGGCGTACCTGTTCCGACATATCGACCCGAAGTATCTGCCCTCGCTGCGCATCCTCGTTGCGCTACTGATGTGCTATCTGCTTGTATATAACGGAATGTTGTACAGTGGTTACTTAATGAGTTGACCGATTCATACTTTCACTCAACAGGAACAAACTTCCTCAAGGCAAAGTTACGAAAGAACAATCTAAAACAGGTATCCTTGCACCCGGATGCTTGCAGATGTCAGATATTTGTATTATCTTTGCCGTAAAGAAAACAGACGCCACTATATGAACTATGCACTCATCATCGCCGGCGGATCCGGCAACCGCATGGGACAGGACATCCCCAAGCAGTTTATGCACGTAGACAACTGCCCGATCATCATCCACACGATGAAGGCGTTTCAACAGCATCCCGACATCCACGGCATCGCCGTGGTGTGTCTCGCAGGGTGGGAAACGGTGTTGCAGTCCTACGCCAACCAGTTCAATATCACTAAGCTGAAATGGATCTTCCCCGGCGGACAGAACGGACAGGAGTCGATACACAACGGCATCTATGGTCTCCGCGAGGCTGGATGCAAGGACGACGACCTGGTGCTGGTGCACGACGCCGTGCGTCCGCTGCTCTCACAAGACATCATTTCGAGCAACATCGCCATCTGCCAGAAATACGGCTACGCCATCACGGGCATCAAATGCCGCGAGGCCATCCTCGAAAGCGACGACGGTTTCACCACCTCCACGAGCATTCCACGCGACAAACTCATCCGCACGCAGACACCACAGACCTTCCGTCTGGGCAACCTCATCCAAGCCCATGAGGAAGCAAAAGCCAAAGGCATTACCAACTCGGTGGCTTCGTGCACGCTGATGGCAGAACTCGGCGGGCGCGAGATGCACATCGTGCCGGGATCGGAAAAGAACATCAAGATCACGACTGTTGAGGACTTGGAGATCCTCAAAGCACTGATGAAGGTACAACCGGAGACATGGCTGAAATGACACCTTACCAAGAAGACATCAGGCAACTCTACGCCCGAGGCCTCAACCTCGACGCGCTGCAAGGACACTCCCTGCTCGTGGCGGGTGCCACAGGATTGGTCGGTGCCTGTGTGGTAGACATCGTGATGGCGGATCCTCACCGCAATCTGCAGGTCTTCGCTGCCGGCCGCAACCGCCGAAGGGCCGAAGAGCGCTTTGCCGCCTACGCCGATGACCCTCGCTTCTCATTCGTGGAGATGGACGTCACACAGCCTGTCATGGACGAAAAACCATACGACTATATCATCGACGCGGCCAGCAACGCCAGCCCAAACTTCTTCAAGCAGCAGCCCGTAGAGGTTATCAAAGCCAATATCGACGGCGTGGCTCATCTGCTGGACTATGGACGCCAGCACGGTCTGCGCAAGATGGTCTATGTCTCATCGGGCGAGATCTATGGCCAGGGCGACGGTCACGCCTTCACCGAGACAAGCAGCGGCTATGTCGACTGCGCCACACCGCGTGCCTGCTATCCCTCGTCGAAGCGCGCTGCCGAAACGCTCTGCATCGCCTACGCCACTGAGTATGCCACACCCGTGACGATCGCCCGCCTATGCCACACCTACGGTCCGGGATTTACCGAGTCGGACAACCGCGTCTTCGCACAGTTTTTCCGCAACGTGCTCCGCGGTGAGGACATCGTGCTGAAAAGCCGCGGCGAGCAATACCGCAGCTGGCTCTATGTCGTAGACAGTGCCCATGCCCTCCTCCACTTGCTACTTCACGGCGAGAGCGCACAAGCCTACAACGTGGCGGATGCAACTGGCAACATCACCATCCGACAGCTCGCTGAGCAGGTGGCCGCGTGGGCCAAGCGCAAAGTGGTCTTCGACATACCCGCCACAGCCGACCAAGGCAACACCACGCCCGTGACACGCGCTACCTTCGACACATCAAAGATAGAGCACACGGGATGGAAGCCACTCTTCGACATCTCTACGGGACTGAGCCACTCGCTGGAGACGCTGAAAAGCCAATAAAAGCAGGAAGGATTATCAGAGTCAGCGGACAAGCATGAACTAATTTGTTCGGTTTTGTGACATTTTACCGCCTCTGAGAATGCGTTCTTTGCCAGCAAACAGTACTTTGGTGGCGATTTCGCGAATTTTGCTCAATGTTACCAACTCTCTGAGCAACAACCATTTAAGAGAAAAACGATTTTTTACTCATTATAAAAACGGTGGTTTGACCAAAAATTCTCTAGAGAATTTTTGGTCAAACCACCGTTTTCATCACCTCAGAAAGGCTTTTTCATCGAGTAAAATAACCTTTTTGAGGACGACAACATCGGTTTTTGATCGTTTCATCTCGCTTTTTTGGATGAAACAACTCTCTTTTATCTCTTTTTGCCCTCGCTTTTCTCTCTAGAATGAAAGCTTAGGCAGACAGACTTTTGTCGGCTTTTCTTATCAGCAAAAGGAGTATTTTCCCAATCTTATCTATTCTTTTTCGCCGGTTACTTCTCGGCCTCATGAACCTTCAAATCGGGGATGATGAGGATCGCATGGAAGTGGCGCTTCTCCACGGGCGGGATGGTCATATAATCCTTGTAGATGTTCTTGAGATACTGATCGGGGTCGTTTGGTGCCGGGAAGTCGGTGTCCTCGAAGCGTATCTTGCCCAAGGGAAACACGGTGGAGCGGTCGTGGGTGATGCCATAGCCGTTCATCGACGGGATGTCAGCGTAGCGTGTCGACTTGCAGCAAAGCATAAGCACACGCCAAAGAGCAGTATAGAGCAACTTCTTGCCACCAAACCAAAAAAACTCAGCCACGGCACGCAGCGAGTAGCGATGGGAGTGGTTGAGGATCGCCATGCTCTTCGTGATGCCGATGCTCAGCCGTTTGATCCATGCTTTCGGCGCATTGGGATGTCGGTCAAAGGGGAAGATGTCAACATAGATACCCTTCTCATAGTCGTCGATGAAGTTGTCGACCTTCTCGATGTAGAGCGAGTTGAGATCCCGCACCTTCACGTTTTGTGCTCTCACTTGCGGGTTGGTCTCCCTCGACTGTATCATCAGGTGATGCGGCAAATAAGCCTGTCCCTCCTTGACAAAGCGGCGGAGATCCTTCACGTCCATGGCAATGTCGATGTCGTCGTCCCATGGGATGAAGCCACCATGGCGCACGGCACCCAACAGCGTGCCGCCGTCGAGCCAATAGCTGATGCCCATTTTCTTGCAGGCCTTGTCGATGTCTTTGAGAATCTCCAGCTGCTTCAACTGGCAGGCCCGCAGGTTGGGTTGGTTATACTTATAGAGTTGCTCTTTGTAGTCCATGTCTTCCTTTTTGTATGCAAAGATACTGCAAACGAGGGGAAAGCCCAAATAAAATGGAATGAAATGGAATTTTATTTGGATTTCCCGAGTGCAGCGTATCTTATTTAAAGATACTGCAAACGAGGGGAAAGCCCAAATAAAATGGAATGAAAATAAATCGGAGAAAAAGCAAAGGATATTAAAAAAGAAAATGTATCTTTGCAATACGTTCTCATTACTACAGACAAAAGAAGAAACATGGCCACAACCGACAAGATACATTCCAAAGCAATGCTCAAAGAGTTTCTGAGGGCTGACTCAAAAAACTATCAGAAGCAGCTCCATCTGCTCAGCCGATGGAAAGAGCGCATCGCCACCAACCCCATGTCAGACCAGCACTGCATCTGGCAGTATATCGTGGCACTTCGTCATCTGGAATACTACAAGAATGCGCCACAAAAAGGCTGGTATCTCATCGGCCATGTCTATTGGGCCTGGAGATTGCGCCGGCTGAGCTACAAAACCGGCTTTCAGATTCCCCCTAACACCTGTGGCAAGGGTTTGACGATATGGCACTGGGGATCCATTGTCATTAACCCGAAAACGCATATCGGCGAGAACTGCACGCTCTATCCGGGAGTGCTCATCGGCCACAAGACGCCTGAGGAAGGCAAAAGCGCCACGATCGGCAACAACGTCTTTATCGCGGCCGGTACCAAAATCATCGGCGACGTGACCATCGGCGACAACGTGACCATCGGCGTAAACACGGTCATCGTCAAAGACGTGCCCAGTAATGTCGTCATCGCCGGCAACCCTTACAAGATCATCCGACGGCTGGAAGGCGGGAACAACAGATAACCGGACTGTCCACTCTATAACTATCATTCCTCTATGCAAACGTTTAAAACAGACGTGGCGGTGCTGATGCTCTTCTTCAACCGCCCCGATAAATTCCAACAAGTGTTTGAGCAGGTGCGCCAGGCACGCCCCAGCCATCTCTTTCTCTACCAGGATGGCCCACGAGGCGAGCGCGACATGCCGGGCATCTTGGCCTGCCGCAAGATAGCTGAAAACATCGACTGGGAGTGCGACGTGCAGCGCCACTACTGCGAGAAAAACCAAGGCTGCGACCCTTCGGGATACCTCTCGCAGCGATGGGCGTTCTCAATGGCCGACAAGTGTATTGTGATTGAAGACGACGTTGTCCCCTCACAGTCGTTCTTCCCTTTCTGCAAAGAGATGCTTGACCGTTATGAACACGATGAGAGAATTACGATGATTGCAGGCTTTAACACCGACGAAGTGTCAGAAGATGTCTCGGCCGATTACTTCTTCACTTCCGTATTCTCTATCTGGGGATGGGCTTCGTGGCGGCGTGTCGTGGAACAATGGGACAGCAGTTATTCTTTTTTGGATGACCGGGAGACAGTACAACGATTGCGAGATCTCATTCGGCAACGAAATTATAGAAAGAGCTTGTTGCCTATGTTTTTTACACATAAAAAAACAGGAAAGCCGTATTTCGAGAGTATCTTTGCTGCCAGCATGATGCTCAACAACGGACTCGCCATCATGCCGAAGCACAATCTCATCAACAACATCGGCCTCACCGCCGACTCCACGCACTATTCCGCCAGCGAGAAAACGACACCACGCGGACTGCGCAAGATCTTCACCATGAAACGCTTTGAGCTCCAATTCCCACTGAAACATCCGCGATATGTCATCGACAACGTGGCTTATAAAGAGCGGTTCTACCGCCGCAGTGCCTGGGGACACCCTTGGATAAAAGTGGGACGCTCGCTGGAAGAGCTCTTCCTCAACCTGCGCTATGGCAACTTCCGCGTCATCGGCAAAGCCATTACCAACCGATTGCAGAAGGCCATAGGGCGACGGTAGACATCGCCAGCCCGAAGCGGAAAACCATGTCGCTTTTGCTTGTTTATATCAAAGAATTGTCTTATATTTGCAGGTAGTTACCATTCCACAAAGCTATGACAAAATATCCCATAGGCATTCAGACCTTCTCAAATATCAGAGAAGAGCAGTACATGTATGTTGACAAGACACAATATGTGTATGAACTTGCCAACACCAAGAAGTACGTCTTTCTCTCGCGTCCACGCCGCTTTGGAAAGTCACTGCTCGCAAGCACGTTTCACGCTTATTTCAGTGGTCGGAAAGAACTGTTCAAAGGACTGGCTGCCGAGCACATGGAAAAAGAATGGAAGAAATACCCGGTACTGCACTTCAGCCTTTCAACGGCCAAGAGAGGTACTGTGGAGGACTTGGATAGCGTCATCGCTATGCAGCTAAAATGGGCAGAACAGCAATATGGAATAGGAAACGACAGCCGCGATGTCACCGCACGTTTATCCTCCTTGGTCATGCGACTCTACGAAAAGTTGCATCAGCCGGTCGTCATCCTCATCGACGAATACGACGCGCCACTACTCACTGTCCTGCACGACAAAGAGCGGTTGGGGGCTATTCGCACTGAGTTGCAGTCGTTCTATTCTCCTTTGAAAGACCTCGATCCCTACCTCCGCTTCGTGTTTATCACTGGCATCAGCAAACTTTCAATGCTAACGACATTTGGACCGCTTAACAACTTCTTCGATATTTCTATGCTGCAAAAATACGCTACTCTTTGTGGCTTCACACGGCAAGAGTTAAAATCAAATTTTCAAGAAGGCATCAATAGTTTAGCCGAAAGATTAAAGACTACGAAGGACGACATCCTTCACAAGTTAGATATATTCTATGGTGGCTATCGCTTTGCAGCCTATTCGACAAAAGTCTATAATCCTTTCTATTTACTCTCTGCTATGAACAAGCAGCAGGTTAACAATAACTTTTTAGCTGCATGCGCCCCTGACCTCCTTGGTAAAATGAAAGAGGAAATCCATACCGATCCCATTAAAATTGACGATAGTAATATTTTCGCACAGGATATCATGGCCACCATCGACAATACATGCTCTATTGTACCGCAGCTTTATCAAAGCGGTTATATTACTATAAAAGACTACGATCAACGTTCACAATGTTATACATTGGGGATTCCCAACGAACAGGTGAAGGTGGGCATCAACTTCTCCACTAAGGAGAGGACGATCACGGAATGGAAAACGGAATCAAATAATAAGCAATAAACAAACGATTATCACAATATGGTAAAACTCGCATTTCTCATCTCTGCGCATAAAGATCCTATTCACTTGAAGCGGCTGATCGACAGCCTGCCGGAAAGCTCAGAGTTCTTTATTCACATCGACGCCAAAAGCGACATAAGGCTGTTCACCGAAGCCATTGACCAGCCCAACGCCCACTTCATCGAGCACCGCGTCAACGTCTGTTGGGGAAGTATCAACGAAGTGGAGTATCAAATGGAACTGATACGCGCAGCACTCGCCGCCGGCTCCTTCGACTACCTCATTACGCTCAGCGGCATGGACTATCCCGTATGGAGCAACAGCAGGATCTTGGAGTTCTTCGACAAGGCCAATGGCAAGATCTTCCTGCAAGGCATCTCCATGCTCCACCAAGGTAAGCTATCGCAACAATACGCTAAGCTGCGCTTCTTCACCGATAAGCCGTGGGCCAACGGCACGCTGCTCAGCAAAGCACGCAACGGACTGCGCGAGGCTGTGTCGGCACTCGGCGTGCGCAAAACACTGACCATACACTGCCCCGACAAGGAATATACGCTCTACAAAGGAGCTGCCTGGTGGGCCATCACACCCGATCTGGCTCTCGACGTGCTCAACCAGTGGGACAACAATGAGCATCTCGTGGGATACTTCAAGACGAGTTTCTGCCCAGCGGAAACCTTCGTGCAGACCGTAGCCTTCAACTCACCGAAATACGCCGACCGCTGTATGCTGGCTCAGGGACGCTACAAGAGTCTGACAGCATTGACGCCTCTGACCTTCATCGACTACAGCACCAACATCAAAATCCTCGATGAGTTTGACTTCGACCGCATCACCAAGTCGGGAAAGATGTTTTGCCGAAAAGTCGTCACCGGTGAGAGCGACCTGCTCATGACGCTGATCGACGACGCAAGAAAAGAGACGGGGACGGAAGCGTAAACCGCCAACAACGGTCAGTCGTTCAGCCGGGCCTTGAGCATCTCGCCATTGCGAAGCCTGCTGCCCATCTCACGGCAATGGGCTATGTAGTCGCGGTGCTCTGCCTCAGTGACGGCGGCAATGCGCTCAGGCAACTCTTCCAGACTGTCGACAACAAGGCCCAGCCGGTTCTGCTTCACCCAGTCGGCCACTGCGGACTGACTCCACACGATAACGGGCAGTCCGGCAGCAATATACAAGGAGAGCTTGTGAGGAAGGTTATAGCGCAGGTAGTCACCGAGCACACCACTGCACGTGGTGATGCTGTCGCCGTCCCATACGAGTCCCCATCCACCATGGATGGTGCCGGTGTGGTCACCCTGGAACACACCATAATATTTAATATGTGGATAGGACGAAAAATCAATGTCGCTCTTCAAGCCATAGAGATTGAACGTCAAACCGCTGAAAGGATGACGGCACAAGGCGGGAAGGAACTCCGACTTCCGGAGATTTCCTGCAAAGACAACCTCGTTGTGTCTGGCAACAATGTCGTCGACGGGCAAGAAATCATCCTCGGAATAGTAGTCGAAGATATGAAGCAACACGATAGGAGTCTTCACGCCGTGGTCGATCAACCACTGTCGCATCGGCTCGGTATGGGCGATGATGAGGTCGGCAGAGTTGAAGATACCAATGTCCTGACTGGGATCCCGGTGATAGCGCAGCGACTGTACATCGTGAACGATGAGGACGATGCGGTTGCGGAAAAGTTGAAGCAGACGGGCCACAATGGGGAAACCGTTGCGAGCCGATGTGGGATACTGATAATAAAACTCGTTGTGACCGCCCCGCCGTGCCAGCATCTTCACGTGGAGCCACAGTCCTTGCAAGTTAGGAAGCAATGGTAACTTATAGTTCTTGCAGACGAGATCTTCTACAGGAAAGCCCAAGCGCTCGAATGTCTTATTGTTGTCTTGGCGTGCCTTTCCCAAAGCCACCTTGTTGGCCATGGTGCCTAAATAAAGCGTATAGTTGACGATAATCTTACTCATCGTGTGTGACGGTTAATTCTTGGATATATGTTTAATGCGTACAAAAATACGACATTATTTCGATTTACGTCGCCTTTGGAACGAAAAGTTTTTGTAATTTTGCACCTTTATGAAGAATCCCTTTAATATCTTTGCCCTGCGCAATAAACCCGAGCGATGGCTCGCACTGGTTTCCGCGCTGGTCTTTGGCGCACTCAACGCCTTGCTCGTCTATGCCCATTGGGACAGGTTCACCATGGCCCGCCACGGCCACGTGGGAGCTTGGTGGCTGTACAACAACCAGCTGCACTTCTCCGGCTACGATCCCTACGCCTACATGATGCTGACGCAGTACACCGCTTACTACGAGATCAACCGCCATCCGATCTACACGTTCTTCTTTTGGCCACTATATCAGCTCAACCACTGGATCATGGTGACCTTTGACTTCAACGCCGCTCCTATTATAATAGGTGTGCTGATCACGGTTCTCTCCTCCTACACCGCCCTGTTTACCTACCGCACACTCAAAGAGGTGATGAGCTTGGGGGTAAAGGACAGCATGTGGCTCACAGCCATGTTTTTCTCCTTTGCCTCGGTACTCACAGCAGCCATGTCGCCCGACCACTTCATCGTGTCGGCGTTTCTGCTCACGCTCACGCTCTATGTCTTCGGCAAATGTCTGCGCGACAACAAGCCCGTCGAATGGTGGAAAGGAGCCGTTCTCTATCTGCTCACAGCTGGCGTGACGCTCACCAACGGTGTGAAGACGCTGCTCGGCGGACTCTTCGTCGACGGGAAGAAGACATTTCAATGGAAGAATATCTTACTCGCTTTCTGTTTGCCTACGCTGCTGCTCGTGGCCGGGGCCACCGCACAATACTACGAGCTGGCAGTTCCGCGCGCGCAAAAGTCGGCCATCATCGTGGCAAAGACAAGAGCAAAAGACCCTACTCTGGCGAAAAAAGATTCCATCAACAAGATTCTAAACAAGAAGATTTCAGGTGAACAACTCAGTAATAAGCCTTTCCTAAAATACATCAGTATGTCGGCACTCCGGACCAACGGCATCGTAGAGGGGCTTTTCGGTGAGTCCATACAGTTGCACCGCGACTATCTCCTCGGCGACATCTACCTCGGTCGACCTGCTGTGGTACACTACCGTTCATGGTTTAACTATGTGGTCAATGCGCTGGTCGCCATTCTTTTCTTCGCCGGCATCGTAGTGGGACGCAAGCGCCGCATCATACAAATGTTGTTGTCGTGGTGGGCAGTGGATCTGCTGATACACATTGTACTGGGCTTCGGCTGCAACGAAGTGTACATCAACGGCGCCCACTGGATGTTCTTCATTCCCGTGGCAATCGCTTGCCTCTATACTGATCTCAAAGGCAAATGGCTACAAACGGTTAAGAACATGACCATGCTGCTCACGGTTTATCTCTTAGCCTACAACGGTACGCTGATAGTAGAATATCTCTTGCACTAAGCACAACAGGCGCTGACGGCACACTACCCGTCAGCGCTTTTTCTTAAATCCCGTCAACGCTTTTTCTTAAATATAAAGTTGACACACTCCTGTAAGATCTTCACACGCGCCACACGCATGACGGCGTAGTAGAGCAATACGGCGATGATGATACGGGAGAACAGCAGAAGCCACAGATTGCTGATGGCACTTGTGAGAAGATGAGTGGCCACCATCACGCCTAAAGCTGCCAGCGCAAAGGGCATGGTGTCCTTGAGAAACTGCCACAAGGAATAGCCCACCATACGGTTGACAAAGAAATGCCAGACAAACAGCCACACGATGTTGACCAAGACATAAGCGATGACCATCGTGCGAATGCCATAAGGATAGAGCAACAACATCAAACCGATCTCCACAACTCCCAGTGAAGCTGTAATCCAAAAATAAAGTCCTGAGCGCCCTTCACTGATGACAAGACTGGAAAGCAACGACACCAACGGGATGGTGGCTCCACTGATGACAAGCAGCTGAAGCAGTTCGGCTGAGGGCAACCACTTGGCTGTGATGGCCAAAACGATGAACTCGCGAGCCACAAGACCGAAGCCCAGCAACAACGGAAAAGCGATGAACGAGGTGAAACGCATCAGCTTGCGCAAGGCCTGTAACTGACGTCCCTGGTTGCTACGAAGGTCTACAAGCACTGGCTGAGCCACTTGGTTGACCATGCCCTGCACAAGATTGAAGCACTTCGAGTCCCATTGATAGGCTTGGTTATAGTTGCCAGTATCGTGAGCGGAAAAGTAGTGACCAAGAAGAATGTTCAACACATTATTATTAATCTGTGTGGCGATGGTCGTTGCAAGTATCTTGCATGAGAACTTAAACATGCGCATGGCCGGGCGGTAATCGATATGCAGCGTAGGATGCCAGGCCGAGTAGTGCCATGCCATGATGGAACTCACACCCACAAAGACCAGACTCTGTGTGGCCAAAGCCCAATAGCCGAAGCCAAGAAAAGCCAGCACAGCTCCCACAACGCTCGACGACACCACGGCGATGATGCCACTCTTGGTCTGAAGCTTGGCCTGAAAGTTCTTAAAGAGATAAGCATAGGGAGCTGTGGCAAATGAACCAAACACAAAGCTCAGAAACACGTAGCGCGACAATGGCACCAAGGCAGGAGTGTGATAGAAGTCGGCGATAAGCGGTGCACAGAAGAAAAGAATGACATACATCGTCGTGCTCGCCGTCACATTGAACCAAAACACGGAGTTATAGTCCTCGTCGGTAGGATGGTCGAGATTGGTCAAGGCAGCACCAAATCCACTGTTCTGTATGGCATTGGCGATTTGAGAAAAGATTGTGATCATCGCTATCATACCATAGTCCGACGGCGACAGCAGACGGCCAAGTATGATACCAAACACCAAACCCACCACCTGCTGCACAAAATTGTTCATGCCGCCCCAAAAGAGTCCTTTAGCTGTTTTCTCCTTTAATGTCTCTGCCATAGAATGCTGTTTTTACGATGAAGCAATCAATAAATCATGCTTCCATCTCTTTGCAAAAATCCTCAAAGATATATTGATCACTCATCAGCTGGAGACCTGTCTCAGGATTATTAAGTAGCTCGAAGGTATGGGATCTGTAAAACAAATCCATTGCCTTCTCCACAGGAATACCAAGTTGATCTTTTATTAATATTATTATTCTGGCAATCTTACGCCATAACACTTGATCACGCATCTTACTCTATTTTAAATGCATCCGTAAATTTAAGATACTGTTCTACAATATTCTGAGAGTTAATACACATTTGGTGTGTCGGCTTCGCGAAACGCAAAAGTCCAAGAGCTTGCTCTATAGTAATACGACCAGCGAAATAATCTTCTACCGTATCGATTACTTGGTCATTTGCGACACCTCCTTCTATCACATCAAATCCTTTCCATGGCTGTTGACCTTTCCTGCTTGCCACAATAAAGTCAAGCCATTGTTCATCATAAGCATTTAAGACCAGATGTCGAGGAGCGTTAGCTTTGGTTTTAAGCCAAGTCTCGATGTCGAATTCGTAAGCACTGACATAGGCGCTATTAGCATTTCTGATAGTTCTTACTCTGCGGGCCCATTTCTCTGCTTGGTCCTTTAGCTTGGTCACGTAAAAGCCGGGGCCGAAATCCAATGACCTTCGACCAACATAGACAAGTGGTTCTTGCACCACTACGTATGACCCATGGTATAATCTCATGATTCTCTGCTCTTTAATGCTTCTGTAATATTCCAAACTACACCCTCTATACTTTCAGCGTGCAAAGTGTCATAGCAGTCGAATAACAGTTCTTTTACCAAGTTATACTTCTTAAGTCTAAGATAGATGTCCGAAGGAGCCGTATGCATTGCTTTTGCTGTGGCTCCTATTGCTAACACCGCGAAATGAACTTTGTCGTAATTATTATTAGCTTCCAACATCATCGTTACTTTTACTTTCTACTTCTGTAGCCCGTTTACTCGCCAAACATCTTCATCACCTTCTCGATGACCGGCGCCATGTCGTAATACTTATATTCGGCCAGTCGACCACCGAAGATAACATTCTCTTCCTGCGCGGCCAATTGGCGGTAAGATTCGGCAAGCCGATTGTTCTTCTCGTCGTTGACAGGATAATAGGGCTCCATGCCGGGTTTCCACTCAATGCTGTACTCACGGCTGATGACCGTCTTGGGGTTGTCGTAGACAGCCTGACCGAAACTCTCGAAGTGCTTGTGCTCGATGATACGGGTGTAGGGCACGCTGGCTTCGGTGTAGTTCACCACCGCATTGCCCTGGTGATTGGCTTCATTGAGAACCTCCGTCTCGAAGCGCACCGTACGGAAATCCAGATGACCAAGCTTATAATCGTAGAAACGATCAAGCTCACCGGTGAATACAATCTTAGACGCCACTCCTTCCCAATGAGCACGATCGTCGAAGAAGTCGACGTTGGTTTTGGTCTCAACCCCTTCCAAGAGTGAGCTGATAAGCTGATTGTAGCCACCGATAGGAATTCCCTGATAGGTATCATTGAAATAGTTGTTGTCAAAGACAAGCCGTACGGGCAGACGCTTGATGATAAACGCCGGCAGATCGGTGCACTTCCGCCCCCACTGCTTCTCGGTATAGCCTTTGATGAGCCGCTCATAGATGTCGCGTCCGATCAGTGTCAACGCCTGCTCCTCGAGGTTGCGTGGCTCGCTGACGCCGTCTGCCTGCATCTTCGCCACCGCCTCTTGACGCTGGCTCTCGATCTTGGCCTGCGCCTCGGCGGGTGTCGTCACGCCCCACATCTGATAAAACGTGTTCATGTTGAACGGCAAATTGTAGAGTTTGCCCTGATAGTTGGCCACAGGTGAGTTGGTGTAGCGGTTAAACTCCACCAAGGAATTGACAAACTGCCACACTCGCTTGTTCGAGGTATGGAAGATATGGGCACCGTATTGATGCACGTTGATGCCTTCAATGTTTTCACAATAGACGTTGCCGCCAAGCTGAGGACGCTTGTCTATGACCAGACAACGCTTGCCCTGCTGATGAGCAAAATATGCGAATGTGGCACCAAAAAGGCCGGAGCCAACTATGAGATAATCGTAGGACATGATAAGAAGAAGATTAGAGTGTTAGTGATAAGTCACCTTGAACATAGACCTTAATGCGTTTGCCATGACATGGTTACGCATTGCGTTATTATCTATTGGCAAAGTTTGCATTGTTCTCTACATATTATATAAGGTATACTATTAACGTTACTGCAAAGGTAATCGTTTCTTCCTTATCTGCCAAAATTTTCCTTTAGATAATCAAAGTAAAGACAAGCAAGAAAAGATATATACTCGTTAATAATCAATAAACATGTTAATAATCAATAAACAAAGGCAGAAAAGACCATTTCACCGGCGAGTGTCTCAAATAAAAGTGGTAACTTTGCAAACCGATTGTGGGAGTGTGTCTTAGAGCTTCCGCAGCCGTGAGGTGTTAATAGTCTGTCTCATTTGGCCGAGACACGACGGTTAGTGAATCTTCATCGGCATCAGAGATAATGCTGTGGATGGTCTCTTTTAGACTGGAGGCGCCGCGAGGTCTCTGTTATCACAAAGTGTAATCAAAAGTTTTTTAGTAGTAATTCAATTTTTAAAATGGACACTTTAAGTTACAAGACTATTTCCGCCAACAAGGAAACAGCAAAGAAAGAGTGGGTCGTTGTCGACGCCACTGACCAGATTGTGGGTCGTCTGTGCTCCAAGGTCGCCAAGCTGCTCCGCGGAAAGTACAAACCCAACTTCACTCCGCACGTAGACTGCGGTGACAACGTCATCATCATCAACGCTGCCAAAGTCGTCTTCTCCGGCAAGAAAGAGACCGACAAGGTCTACACACGCTATACTGGCTATCCAGGCGGTCAGCGCTTCAACACACCCGAAGAGCTGCGCAAGCGCAAGGACGGCATCGACAAGATGATCCGCCACGCTGTCAAAGGTATGCTGCCCAAGGGTCCCCTGGGTCGCTCTCTGATGGACAACCTCTATGTTTTCGATGGCGCAGAGCACAACAAAGAGGCTCAGCAGCCTAAGACTATCGACATTAACCAGTATAAATAATAAGGAGTAAGATGGAAGTTATTAACGCAATCGGTCGCCGTAAGAGCGCTGTAGCTCGTGTTTACCTCTCTGAGGGTACCGGCAAGATCACTATCAACAAGAAAGACATCAAGGATTTCTTCCCATCGGCCATCCTGCAGTACGTGGTTAAGCAGCCGCTGCAGCTTCTCGAAGCCGCTGAGAAATACGATATCAAAGCCAACCTCGACGGTGGTGGCTTCACAGGCCAGAGCCAGGCTCTCCGCCTCGCCATCGCTCGCGCACTGGTGAAAATCAACGCTGAAGACAAGAAGGCTCTCAAGGACGCAGGCTTCCTCACACGCGACAGCCGTGCCGTTGAGCGTAAGAAACCGGGTCAGCCAAAGGCTCGTCGTCACTTCCAGTTCAGCAAGCGTTAATCTGCTGCTGGCTGTTAGCGCATAGTTTAGCATCTAAACGGTGCAGACTCCGGACTTGGATTACTGCACCGTTGATTCTGAACAACATCAAGAATTAAAAAGAAAGTAAACAATTAAAAAAGACAAAGACACTATGTCAAGAACATCATTTGACCAGTTACTTCAGGCTGGCTGCCATTTCGGCCACCTCAAACGCAAGTGGAATCCAGCTATGGCTCCTTACATCTTCATGGAGCGCAATGGCATTCACATCATCGACCTCAACAAGACTGTAGCCAAGATCGACGAGGCTGCTGAGGCACTCAAGGCTATTGCCAAGAGCGGCAAGAAGATCCTGTTCGTCGCTACTAAAAAACAAGCTAAGGACATCGTAGCCGAAAAGGCTGCCTCTGTCAACATGCCTTACGTCATCGAGCGTTGGCCGGGCGGTATGCTCACCAACTTCCCGACTATCCGCAAGGCCGTGAAGAAAATGACGAACATCGACAAGATGATGAACGACGGTACATTCTCTAACCTCTCCAAGCGTGAGATTCTGCAGATCAACCGTCAGCGTGCCAAACTGGAGAAGAACCTTGGTTCTATCGCTGATCTGACCCGTCTGCCGTCTGCTCTCTTCGTCATCGATGTTATGAAAGAGCACATTGCTGTCAAGGAGGCTAACCGTCTGGGCATCCCCGTGTTCGCAATGGTTGACACCAACTCCGATCCTCGCAACATCGACTACGTGATCCCAGCCAACGACGATGCTAAGGACTCTATCGAAGTCGTGCTCGATGCTGTCTGCGGTGCTATCGCTGAGGGTCTTGAGGAGCGCAAAGTTGAGAAGGCAGACGAGAAGGCTTCTGCTGAGCAGGCAGAAGAGGCTGCTGAGGGCAAGCGTCACAGCCGTCGCCCTGCACGCCGCGAAGAGACTGCAACAGAGGCTCCCGCTGCCGAGGCTGCTGCTGAAGAGCAGGCTCCTGCTGCTGAGTAATTGAGCAAATCATTATCATAAACCAATAGATTTATATCCATTATGGCTGTTACAATTGAAGACATCAAGAAGCTCCGCGCTATGACCGGTGCAGGCATGAAAGACTGCAAGAAGGCTTTGGCCGAGGCTGATGGTGATATTAACAAGGCTGTGGAGCTCGTTCGCGAGCGTGGTCTGGCTATCGCTGCCAAGCGTTCTGACCGTACCACTTCCAACGGCTGCGTGCTGGTGAAGAATGTCAATGGCTTCGCTGCCATGATCGCACTGAAGTGCGAGACTGACTTCGTGGCCAACGGTGCAGACTATGTCCAGCTGACTCAGGACATCCTCGACGCTGCCATCGCTGCAAAGGCTAAGACTCTCGACGAGGTGAAAGAACTCACACTGGCTGATGGTCTGAAGATTGCCGAGGCTGTGACACGTCGTTCTGGCGTTGTTGGTGAGAAGATGGAACTCGACGGCTACAACATCCTCGAGGGTGAGAACATCTACACCTACGACCACATGGGTCGCCACACACTGGGCACAATGGTACAGCTCTCTGCTGCCAACGAGGATGCAGGTCACAAAGTAGCCATGCAGGTGGCTGCTATGAAGCCTGTTGCTCTCGACGAGGCATCAGTTCCTCAGGCTACTGTAGACGAGGAGCTTCGCGTGGCTGTCGAGAAGACCAAGGAAGAGCAGATTGAGCGCCAGGTCAACGTCGCTCTGAAGAAAGCAGGCATCAACCCCAACCTCGTTGACTCTGATGATCACATCGAGAGCAATGTCGCTAAGGGCTGGCTGACTCAGGAAGATGCAGACAAGGCTAAGGACATCCGCACAAAGGTTGCAGCAGAAGCTGCCGGTAACCTTAAGGAGCAGATGATCCAGAACATCGCAAAGGGCCGTCTTAACAAGTTCTTCAAAGAGAACTGCCTCGTCGATCAGGAATTCCAGTTCGGCGACGGTGACAAGGCAAGCGTAGCACAGTGGCTCGCTAAGCAGGACAAGGATCTGAAGGTCGTTGCCTACAAGCGTTTCAGCCTCTCTGCTGACTAAGCCCATCATAAATTGTCCATAGCAATTTAATTATACATACATTATCATTAATGAAGTCCGAAGTGCGTGAAGTACTTCGGGCTTTTTTTTGTGGCGGTTCTTCACGATTGACAGTAACCGTGCTTTACCAATCGGAAATATATAGTTTACAAAAAACAACCTAAACAGAATGTTTCTGCACACTTGTTTTCTCATTGTGCAGACGGCATTGCACACCCCATATATTTGTGCGCAACAATTTATGCTTTATTTGCAGTCTGAAAAAGAAATCTGTAAGAGACGACTGTGTTTTGCTAAGTTTTTTGTACTTTTGGCTAAACAAAACGAGAGTTATCATGGAAGAATCAATCAAGCAAATCGGCGAGCGGCTCAAAGGCTTGCGCGAAGTTCTGAATATTCCGGCACAAGAAGTTGCCGACCTCTGCGGCATTTCGCTGGAGCACTATCAAAAGATTGAGTCTGGCGAGGCCGACCCTTCTGTCTACCGGCTCAGCAAGATTTCCAAACGCTACGGCATCGACCTCGATGTCCTGCTCTTTGGCGAAGAGCCACGTATGAGCAGTTATTTCATTACAAGATCCGGACAAGGGCAGGAGATCGACCGCGGCAATGACTATCGCTACCAGTCACTTGCCGCAGGCTTTCGTGGCCGGAAGATTGATCCATTTGTTGTCACTGTGGATCCATTGCCCGACGGACGCAACCACAACAAGAACACACACGACGGACAAGAGTTCGACTTCATGATTGACGGAACGCTTGAGATCACCATCGACACAAAAGTTCTCGTGCTCAACGCCGGTGACAGCATCTATTTCGACAGCCGTCATCCTCATTGCATGCGTGCCCTCGGAGGAGAGCCCGCCACGTTTATCAGCATCATCATCTAATCAGTCTCCTGCGAGAGGCTTCCACGTTTATAGGTAAAAATTCATTCACCATCATGATAGAAAGATTCCTTACTCAGACGCATTTCACGTCGGAACAAGATTTCAAGGATCACCTTCATTTTATTATTCCCGAGAATTTCAACTTTGCCTACGATGTCATGGACGAGTGGGCACGCCTGAAGCCCGATAAGGTCTGCCTGCTGTGGACCAGCGAGCGTGGCGAGGAAGTGCGCACTACCTTCCGCCAATTCAAGGAGCAGACCGACCGCACTGCCGCTTATTTCCAGCAACTGGGCATCGTCCACGGCGATAAGGTCATGCTCATCCTCAAGCGTCACTACCAGTGGTGGCTGAGCATGATGGCCCTGTGCAAGCTTGGTGCCATTGCCATCCCTGCCACCCACATGCTCACCAAGGGCGACATCATCTACCGCAACAACCGGGCCAGCGTGAAAGCCATCATTTGCTGCAACGATGAGTATGTCACCACACAGGTCAGTGAAGCCATGTCTGAGAGTCCCACCGTCAAGCAACTCGTGGCTGTGAACTCCTCTACCCAGCAGGACAAAGCCGTACCCGAAGGCTTTCACGACTGGCGCAAGGAATGGACAGAGGCGCCTCATTTCCGTCGTCCCGAGTTTGTCAACACCAACGAGGACACCATGCTGATGTACTTCACCAGCGGCACCAGTGGCGAGCCGAAGATGGTAGCCCACGACTTTCTCTATGCCATGGGGCACCTCACGACAGGCTGTTTCTGGCACAACCTGAATGAAAACAGCATCCATCTCACCGTGGCCGACACGGGATGGGGCAAGGCCGTGTGGGGCAAACTCTACGGACAATGGTTTGCCGGTGCCACCGTCTTCGTCTTCGACCACGAGAAGTTCACGGCCGAAAAGATCATGCGTCAGATCGAGAAATACCGCATCACCTCGTTCTGCGCGCCTCCAACAATTTATCGTTTCATGATCCTTGAGGACTTCTCCAAGTATGACCTCAGCAGTCTGGAGTACTGTACCACGGCCGGCGAGGCAATGAATCCCTCCGTGGAAGAGACTTTCTACCAGCGCACAGGCATACATATCTATGAAGGCTTCGGCCAGACAGAAACCACGATGACGCTTGGCACCTTCCCATGGATCAAGCCGAAACCCGGCAGCATGGGCAAACCCAATCCCCAGTACGATGTCTGTTTGCTCCGTCCCGACGGCACCGACTGTGAAGACGGCGAGAAAGGCGAGATCTGTATCCGTATCGGCGACGTAAAGCCTATTGGCCTGTTCAAAGGCTATTACCGCGATCCCGAGAAAACCAAGGAAGCCTGGCACGACGGCATCTACCACACCGGCGACATGGCGTGGCGCGACGAAGAGGGCTACTACTGGTTTGTCGGCCGTACCGACGACGTAATCAAGAGTAGCGGCTACCGCATCGGCCCCTTCGAAGTGGAGAATGCGCTGATGACCCACCCTGCTGTTGTGGAGTGTGCCGTGACGGGCGTCCCCGATGCCATCCGTGGCATGGTGGTGAAAGCAACCATCGTCCTGAGCCAGGAATATAAAGCCAAAGCGGGACCGGACCTCGTCAAGGAGTTGCAGGACCACGTCAAGCATGAGACCGCACCATATAAGTATCCTCGCGTCATCGAGTTTGTCGATGAACTACCGAAGACAATTTCCGGTAAGATCCGGCGCGTGGAGATCCGAGAGAACGATGAAGAGAAATATCAGGACAAGAAATAAAGCACACACATGGAAAACGAATATATAAAGCAGTTTCCTGAGTTGATGAAGGGAAAGAAGATCATGTACAACCACGGCTTCGGTTCCTCTGCTTTGTCCGGAACGGTGAAGCGGATCCGCCAGACCTTCCCCAACGCCACAGTGGTCGCCTTCGACATACCTCTCCACCCTGCCGAAGGACTGGCTTTCTTGCGCCAAAAGGCTGAAGAAGAGAAGCCCGACCTGATCATCGGCACTTCGATGGGTGGCATGTACACCGAGTTACTCTATGGCTTCGACCGCATCCTCGTCAACCCTGCTTTTCAGATGGCACAGACCATGAAGGAACATGGCATGACCGGAAAGCAGACTTGGCAGAATCCACGGCAGGACGGCGAGACAGAGTTTATGGTCACCAAAGCCCTTGAGAAAGAGTATAAAGAGTTGACTGATCAATGCTTTGTACAGTTGGAAGCCATGGACGAGGAGCAAAAGAAAGAGGAGCAGAGCCGCGTATGGGGGCTCTTCGGCGACGAGGATCCGCTGGTTCACACCTTTGACCTCTACCGTAGCCACTATCCCCAGGCTGCCCACTTCCATGGCGAGCACCGCATGGACGACAAGAGCTTCCTCAATGGCGTGGTACCCGTCATCCGATGGATCGACGACCGTCAAGAAGGACGCGAGCGCCCCATCGTCTACATCGACTTCTCTGCACTGGCCGACGACTACGGCAAACCCAAAGCCAGTCTGGTCAAGGCCTACCGGATGCTGATCGAGAACTACCAGGTCTACATCGTCGCTCCGGCACCCACCAACGACCATCAGCATTTGAGTGACGCAGCAACATGGGTGGAGCAATATCTCTCCACGCCTGCCCACGACCACGTCGTCTATGCCAACCAAAAAGCATTGCTCTATGGCGATTACTTCATCGACATGCTGCCCGACGACAACTTCATGGGTACCGGCATCCAACTCGGCAGCGATGAGTTCAAGACGTGGGACGAGATCATCACGTATTTCGAGCGGTTGGGAGGTCAATAACCATGAAAAGGACAAACCTCATCATCGGTTTCCTAAGTTACGCGCTCCTCGCTCTGATTCTTATCGTGTGCGGATGGTGGTTAGCCGCCTTGTTGTTGCTGCTTATCTATGGCGTTGTGATACTTCTCTATAAGCACAGCAAAAAGGCACAATGGCTGATCGATGGCGATCCAAGTGACAAAGAGACGCTGGATACCATCATTGCGCAATACGGTCAGCCAGACGATGTAGTTGTCATCGACCCCAGCCGAGCCAACGAGCCGTTTGGCGTGATACTCATCTATTCCGCCGGCCGTTTTCTCATCGCAGCAGGCAAGCGCATCCCCTTCGACAGCATTACAAGCATCTCGGCCAAGAATTCTGCCACGCCCTACACTGTCGGACAATACCAGATCCTCATCAATACCAACGACAAACTGTTGGGCACGCTGCACTTCAACGCGGGCTATGACGCTCAGTTTGCTACAAATTCGGCAACACAAGTCTTACATGCGCTGAAATAGGAATTTCGGTTTCTGTGACTCAAAAGACAACAAACGATGGCTCACATCAGCCTCCCCTTCTGATCAAAGCAGGTATCTCTAATGATAAAAAAAACGTCGGACAATTGGCAGACGGCTGTTTACCATCTTCAAATCAGCTCTTTACACTACACATCAAGGTTGAAGAAATCAGCGATCACAAAAAAAGCATGGTGAGCCAACAGCTCATCATGCTTTTTATTTTTAGTAGAGGGATCTCTTTTAGAATCTATACACAGCGAAAGTCTTGGCAGGGATCGTCACCGTGCAAGCGTTTCCGTTAATCTCCACAGAGCTTTGCTGCGGCACCACATTATTGGGTTTATCCAGCGTGTTCACCGCACGTGGATCATCGGCGTGGAGTGTAGTGACCTTAGCCTGTCCGGAGATCTTGGCACCACGGAAGGAGAAGGTGACCTGCTGCGGCTGGTCGCCCGTGTTAGCGATCTTCACGATATATCTCTTCATCGGCTTATCCCATACCGCACTGGCATAGAGGCCGTCCTTACCCTCCACGGGCTTACCGTTCTCTGTAAGGCTGACTACATTTGTACCTTTATTGGTGCCATAGAGCATCTGCACGTACCAGTTGACCGAGCGCACCGAGCGCAGGTTGTCAAACCAAATGAGGTCGGGACGCCACTGCCAGCCTTCGACATGTGCGAAAAGCGGTGCATAGGTAGCCTGATACACCACGTCGGCGTTGCGCTCCAAGCCCGTCATGAAGGCAGCCTCGGAAAGAGCAGCCTCGAAATTGTTCTTTGCCACAGTAGGCTGATCGTCCACGCCCTTGACGTGCGAGGCGTATTCTCCGGCAAAGACCTTCGGTCCCTTACGGGAATAATTGTCATATCGGCCTGCGTTCTTCAGGAACCAGTCGGGCGACATATAGTAGTGCTCATCGACAAGATCCACTCCTATCTTGCGCATCTGCTCCCAACCATAGTCAAAGTCCTTGCCGCTGGCAGAAGGTCCCGACGTTCCACAGATCTTGATATTGGGATATTTAGCGCGTATCTGCTCCACAAACTTCTTCAGTCGCTCGGGATAAAGCGGTCCCCACTGCTCGTTACCGATACCGATCTGCTTAAGATTGAACGGCTGTGGATGGCCCATCTCAGCGCGCAACTTACCCCATTTGGTGGTTGTAGCACCATTGGCGAACTCTATCAAATCGAGGGCATCGTCGATATACGACTGCAAGTCGTCGACAGCTACATGCGCGTTTTTGTCATTGTCCTTGTTTTGGAACTGGCAGGCAAGGCCGCAGCTCAGCACCGGCAACGGTTCTGCTCCAATCTTCTCCGACAGCAGGAAGAACTCATAGAAGCCGAGACCATAGGTCTGGTAATAGTTGGGATAGAGACGATGCGGGAAAGTATAGTTCCAGCGATTCTCGTTGAGCGGGCGGTTCTCAGCCGGTCCCACACTGTTCTTCCACTGATAGCGTGTGGCCAGATCGGTACCCTCGACGATACATCCGCCGGGGAAGCGGAAGATGCCGGGATGAAGATCTTCCAAGTCCTTCACGAGATCAGCCCGCAATCCATGCCAGTTGTCTTCAGGGAAAAGACTGACATGGTCAAGGTCTACGCCGTCGGCACTCTCCAGGAAGACACGCATCAAGCCTTTCTCAACAGTCTTGTTGGAGGTGAGCGTCACCGTTTTCTTAGCCCACTGGTTGTTTGCGATGGTGATCTCCTTCTTGTCGATAGGGTTGTCCTGGTCGTCGACGAGTTCCACGCGAATCTTAGCCTCCTTGCCCTGCAAGTCGTGAAGGCGGGCAAAGACCGAGAAGTCATAGTTCATACCTTTCTTCAGTCCCATGCCGAAAAAGCCACGGTTCTCCAGTCCGGTGAACTTTTGGTCGTGACCGGCATTCTCCAATACCACGTAGTGGGGATTGCGGTCAAAGGCCGGTTTCACGTCGCTGACGCTGACATTGCCGAAGGTGTTCCAGCCCATCAGCCGCTGCGGAAATTCAAAACTGCGGTTTTCGACCATCTCGGCATAGAGTCCGCCGTCAGCACCAAAGTTGATATCCTCGAAGAAGATACCGTACATCGTCGGCTGGATGGGCGCACCCGGCTTGGCGTTGATGGTCAACTGTCGCTGAGCCGATGCCCCCGTGATGGAGAGCAAGCCAAGGGCCAGCGAGACAAACATTTTAGTAGTATGGTTCATAAGTAATGATTGTTGTGTCTTCTCCCTCCTCCCGGATATGCCGGAAGAAGGAAGAGAGACAAGTTAAATATAAGATGCTATGTTCGTAAAAACAAATTCTTGAGCGTATGTCTACGCGACGGACATCGGATTACTTCACTGGTGCGATCGTGACCTTGAAGGTCATGTTCTGTGCATGCAGTTGGTATTCCTTCAACGGACGGGCACCCCAGCTGTTGATGCCGCCCACACCATATTGTGCCAAGTCAAGACAGAGCTCTGTATACTTGCTCTTTGGCACTTGGTAAGGATGGCGCTGGGCCTTCTCCAGTCCTTCGTCGAGATCAGAAATATTGTAATGCAATGCACTTGCATAGAATGGTTTGGCAGCCGTGAAGCGCAGTCCGACACCTTGTGCGTTGGTTTGTTTCCACCAACGGATGTCGCTCTTCGTCCCCGTCTCCTGTGGACGGATGTAGGGATAGAACTGCTGGTCGGCGGTCTGCGTATAGATACCGAGCCGCTCACTGCTCTTGCGGTCGACATAGTTCTCGATAGGTCCGCGGCCATAGAATGTGCTGCGGTCCATGTCGTAAGCCAAGTCTATCTTCAAGCCGAAGCGGAACAAATCGCTGACCTTTGCGCCCGGCGTCAGCTTCATAGCCTCTGTCACGGTCATCTTGCCGCAAGGCTCTACTTGGTAAGTCATGGTCAACTCAGCCTTCACGTCGGGCATGTCATAGACAGCGGTCACCACATTGTTGTCCTTATCAACGGCGATCGTCTTGAGGTTCATGGCCGGATTTCTCCAAGCAGCAAACTGTTTTTGCAGTCCGGCACCCATGTCGTTGTCGGTCACGGCGCGCCAGAAGTTTGGTTTCAGCGTGCCACCGTCTGGCAGAAGATTGCTGCCGCCCACGGTGTACTCCTTGAGCCAACCGGTCTGTTTGTCAAAGACGATGTCGAGACCGGCCTTGTTGCTCAGAGTGATAGTGGCGGTCTTCTTGTCGTCCTTCACCTTGATCTTGCCGTCCTTGTCGGCTTTTCCTTCTTCCTTCATAGCGCAGCAGGCAGCCGGAGCCGTCTGTTCGCGTACGGTCATCTGACGGTAGGCGACGGTTTGTCCTTTTGTCATCAGCGGCTCAGCTTCCTTCAGTTGGAAATCGACGTTGAGCATCACCTCGCCCGTAGCCGGTACCTGATAGGGCAGTGTCAGTGTGGCGCGCTGCTGAGGAGCGACGTTCAGGTCAGCAACCTCACCGTTTTGTACGGCCTTACCGTCCTGGAGCAAAGTCCAAACAAGCTTATAGTTGCTCAGATCGCGGAAGAAGTTCTCGTTGTAGACCGAGATCTTTCCGGCTTTCAGATCCACGGGCTCAGCCCAAATGTTCTGATACTGATAAGCCAACTCATAAGCGTGGGGGTTGAGCTGACGGTCGGGGCCGATGATACCGTTGCAGTTGAAGTTGTTGTCGCTGGCGTCCGTCTTGTTGTAATCCCCGCCATAGGTGTATTCGGGAGCCATGTTTCCAGTTCCGGGCTCATACTTTGCGGCGATAGCGTCGTAATCGGCTACCGTGCGGCCAGCCTTGAAGTCGGGATGACGGTGGAGTCCCTGATCCACGAAATCCCAGTCATAGCCACCTTGGAACTTAGGATACTTGCGGATAAGATCCCAATATTCCTTGAGGTTACCACCCGAGTTGCCCATTGTGTGGTTGTATTCGCACTGGATCAGCGGGCGTGTGTATTTCGGATCTTTGGCGTAGGCTTCGCAGTCCCACGGCGTGTAGTACATAGGGCAGAAGATGTCTGTGTTGGCTCCGGTTCTTCCAGCTTGCTCATACTGCACGGGACGGCTCTGATCCTGACTCTTAACCCATTTGTAAGCAGCGGTGAAATTAGGTCCGTCAACCGTTTCGTTGCCCAAGCTCCACACGATGACACTGGGATGGTTGAAGTTGATTGCCACGTTGTGCTGGTTGCGCTGCAGGATTTGCAGGCCAAAGTTCTCCTTCTTAGCCTCAGAGTCGCTCTTGTAGCCAAAGCCGTGGCTTTCCTGGTTGGCCTCAGCGGTGACATAGAGACCATATTCGTCACAGAGGTCATACCAGCGTGGATCGTCGGGATAGTGACAGGTGCGCACAGCATTGATGTTCAGCCGTTTCATGACCTTAATATCCTGAATCATGCGGTCGAGGGTGACGACATATCCTCCGTCGGGATCCATTTCGTGGCGGTCAGCACCCTTGATGAGCACGGGCTGTCCATTGACGAGCAGCTGACTGTTTTTGATTTCCACCTTGCGGAAACCGACTTTTTGCGGGATGACCTCCACGACATTGCCGCGGCTGTCTTTGACGGTGGCAAGGAGCGTATATAAATAAGGTGTCTCTGCTGTCCACTTCTTTACGTTGCGAAGCATGAAGCGGGCAGTGCCCTCCTTGCGCCCGACCAACTTAGCGGTAGACTTGGCTACGACGAGATCATTCTCGTTGAGCAGTTGGAAGTCGATCGTCGGGTTGCCCTTGACATTGACATCGATGAGCAACTCACCGTCGTTGTAGTCATTCTCCAAGTCCGGTGTCAGTCTGATGTCGTTGACCTGCACCTTGCTGTCGCGTGCGAAGAGATAGCACTGACGGGCTACACCGCTCAGCCGCCAGAAGTCCTGATCCTCGTCGAGCGAGCCGTCGCACCAGCGAAACGTCTGAAAAGCGATGAGATTCTTTCCGGGATGGACATATTTCGTAATGTCGAACTCAGCGGCAACCTTTGCGTCCTCACTGTATCCCACATATTGTCCGTTGACATAGAGATAGATATTTGAGGTCACAGAACCGAAATGGGCGATGACCTGCTTGCCGTTCCAGTCGGCCGGCAAATCGATTTCACGACGATAAGAACCTACGTGGTTGTCCTTTGTAGGCACGTTGAGCGGATGCTTCCAGTCGAACTGATAGCGCCATGCAAAACCGATATTGACATATTCCGGGTCGCCGAAGCCGTTGAGTTCCCACATTCCCGGCACCTGCATCGTCTTCCAATTGGCGTCGTTCAAGTCGGTTTTGTAGAAGTCCGTTGGGCGTTGGTCGGCATTGGCCACCCAAAGAAATTTCCAAGGTCCCTCAAGTGACAGGTAGTTGGCAGAGCGGGTGATGTCGCCCGCAAGCGCTTTCTGCCCATTCTCATAGGCGAAGAAACTGGTGTGCATCGGGAAACGGTTGACCTCGTTGACCTGTTGGTCGTGCCATTCCGTCCACGTTGGCTCCACCACGCCTTTAGCCGTTGTGGGCTTCTGCGCGGCGCGTGCTCCCAAAGCCATCAGCATCATTGCGGATAGGATGATTGTTTTGTTCATAACGCTTAGGTATTTATTAGTAAAGATGTCTTATATTATTACAAGTGCAAAAATACAATTATTTTTTCAGAAATAAAAATAATACATCTTTTCTTTTGGTTTTCTTATTATTTTATGTAGATTTGCAAATTATGAGACAAATAGTTTATGGATTTAGTGACTCTCCTTTCGGCCATATCATCGTGGCGCGCACATGGGAGGGCATCTGCGATTTGCAGTTCTTGGATTACAACCGGCTCGAGACCATCCACCAACTGGCCAAGCGATGGGGCGTCTATACGCCGACAACGCAAAACGACACTATGGCGCAAACCGTAGAGCGCGTTATCTTCGAGGGCTATGACCATCCCCTCAAACTCGACATCAAAGGCACTGACTTCCAGTTGCGCGTGTGGAATGAGGTTCAGAAGGTGCCCTTCGGTCACACCGCTACTTATCTCGACATCGCAAAGGGTATTGGGGAGCCCAAAGCCGTCAGAGCCGTTGCAACAGCCATCGCCCAAAATCCCATCGCCATGCTCATTCCCTGCCACCGCATCATCCACAGCGACGGAACCACTGGCGAGTATCACTGGGGAAAGGAACTCAAGCAGCAACTGATCGACTGGGAGAAAGACTCTCTTTTGAACGCTCAGAAATAGAAACCACAAGGGGACTGCTACGCTCTTGACGCCACGCCAGCCCCATCCATCCGATCCGCTTATGCTCTCTACCGAACACACGATCCACTCCACCACTTCCACCGCACAGCTTGCCGGTGAGTTTTTCCAGCGCATCGAGGCGTTGCTCGCCCAGCAGGGCAGTGCCACAGCCAACAAGCTCATGCACGAGACACTCGTCCTCGTCTGTGCCGAAGGGTTGAAAGATACACGCTACGGCTTCGGTGACCTCAATGCGCAAGTCGAAACGCTGTTGCGACAGCACCACATGCCCACCGACGAGGCAAATGCCGTCAGGCAGATGCGCCGCCACTCCAACCAAAGTCTGCCGCTGTTGCCCGAAGACTTGCTCCACGACGCACGTGCCCTTGCCGTCTTCGTCAGCCGTGTGCTCCATACCGACATACCACCGTCGCTCTCCATCCGACTGCCCCGCGACCTGCAACCCAAGCAGGAGCACCTCCATGTCAACGCGCCCAACAAGCGTTGTCTCGTTCGCTCGTGGGACAACAGCACCATTTCCGTTGTCGTTGATGAGGATGGAGCCGTGTCACCGATGACGGTTCACTACTGCGAGGACAACCAATACGCCGACATGGGCTACCTGGCTTCTATCCTCAAAGAAGGCATGCACCTCAATCTGCTGGACTGTCAGGTGGAAGGAGACGACATCTATCCGCGCATCATCATCGTAGAGCCGGACTTCCTGCTCGACATCAGCACGATCGCATCCTGCTTCATGGAGTATGGTCACTCGCCACTTCTCTACCTCGTCAGCCGCATGAGGCCCAAAGCCAACACCCAGCCGATCCTGCTCGGAAACTTTGCCGGCAGTGCACTCGACGACATCATCAACAATCCAAACTTCAACGCTTCTCAAACGCTACGCGACAATTTTCGGGAGAAAGCACTGGAGTATAGCACATGCACAGACTTCGACGCACGCCGCTTCAAGGACGATGCCGCCATGCAAATCCGGAACTTGCAGCAGGCCGTCGCGGAGCTGCGCCGTCACTTCAACATGGATCACGCGATTCTCGAACCTTCCTTTGTCTGTGAGCAACTCGGCATCCAGGGACGTGTGGACCTGATGACCACCGATCTGCAACTGCTCGTCGAACAGAAGTCGGGACGCAACATGCTCATCGAACGGCCAGATACGACCAACGGCATCAAGGCCGTGGAGAAACACTACGTGCAGTTGCTGCTCTACTACGGCATACTCTATTACAACTTCCACGCCACGCGCACCGACATCCGACTGCTTTACTCCAAATACGCGCTACCCGGTGGACTGCTCAGCGTGACGCGATTGATGAAACTCCACTACGAGGCCATCCGCTTCCGCAATGAGGCTGTGGCCCAGGAATTCCAAATCGCGGAGCACGGCTTCGCCCCTTACCTGCCGCTGCTGACGGCCGACAACCTCAACGTGGCAGGCAGATGCGACTTCTTCTACAACAATTATCTCTATCCACAACTCAACGCACAGCTGCAGCCTCTGGCTTTTCTCACGCCACTGGAGAAGGCTTACTTTTGTCGAATGATGCAGTTTGTCATCAAGGAAAACCTGCTATCGAAGGTCGGCGTCGTCGAGGGCACGGGCAACTGCGCGGCTTCGCTATGGAACATGCCACTGGCTGAAAAACGCGAAACTGGCAATATCTACACAGGACTGAAAATCGTCAGCAAGGAGAAAAGCAACGACTATAACGGCTACGACCGCATCACACTCGCCGTACCCGACCAGGGTGAGGACTTTCTGCCCAACTTCCGGCGGGGCGACATGGTCTATCTCTATGCCTACCCACAGGACGAAGAGCCCGACGTGCGCAAGGCCTTACTCTTCAAGGGCGGTTTGGAGGACATCCATACCGACCGCATCACCGTGTTGCTGACCGACGGACAGCAGAATGCCGACATCTTCAACCATCTGCCCTATCGCCGTACGCTGCGACAAGGCGAATCCGTCAGCAAGGCCGGCAAGCCTTTTGTGTGGTGTGTCGAGCACGGCAGCAGCGACGCCGGAGGCAGTGCGGCAATCGGTGCGCTCTATGAGCTGATTACCTCCACCGCCGACCGCAAGGCACTGCTCCTGGGCCAGCGTGAGCCTCAGGCCGACAAGAGCTTGACGCTTTCCCACTCTTATCTCCCCGACCTCGACGCCATGTTGACGCAAGCCAAGCAGGCGCGCGACTTCTTTCTCCTCGTCGGACCGCCGGGAACAGGCAAGACCAGCATGGCACTGCGCTTTATGGTGGAGGAAGCCCTCGCCACGCCCTCACCCCCAGGACAGCAGGCCGATCTGTTGCTGATGGCCTATACCAATCGCGCCGTCGATGAGATCTGCGGCATGCTCGTCAAGGCTGGCATCTCGTTTTTGAGGATTGGCAGTGAGCTGAGCTGCGATCCTCAGTATCAGCCTTGGCTGCTGCAAAACAAAATCGGCGACAAGCCTAAGCTCAGCGACATGCAGAAGAAGTTGCTCACGGCGCACGTCGTCGTCGGCACCACCTCGATGATGCAGTCACGCTCCTATCTCTTTGCGCTGAAACACTTCACGCTGGCCATCGTCGACGAGAGCTCTCAGATTCTGGAGCCCAATCTCATCGGACTCCTCGCCAGTCATCAAGGCGAGAACAGTATGGCGGGCAAACAGCATTCAAGCGATAAAGCCGCCATGAGCGGCTGCGACATCGACAAGTTTATCCTTATCGGCGACTATAAGCAACTGCCTGCCGTGGTACAACAAAACGACGGGAGTGCTGCCATCACCGAGCCAGAACTGCAGGCCATCGGCCTGACAAGTTGCAAGAACAGTCTTTTTGAACGACTCATCCGCCAAGAGTTGCGTGCCGGACGCACCGAGTTCATCGGCACGCTCCACCATCAAGGACGCATGCATCCCGATATTGCGGACTTTCCCGGCAAGGCTTTCTATGCCGAGGAACATATTTCTCCCGTGCCGCTGCCGCATCAGCAAGAGACATCGCTCAACTATCCCTCGCCCGCTCTCGACAGCATAGACGAACTGTTGAAGACTCACCGCTGTCTCTTCTTTGCCTCGGCCGACTGCCGGCAACCCGAGATTTCGGACAAAGTCAACAGCTATGAGGCGCGTCTCGTGGCACTGTTGTCGCAGCGCATCCGCCGTTTCTATGGTCAGAACTTCGATGCCGACACCACGCTCGGCGTCATCGTGCCCTACCGCAACCAGATCGCCATGATCCGCAAAGAGCTTGAGAAACTCAATGATCCGCTGTTGGAGCGCATCAGCATCGATACCGTGGAGCGCTACCAAGGCTCGCAACGCGACGTCATCATCTATTCGTTCACGATTCAACAACGCTATCAGCTCGACTTCCTCACGGCCAACAGTTTCGACGAAAACGGCCGTATCGTGGACAGAAAACTCAACGTAGCCCTCACGCGAGCCCGTCGCCAACTGCTGCTCACCGGCCATCCCGATACGCTACAACAGTCCCCGCTATTTAGTCGACTTATGGAATATTTCAAAGAAAAAAGCGAATACATTCCTACAGACTTTTTAAGTAATTATGTTAAAATAGATTAATTCCACCCGTAGTGCTGTTACTTTTTCAATACTTCGTCGTCGTTAGATTTAGGAAGATAGAAAAAGTATAATAACAACAAATAAAAGACAAAACTAAATTTTAGGTATTATGAAAAAGTTACTTCTCATGGCAGCTGTCATGCTGTCTTCCGTGGGCGCTTTTGCTCAGCACGCAGTTGGTTCTTTCACACTGCAGCCGAAGGTTGGTATCAACATTGCCAACATCACTAACAACGGTGATTATGGCAAGGCACGCGTTGACTTCGCTGGCGGTTTGGAAGGCGAGTATCAGGCAACAGACATCTTCTCTCTGAGCGCCGGTCTGATGTACTCTCGTCAGGGCTTCAAGACAAAGGACGTGAATGTAGCAGGCTACACCATCTCTGGCGACTCGTGGACGCCCAGCTATCTGAATGTTCCTGTATTGGCCAACGTGTACGTTGTACCTGGCCTCGCAGTGAAATTGGGTGTACAGCCCGGCTTCATGATTGACAAGGACGATGCTGAAGATGTCAACACCTTTGATCTCTCTATCCCTGTAGGTCTGAGCTATGAGTACAACAACTTCGTGCTCGACGGCCGTTACAACTGGGGTGTAACCAAGATCAACAAGCACAGCATCAAGGGAGCTGACGATACACGCAACTCTGTCTTCCAGATCACTCTGGGCTACAAGTTTAGCCTCTAATCATTCACAAGCATAAGTTTTCAAGCCACAGCGTCCGGTACGCTGTGGCTTTTTTTGAAGATACTCCTTAGCCTGAATAATTCATACCGTCCTAAGACTGTTTCTCTTTTCTACGAATGCTAAACTGTCGGATAGGATCTGACGTATTGTCGAACTTATACCGTTATTAAGATGTCTCCAATAGCCGCTTACGGATGTTTTCAAGGTTTAAATCATTCCCGAATTTGGCTTATGGGCATGCAGAGTCTCATGCCTTGTTCAGGCATGTCTAAGAAATCGTTTTCAGGGTTCGTTAAGCTGCCAGCCTTTCCAAGGCGACAGTCAGCTCTTCGAGGTGCCTGTGATGCGGTGAAAAACTAACGTGTATGAATGTCCTCTTTTCCATAATGTATACAGCACTGAGCATGATGCGTTTTATAAAGCTGTCCATTGTGAAGCTCTCTATGGCAGTGCCGTTGAAGAGCTCATGCTTCATCGTGTGTGCGACGACAAAAGCCGCTGCATAGAGGAAAAGGCGGAAATAGTTGGCCCAGTATGAGTTGCATGACATACGGTCTGCCTTGAAATAAAAGCATAAGCCTATTTGTGGTTAAAATTCTCGATGATAGAAAAAATCCATCGAAAAATTTCTGTCTTTCATATTTTATTGCTATCTTTGCAATGCCTTGTTGGTGTTTTCTTTACTTTTATTTGCGCACCACTAAGTTAAGTGAAATTTCTGACATGGCAAGAAACCGAGCGACATGGTGTTGTTCAGTAACTTATAGACATTGATAAACTAATGTGGTGCATAATTTAGAAATAGCTAATGATTAAAGAAGTTCGCTTACTAGCTATTTTATTGGCTTTTGTGATTTTTGGTAGCTGCTCTTCATCAGAGCAATCTTCTAATTATTTATCAGGTCTAACTACCTCTAAATTTTCTAACCCATATGCGTTTATCGGAAGTATCCACAACGAAGCTATGGATTCAGTACTTGCACAGGGAATAAGCCTTAATAGCCTTAAAAGTTTCAATAGAGATTTCACTAACAAAAAATTAAACAAAATTAAAGGCTTTGAAGGCGAAAAAATATCTACAGATGCACTTAATGCTGGTTATGATATTGGCCTAAAAATGAAGCAGGCTAACACGAGAGCTACTTTAGATAATTTGACAGATAGTTTGATTTGCAGCATTCCTGAAGAAGGAAGAACTTACGTATCTGAAATGTTTCAAATTTGCGACAAACAAATGAAGGATACAATTGACATTAACAAGATTTTTAATGATATTGATAGTAAAATATACTATGATGTTAATTTAAATGATACTTTAAAAGGTGCCTTGCTTGCAATAAGCTCAATCGCTAGAGCAACGAACATCTATAACTCAAAGCCCCTATTAACTAGAGGAGCATCTTGGAGGTCAACAGCACGTGCAGATTTAGGCGGAGCTATTGCTGGTTTAGGATGGAGAGCATTATTTAAGGCTTCTTATAGAGGTCTTATGTTTGGACCTGGTGGAATAGTTGTAGGTTTTGCTAAAGATTGTGTAGTAGGGGCTATAAGTTCTAGCGCGTTGCATGTTCTATCGAGAGGTTATTTTTAGGATATAATATATATGCATAGCTATATCATTATCATTTGCATTATTTTATTTAGCGTTTTATATGGCGCTTTATACTTCTCAAGACTTAAATGGAAGAGATACATTGGAATATTTAATGGTGTTTTAATTTATTCTTTGCTTAATAAATTCCTTCGTGATGAATTTAATTTGGGATTTTGGAGTGGCCTCTTAATCTTTGGCCTATACATATCAGTGTTGGGATTAATAATAAAAGCGATTGAAAAATTGTACAAACACATGATTTAGTAATCATATTGGTTATTCATACCCAAATATAGAGGTCTTCGTATTGCGAGGAACGAGCAATATGAAGACCGAGTTGTACGGCAGGAATACTATTTATGAGGATTAACCCCGACAAGGAAGGTTCCAACCCTCAACCCGAGACAACCCGAGAGTAGAAAAACGGAAGGGGTCAGCCGTTGGCTGTCCGCTTACCCTATAATCTGCATACTTGTCATGCAAAATCGATAGAGCAATCCATAGTGCTGGATGCGCACGAAGGCTTTTAGAAGGACATGAAGCGAGGAGAGGTGTAGGACGTCGATGGCCGACATGGTCGTCATTTGCTTTTGGCTTTAGCTTTTTCGTCATAGCGGAAATAAGTACAATATAAAGAAAACTTGCAGGTGACTGCATCCTTCTTTCATGGTTATATCAAAACAGAAAAGAAATCTATCATTAACATTATTTAAAGAAATATTTTAACTCAGTGCAATGTTAGTGCACGGAGAAATATTAGTCTTGCAAATGTAAATGGATCCGGAGCCTTTTACTAACATAGTATTAACAGCTAAATTTTGGAATTATGAGTAAATGTCCAATTGTTGCTTATCAGCTTTAAACAGAGTACTTTCGAGTACCCCGTTTTATGCTAGGCTGAGTAAGATTTAAGACTTGTTAATCAATAGCGAGTTGTCCGGGCAGCATCTGAGCGT
>NZ_VUNG01000028.1 GCF_009695775.1 Hallella mizrahii | reverse complement strand
CAAACAAAAGGAATTATACGACATTGTGTTGCAAAATGACGCTAAAAAATAACGCGTCTTGAGAGAACTGTATCTAACTGACCATAAAATCGGTCTTGGGTGGCGCAAAATAGGAAAACAGGAAAAAGCACGTTGAAAAACCCACTTTTGCAGCTACTCCCGATGAAAACAGTGAGTTGAGCGTGAGAAAACAGTTGTTTTATGTGGTCAGAACACTGAGATGACAAGGTCAGAACACTGAGATGACAAGATAAAACAACTGAGATGACAAGATAAAATAACTAAAATGGGAAGGACAAAAACTCACTCACGAATGTATAGCACTGATTATCAATACATTATAAAAAATGCCGAAAAACACGTAAATTTGGTGTCAAGGACAAGTCTGCACGGAAAATCGCAGCCATTGGCACGCAAAATTGACAGTTTTCCCGACAATACATGACATTATTCTAAAGTTCGGCACAGTATAGTGCAAGAAGACATCCTCTTAAGCGCTTGGCTAATGAGCAAACCAAAGCTTCTTAAGACAGCAACATCATAGACCCAACAGTAAACTTATGAGCAACATACACCTATCACAAGACAGATACACAAGTAAGCAGAACATGAGTTCAAATCACGCTGATAATAGAGTAAATACGCCCCAATTTCACTTTAAAAGTGTAAAAAGTACTATTTTTCAAAAATTTCACATTGAATGTGATACAACTTACAAAAAAATATTGTAACTTTACCACCAATAAAACCAAATAACTATAAAACAGACATGGGAAATATCAAAAACTACTTAGGTATCGCAGGAGGTTGCCTGCTGGCACTTGCATCATGTGCCGGCAACAAAACCGCCAGCCGCACCGTATCCGGTCTTGATCCGGCTGCCTTTGACACCACATTGAATGGAAAGAAGGTAGAACTCATCACTTTGAAGAACAACAACGGCATGGAAGTTTGCCTGACCAACTACGGAGGTCGTGTCGTTTCTCTCTGTGTCCCGGATAAAGAAGGCAAGCCTACAGACGTAGTGCTCGGCTATGACAATATCCGCCAGTATGCTGATACATTGAACAGCCCTTCTGACTATGGTTCCAGTGTCGGGCGCTATGCCAACCGCATCAAGAATGCACAGATCACTGTAGGTGGTAAAGTTTACAAGCTTCGTGTCAACGACAATGAGAACACCCTTCATGGTGGCGGCAACACCGGATGGCTCCATCAAGTATATGATGTTCAGTCAAAGACCGACAGCAGTGTGACCTTCGCCATCACGGCCCCTGACGGTGAGAATGGCTTCCCCGGAACTGTGAAAGCAACTGCCACCTATTTGGTGAAGAACAACAACACACTCGACATCACTTTCAAGGCAACTACTGACAAGGAGACGGTCATCAACATGACCAACCACTCCTATTTCAATCTTAATGGCGATCCTTCTAAGGTCGGCACAGATGAGGTTATGTACATCAATGCCGACAAGTTCACCCCTTCTGACGCTAAATACATCCCGACGGGTGAAATTCGCGACGTGACCGGCACACCGATGGACTTCCGCAAGCCCCACGCTATTCAAGAGACCATCACCGATACCACTTTCGACCAAATCCACAATGCCACAGGCTACGATCATAACTGGTGCCTGAATACTTTCAAAAATGGTAAAGGCGATGATACGCAGGTAGCTGCAAGCCTCTTCTCACCCAAGACCGGCATTCTGCTTGAAGTGTTTACCAATGAGCCGGGACTACAAGTCTACACCGGTAATTTCCAGGGTACAGGCATTCCTTGCAAACACGGTATCAAATATCCCAAACATGTCAGTGTCTGCTTTGAAAGTCAGAAATACCCTGACAGCCCTACAAAAATTGTCCAAAAGACAAAAGGCTGGGAGATCTCTAATCCCTATCTCAAACCAGGACAGACTTACTACAGTCACCTCGTATATAAATTTTCTGTGAAGAAATAACCGATTCTCATAACAAACAATACTAAAAACAAAACTATGAACTGGAACGCAAAAGAATTTATTTGGCTTGACTGGGTGGTTCTTGCCATTGGTATAGGCTTAGTGGCAATCGCCGTCTACAGAAGTATCATCAAAGACAAGCGCAAGATGAAGGGTGCTGACAGCCAGGACTACCTCTTCGGCAAAGGCGAGCCCTGGTGGGTAATCGGTGCAGCTATCTTCGCTGCGAACATCGGCTCGGAGCACCTTGTCGGTTTGGCAGGTACCGGTGCAAAAGATGGTGTAGGTATGGCCCACTGGGAGATGCAAGGCTGGATGATCCTCATCCTGGGCTGGCTCTTCGTACCTTTCTATCAGTTGCTCAACAACAAATTGGGAAGAATCATTACGATGCCGGAATTCCTTAAATTCCGCTATACCAAGGCTACCGGCTCTTGGCTGAGCATCATCACACTGGTGGCATACGTGCTCACCAAAGTGAGTGTAACAGCCTTCACAGGTGGTATTTTCTTTGAGTACTTGCTTGGCATTCCCTTCTGGTATGGTGCCCTGGGACTGATCTTTATCACAGCCGTCTTTACCATCTTCGGTGGCATGAAGGGCGTGATGACAATGTCTGCCATCCAGACTCCAATCCTAATCATCGGTTCTTTCCTTGTACTCTTCCTTGGCTTGGCTACACTGGGCGACGGAAGCATCACTCAGGGTTGGAGCAACATGATGACCTATTGCAGCCATCTTCACAATGGCTACGGCACCACACACATGTTCCACTGGAGTGAGGGTGATCCTATGTATCACGAATATCCTGGTTTCGTCGTCTTCATTGGAGCATCCATCATCGGATTCTGGTATTGGTGCACCGACCAGCATATCGTACAACGTGTGCTGGGACAGACCAAAGGTGAGGACAACACCGTCGTGATGAAGCGTGCGCGTCGTGGTACTATTTGTGCAGGCTACTTCAAGCTTCTGCCTGTCTTCATGTTCTTGATACCTGGTATGATTGCTGCCGCTCTGGCTGCTAATCCTGCTAAATATGGTTTGGTAATGAACAACACCGACGCTGCCTTTGCCCTGATGGTAAAAGATGTGTTACCCGCCGGTGTTAAAGGCATCGTGACCATCGGCTTCATCAGTGCTTTGGTTACTTCACTTGCTGCCTTCTTCAACTCTTGTGCGACTCTGTTCACCGAGGACTTCTATAAGCCGTTGCGTGCGGGCAAGAGCGAGGCTCACTACGTGCTCGTCGGTCGTTTGGCTACCGTCGCTGTCGTACTCCTGGGCTTGGCTTGGATGCCAATCATGATGAGTATGGATACTCTCTACAGCTATCTGCAGAACATCCAGTCATTGCTGGCACCAGCCATGGTAGCCGTGTTCTCTCTCGGTATTTTCTCCAAGAAGATCACTCCTATGGCAGGACAGTGGGGACTTATCGGTGGTTTCGTGATCGGTATGCTCCGTCTCGTCACCAATGTCATTACTCATAACGGCGATGCCGCAATGACAGGTGCCTTCTGGGAGAACACCGCATGGTTCTGGCAGACCAACTGGCTGATCTTTGAGTGCTGGTTGCTGGTGTTCATCATTGTGATGATGTTTGTCATCTCCATGTTCACCAAGGCTCCCTCTCAGGAGCAAATTGCCGCTATCACCTTCACACCGGAATACCGCAAGCAGATCCGCGACAGTTGGAGCACTGGAGACATCATTGCCACTTTGGGTGTGATTGCACTCTGCGGTGCCTTCTATTGGTATTTCTTCTAATCCCCAATACCCATGACAGGATTTTATAGTGAACACTCTAAAGTTTGGGTCTCTGTCGACTGCATAGTCTTTGGATTTGAAGAAGACAAGCTGAAGTTGCTTATCGGCAAGCGACAGATGGATCCAGGCCGAGGCGAATGGTCACTCTATGGCGGCTTCGTCGGGCCTCAGGAAAGTCTGACCGAAGCTGCCCAAAGAGTTCTGCAAGATCTCACAGGCTTGCAAAAGCTCTATATGCGGCAGGTAGGAGCCTTCGGAGCCATAGACCGTGATCCGGGAGAACGTGTCATTTCCGTAGCCTATTGTGCACTGATCAACGTAAAGGACTACGACGATTCCCTCCGTGAGCGATACGGCCTCGAATGGGTGCCGGTGGAAAACATGCCGAAACTCTATTCCGACCATAACACCATGGTTAAAGATGCCCTGGCGATGCTGCGGCGTCACATCAACACAGAGCCACTGAGTTTCAACCTCCTGCCGGAGTTGTTTACCTTGACACAGTTGCAGCATGTCTATGAAGCCATCTTAGGCACAGAAATCGACAAGCGCAACTTCCGCAAGCGTATCAAACAAATCGATTTCATTGAGAAAACCGACAAAATAGACAAACTGACCTCCAAACGCGGCGCTGCACTCTATCGATTCAACAGCAAAGCGTATGACGAAGATCCAGAATTTAAGTTATAACTATCATGCTAGAAGAATTAAAAGAAAAAGTATATCGTGCCAACCTCGATTTGGTAAAGCATCAGTTGGTACTCTTCACCTGGGGCAATGTCTCTGGCATTGACCGCGAGAAAGGTCTCGTCGTCATCAAACCGTCCGGTGTCAGCTACGACACCATGAAAGCCAGCGATATGGTTGTCGTGGACTTGCAGACAGGAAAAGTAGTGGAAGGCGATCTGAATCCATCATCGGATACTCCCACTCATCTCGTCCTCTATCGCAACTTCCCAGAGATAGGTGGTGTGGTACACACCCACTCCACCTACGCTACGGCTTGGGCACAGGCAGGATGCGACATTCCCAATATCGGTACGACACACGCTGATTATTTCCACGATGCCATCCCATGTACAGATGACATGACAAAGGATCAGATGGATGAGTATGAGTACAACACGGGTGTTGTAATCGTAGATAAGTTCAAGAAAGACCATATCAACTATGTGCATACTCCGGGCGTTCTTGTCAAGAACCATGGCCCCTTCACCTGGGGCAAGGATCCTGATGAGGCTGTCTATCATGCCGTCGTTGCCGAGCAAGTTGCCAAGATGGCTTTCGTCTCTTTCTCTGTGAATCCACAGACCAAGATGAATCCATTGCTCGTGGAGAAGCATTTCTCTCGTAAGCACGGTCCCAACGCTTATTACGGACAAAAAAAGAAAAAATAGTCATCAGAATTTCCACAATCAAATTATATTAAAAACGTTATCAACCAAACAATCATCATGGAAAAAGCATTTAATGATTTCGAGATCTGGTTTGTCACAGGTGCACAGCTTCTTTACGGAGGCGACGCTGTCAAACAAGTAGACGGACACTCTAAAGAGATGGTAGAAGGAATGAACAACTCAGGCCTGCTACCCGTCAAGGTTGTATATGCTGGTACTGCCAACAGCTCAAAAGAAGTGGCAGATGTCATGGCCCGCGCCAACGTTGACAACAAATGTATTGGTGTCATCTGCTGGATGCACACCTTCTCTCCCGCAAAGATGTGGATCAAGGGCATGCAGATCCTTCGCAAACCCCTCCTCCACTTACATACTCAGTACAACGAAAAGATTCCATGGAATACCATCGACATGGATTTTATGAACCTCAATCAGAGTGCTCACGGCGACCGCGAGTTCGCTCATATCCTTTCTCGTCTGCGCAAGCCTCGTAAGACTGTCATCGGCTACTGGAAAGATGAGAAGACACTCAAGCATATCGCTGTTTGGGAGCGTGTCTGCGCCGGAGTTGCTGATGCTCAGGATTGCCTCATCATCCGTTTCGGTGACCAGATGAACAACGTCGCTGTGACCGACGGTGACAAGGTTGCTTTTGAGCAGGTACTGGGCTATCACGTCGACTACGTGCAGTTCTCTACAGTCATGGAGTATTTCGACAAGGTAAAAGACGAAGATGTCGATGCCCTTGTACATGATGTCTACTTCAAGGAATATGCTGTGGCTGATGCACTGAAGGACGAGAAGAGTGTCGAGTACAAGAAGATCTGGAACTCTGCCAAGGCAGAATTGACACTTCGTGCCGTATTGAAGGCTTATGGCGCCAAGGGCTTCACCACCAACTTCGACGACTTAGGCGATGTCAACGTGGAAGAGACCGGTCGTGGCTTCGACCAGATTCCGGGCTTGGCTTCTCAGCGTCTGATGCACGACGGCTATGGCTTCGGCGCAGAGGGTGACTGGAAGAGTGCCTGTCTCTATCGCACCACATGGTTCATGAGCCAAGGTTTGGAAGGTGGCACCTCATTCCTGGAGGACTACACACTCAACTTCGATGGTGACAACACCTCTATCCTGGAGTCTCACATGCTCGAGGTCAATCCGGATATCGCAGAGGAGAAGCCACGGCTGGAGGTTCACTTCCTCGGCATCGGCGTGCGCAAGACTCCTACAGCCCGTCTTGTCTTCACAGCCAAGCAAGGTCATGGCGTCACAGCCACTGTCGTGGATATGGGTAATCGCTTCCGCCTGATCGCCAACGATGTCAACCTCATCAAGAGCCAGCCACTGCCGAAGCTTCCAGTAGCATCTGCTCTGTGGATTCCTGAGCCCACATTTGAGGTGGGTGTAGGCTGCTGGATGAATGCCGGCGGAACACACCACTCCTGCTTCAGTTTCGGTCTGACCGACGAGTATTGGCGTGACTTTGCTGAGATCGCCGACATGGAGGCTTGTATCATCAACAAGGACACCGACTACGAGCAGTTCCGCAAAGAGCTCCGCTGGAACGAGATGTACTATATGCTGAACAAGGCTCTCCGCTAATTGAAACCTATAAAATCCGGCAATGCCCGTCATAGAGCATTGTCGGATATGACATTAATCAGAAACAAATGAACGCTCAAACAATCATAGAATCCGGTCGTGCCGTCCTAGGTATCGAATTCGGATCCACACGCATCAAGGCTGTGCTGATTGACGAGGAGAACAAGCCAATCGCACAAGGCAGTCACACGTGGGAGAACCAACTTGTCGACGGACTTTGGACGTATAGCATTCAGGCTATTTGGGAAGGACTTCAAGACTGCTATGCCTCTCTTCGCCAAAATGTCAAAGAGCAATATGGCATAGAGATCACAAGGCTCGCTGCCATTGGCATTAGCGCCATGATGCATGGCTACATGCCCTTTGGTGAGGACAACAAGATCCTCGTACCTTTCCGTACTTGGCGCAACACCAACACAGGACAGGCTGCTGAGGAACTCTCCAAACTGTTCAACTTCAACATTCCTCTTCGCTGGAGCATCTCTCATCTTTATCAGGCTATCCTCAATGGCGAGAGCCATGTCAACAGCATCAAATATCTTACGACACTTGCCGGATATATCCATTGGCAACTCACAGGCAAGAAAGTACTTGGCATCGGTGATGCTTCCGGTATGATTCCTATCGACCCGGAAACTAAGCAATTCGATGCATCGATGATCGAGAAGTTTGAAAAGCTTATTGCTCCTAAACATCTTTCCTGGCATCTCACTGACATTTTGCCAAAGGTGTTGTTAGCTGGCGAAGATGCCGGAACACTCACCGAAGAAGGTGCCAAGCTCCTGGATGTCTCCGGTCATCTGCAGGCAGGCACCCCCCTCTGTCCACCGGAAGGTGACGCTGGAACCGGTATGGCAGCCACCAATGCTGTCAAGGTGCGTACAGGAAATGTATCCGCCGGCACATCCTCTTTCTCCATGATCGTGTTGGAGAAGAATCTTTCCAAGCCCTATTCCGTCATCGACATTGTCACTACTCCTGCCGGGCTTCCCGTGGCTATGGTACATTGCAACAACTGCACATCCGAGATCAACGCTTGGGTGAATATCTTCGATGAATACGCAAAGATATTAGGCATCAAGCAAAACACCAATGAGCTCTACACCCGTCTGTTCAACGTAGCACTTGAAGGCGACGCTGACTGTGGTGGTCTGCTCTCCTACAACTATGTATCAGGAGAGCCCGTTGCAGGACTTGCTGACGGTCGTCCACTCTTTGTGCGTGCCGCCAACGACAAGTTTACACTTGCCAACTTCATGCGCACACAACTCTATGCCGCTGTCGGTGTGCTGAAGATTGGCAACGACATTTTGTTTAAAGATGAAAAGATCACAGTAGACCGCATCACAGGCCATGGCGGTTATTTCACCACGAAAGGCGTAGGCCAGCGCATTTTAGCAGCAGCTCTCAACTCGCCGATCTCTGTCATGGAGACTGCCGGTGAGGGAGGTGCTTGGGGCATAGCACTGTTGGCCTCTTATTGCATCCACCGCCAGCAGGGTCAGAGTCTGCCCGACTTCCTTGATGAGCGCGTCTTCGCCGGCAACACGGGTACAGAGATCAGCCCAACACCTGAGGATGTGGCAGGATTCGACGCGTATATCAAAGCTTACAAGCAAGGACTTGAAATAGAAAAAGCAGCTGTCAAGTATAAGGCAGCAAAATAGAAAACAAGATCTTATCACTTACTATATTATATTATGAACGACATTGAATTGATGAATCGCGCAGCCGACAACATTCGTATTCTGGCTGCTTCGATGGTTGAAAAAGCTAACTCTGGCCACCCCGGTGGTGCTATGGGTGGTGCAGACTTTATCAATGTACTTTTCAGCGAGTACTTGATCTATGATCCCGAGGATCCCACATGGACAGGCCGCGACCGCTTCTATTTGGATCCTGGCCATATGAGCCCTATGCTCTATAGCGCACTGACGCTCCAGGGCAAATTCTCACTCGAAGACATCAAACAGTTCCGTCAGTGGGGCTCTCCCTGCCCGGGTCACCCCGAACTCGATGTGATGCATGGCATTGAGAATTCCTCCGGTCCTTTGGGCCAAGGCCATGCTATCGCAGCAGGCTCCGCCGTTGCCGAGAAATTCCTTGAAGCCCGTCTGGGTAGTGTGATGATGCAACACCATATCTATTGCTATATCTCCGATGGTGCCGTTGAGGAGGAGATCTCACAAGGTGTAGGCCGAATTGCCGGCACCTTAGGTCTCAACAATCTCATCATGTTCTATGACTCCAACGATATCCAGCTGTCTACAGAGACCAAAGATGTCATGAACGAGGACACCGCAGCCAAATACCGTGCATGGAATTGGAATGTCATCGAGATCAATGGTAACGATGTCGCAGAGATCCGCAAGGCATTGGACGCAGCCCTGACAGAGAAAGAGCGTCCTACTCTCATCATCGGCAAGACAATCATGGGGCGTGGCGCCGTGAAAGCTGACGGCACAAGCTATGAGCACAACGTGAAAACCCACGGCGCTCCTTTAGGCGATGGCGCTTACATCAACACGATCAAGCACTTAGGCGGTGATCCCGAGAATCCTTTTGTCATCTTTGATGATGTAAAGAAGCTCTATGCCGACCGTCGTGAGGAGTTAAAGAAGATTGTAGCAGCACGCCGCGCAGAAGAAGCAGAGTGGGCAAAGGCCAATCCTGAAAAGAAAGCCTTGATGGACACATGGTTCTCCGGCAAGGCTCCGAAGATTGACTGGAGCAAGGTACAGCAAAAGGAAGGCTCCGCGACACGTGCCGCATCTTCTGCTTGCTTGGCAGAGCTTGCTAAGCAAGTACCTAATATGATCTGTGCTTCTGCCGACTTGTCAAACTCTGACAAGACTGACGGCTTCTTGAAGCAGACCCACTCGCTGAAGAAAGGCGACTTCTCTGGTGCCTTCTTCCAGGCTGGTGTGGCAGAGTTGACGATGGCCGATATGTGCATTGGTATGATGCTCCATGGCGGTGTCATCGCTGCTTGCGGTACCTTCTTCGTATTCTCTGACTACATGAAGCCGGCTGTTCGTTTGGCAGCACTGATGGGCGTACCCGTGAAGTTCATTTGGACTCACGATGCCTTCCGTGTTGGTGAGGATGGTCCTACCCATGAGCCTGTTGAGCAGGAAGCACAAATTCGCTTGATGGAGAAGCTGCAAAACCATAAGGGACAAGACAGCGTGCGTGTGTTCCGCCCCGCCGATGCTGATGAGACTACCGTTTGCTGGGAGATGGCAATGGAGAACATGGACACTCCGACTGCACTGATTTTCTCCCGTCAGGGTATCGCCAAACTGCCTGAGGGTAATGATTATCAGCAGGCTCGCAAGGGTGCCTATATCGTTGCAGGCTCAGACGAGAATCCTGATGTCATCCTTGTCGCCAGTGGCTCTGAAGTATCCACGCTTGAGGCTGGCTGTGCTGCCCTTCGTGCTGACGGCATCAAGGTACGTGTGGTCAGTGCTCCTTCTGAAGGTCTCTTCCGTCGTCAGTCTAAAGAGTATCAGGAGAGCGTTCTCCCCTACGACGTCAAGAAGTTCGGTATGACAGCCGGACTGCCCGTCACTCTCGAAGGCTTGGTAGGTATCGGTCCCAACAGCCGTATCTATGGCATGAAGAGCTTCGGCTTCTCTGCACCCTACAAGGTACTTGATGAGAAGCTCGGATATACCGGTGAGAATGTCTACAAGCAGGTGAAAGCTTTCTTGGGCAAGTAATGAACTGCTGTATATAAATAAAAGATGAGCAATGGTAGACAATACCATTGCTCATCTGACGTTATATACTCGTTAATTCTAAATGATAAAAAACACGCGAGATGGAAATTAAAACAGTAGGACTGGCAAGTGATCATGCCGGCTTTGCCTTGAAACAGTACGTCAAGAAATATCTTGATGAGCACAACATACCTTATAAAGACTATGGTACTTTCACCGAGGAGAGTTGCGACTACCCCGACTTTGGCCATGCGCTTGCACAAGGCATAGAGTCTGGCGAAGTCTATCCGGGCATCGGCATCTGTGGCTCCGGTGAAGGCATTGCCATGACGCTCAACAAGCATCAGGGCATTCGCGCCGGACTTTGTTGGATTCCTGAAGTGGCTCACTTGATCCGCCAGCACAACAATGCAAATGTCCTTGTCATGCCAGGCCGTTTCATCGATAATGACATGGCTAAGAAAATCATGGATGAGTTCTTCTCTACAGAATTTGAGGGTGGACGCCATGAGCGACGTGTCAAGAAGATCCCTTTGGCTCCTGAGAAATGATAAAAACTTCAATTGCCAAAAGAAATATTGAGTTGTAATTATAAATATCAACCCAACAAAACAAACGTCTGAGATATTTCCTTATAAGGAATACATCTCAGACGTTTGTTTTTATGTGGGAGAACTGACATTCTAAAGATTTCGTCTGTTCCCTTAGAAAACCCCTTTACTTATTGGGAACCTCATAACGATCGCCGGTTTGCTTAACGATTTGCTCACGATAAGTTTCAGGATAGCCGGGACGCTTCACAGCTACTCCGATGCCTTCCGGCGTACGCAGGAACTTGCCGTCTTTCTCCGGCTTCACGGTCATATCATTGTATTTCACAATCAGATAGAAAGCAAGTTGCTTCCATCGGGCCAGCATCTGCTGAGCCACTGTGTTGCTATAGTCGTTGAGATAACGTGCGGCAGCATCTTCGTTGGTAGCGGCCATTGCCACAGCTTTGTCCTCCACTTCTTTCTGACGGGCAAAATAGCTCTGCTCCAAAGAGTCTCGGACTGCTTTCAGACTGGGAAACATCTGTGAGTAGCGTGGATACACCATATTGCTCACCCAATTGCATACCCAATAAGCGTTCTTCATGGAGAAAGTCAGCGCGTCGGCACCTGGTGTGTTGTAACATTCGGGTTGCACAGTATTTCCACAATAGATCGGGGTGTAAGCCACCATATTGCCATCGTCGTTGCCAAACCACAGCACGCCACCCACTTTACGGGGCAGCCATGAACGCATCTGAGAGACGAAAGTGAAGCCCGTCTGCTGAGTGCTTGTCGGTCGCTCGTTGAAGTATTTCTTTCCGTTCACCTCATAGAAAAGAGGTGTGGGGCGGTATGGCATCTGCCATATACCTCCGCCGATGTCGGTGGAGTCAATCGCCATCGGTGTACCCTCGTAATGGTCACGCATGGCCACCTGCACGTCTTGCACGCTCAGCTTACGACTGGGCACCACCCACAAGGGCATATCCTCAGCTGCAGTGTCTTTGCCAAGAGCCCAAGGCAGATATTTGTCCATGCCTTTGGCATAGCGGTTGAAGAACGACCAAACACGGGCATCACAGATGCGGCGTCCACTGAAATCCGGCTTAGCGTAAGTCATCTTCCAGTTGAAGTCTGCATCCTTGCCACTGAACCATCCTTTTTTACGGGCAAAAGCAACCACGTCTTTGGCATACATCACATTGTTCTTGTCTTTCATATTGAACTTGCCAATGCGACTTTGATTGGCATGGCCACAGATGGCATCGTCGGGAATACGCTGTGCCACCCAAACGACGCCCTTCTCTCCTTTTCCTTTGCCCTGCATTTCCATGATCCATGCTTCGTTAGGGTCGCAGATGGTGAATGTCTCACCTTCGGAGCAGTAGCCATAGGTTTGAGCCAGCGTTGTCATCACCTTGATGGCTTCGCGCGCGGTCCGTGAGCGTTGCAAGCCGAGATAGATCAGCGAGCCATAGTCTATGCCTCCATCGGGATTGACCATCTCCTCACGGCCGCCATAGGTAGTCTCGCCAATGGTTACTTGAAACTCATTGATGTTGCCAATGACATTATAGGTGACGGGAGCCTCAGGAATCTTACCAATATATTTATGCGTGTCCCAATCTACGATGTCGCGCATCTCTCCCTTTTTATGTGTCCCGGCAGCATAATGCGCCAATCCTATGAACATGCCGTAGTCGTCGGCATTGTAGCTGCAGATGACAGAGCCATCGACAGATGCTTTCTTTCCTACAATAAAATTAGTACAAGCCTCACCTTGTGTAGCGCACATAGCAAGTGCTGCCACGGTGATGCCGCAAATACGAGATTTGATTTTCATAGTCTGATTATTTATTTTCAACAAGCCTTAAAGCTCATGTCAAGACCTTTGACGCTGTGTGTGAGCGCACCTACGCTGATAAAGTCTACTCCCTGCTCGGCATAGTCCCGAATCGTGTCATAAGTGATGCCACCGGAGGACTCAGTCTCAAAGCGATGGTTGATGATGTCCACGGCTTTCTTGGTGTCAGGAACAGAGAAGTTGTCAAGCATGATGCGGTTCACACCACCCTTGTCCAACACTTGCTGCAACTCATCGAAGTCGCGCACCTCAATCTCAATCTTCAGATCAAGATGTTTGTCTGCTAAATATTGATGACAACGGTCGATGGCGTTGGCAATTCCGCCGGCAAAATCAATATGGTTATCTTTCAACAGAATCATATCAAAAAGACCGATGCGATGGTTCATGCCCCCACCCAACTTTACAGCCTGCTTCTCCAGCATACGCATACCCGGTGTAGTCTTGCGCGTGTCGAGAACATGACAGCCGGTGCCAGCAATACGTTCCACATACTTATGTGTCATGGTAGCGATACCGCTCATGCGCTGCATGATGTTGAGCATCAGACGCTCAGTCTGCAAGAGCGAACGCGTCTTACCCGAAACGATCATGGCAATGTCGCCCTTCTTCACCGGCTGCCCATCACCAATGAGCACCTCCACCTTCAGCGTAGGATCGAAACGGTCAAACACTTTCTTTGCTACCTCGACACCGGCAAGTATACCGTCTTCCTTGATAAGCAGATGGCTTTTGCCCATGGCATCCGCTGGAATACAGCACAAAGTGGTATGGTCTCCATCACCGATATCCTCAGCAAAAGCCAAGTCGATGAGTTTGTCTTCTAATTGATCTACTGATAACATGATATTGAATGTTGAATTATTAAAATGATGAATGATGAATGTTGAGTGATGAATGATGAATTCAGAATCATCACTGCCTTCGCATTGTATCCGGAGCCATCTGCATTTGCGCATTTGCCGGTAAAGGCTGTGGAGAGCCATCGGGGCCATTGGGTCCAGTAGCTCCTGCCGCAGAATTTTCGTCAGCACTCTTCTTAGCGTGCACTCTAAAGAGATGGATGTGGCTGAGACAAGCCATTTTCAGTGTAGTCATCGAACTGTTCATGTCATTGTTTCTTGCCAAGAGGAAGAAGCCCTTCACCTCTTTGATTCCCAAAGAATTGGGATCATCGATGGATAGGTCATATTTTGAAGAGCTGGAGAAATGCATGACGCGCTGTGCTACGCTGTCATTGCGATAGACCAGTGAGAGCACCACGACACCGTCTCTTGTACCATCCTGATAGATGAAATCGCTTTGGAAGTTTAAGACGAAAGAGTCACCTTTATGATATGAACTGTCGGCCTTGACCGAGAAGGAGTAAAGGTTGTAGGGCTCATTCGGGATGAGCACCACAGAGCTGCTCTCTTTCCAAATGTCCGTGGTGTCGCCATTGGCAGTAAAGCTTCCAGCCGTTCCTACCGAAGATCCAAGCTCTTGTGCCTTGTCTTGCAAGCGCTGCGTAACATGCTCATAAATAGTATGAAGCTGATCGGCATGACGCATATAGTATACCATCGAAGTGTCAAACTTCTCCTGACTGACACCGTATTTCTTCAAGACAGCAGTGCGATAAGCGATGACATTCTCAGCATAGTTGCCCTTCGCTTGCTCTGCCATAGCATCTGCCATATGATAATCATAGAGCAAATCCTCCATGTCGCCCGGCGAGATGAATGTACTGGGTACCGAGGGCTTGCAGCCCACCGTCATCGCCAGCACCATGACCATGCTGCAGAATACCAACAGCAGACGCAGACCCTTCATTGTTTTCCTCCTTTCCCGTCATCAGTTGGCGAAGAGGATGCGGAATGCTCACGGTGTAGCCCCTTGTCAACAGTAGCATTGAAAGACTCTAAATCCTTACGACAGAAAATCAACATAGCGATGACTCCCACCGTGATGCTGGCATCGGCAAAGTTGAAAACCGGAGAGAAGAAGGTAAAAGACTCACCACCCCAAAGTGGGAACCACATCGGGAAAGTGCCATGTATCAAAGGGAAATAGAACATATCCACCACGCGTCCCATCAGAAAACTTGCATAGCCCGTGCCAAAGGGCACGAAATAAGAGACATAGTCGGGTGAAGAGTTGCTAAAAATAAGCCCATAGAACATGGAGTCGAAGATATTTCCGGCGGCACCGGCAGCGATCAGCGAGAGCAAGACGACATAGCGTGTGCGGCCGTGCTGTCTGACGGTTTGCCAAATAAACCAGCCAATCGCCGAAACAGCCACGATGCGAATGACACTCAAGACGACTTTACTGCCGAGCGTCATGCCGAAGGCCATGCCTTTGTTCTCGATGAAGGCAATGTAGAACCAGTTGGTGATCTCGATGGAGCTACCCAATGTCATGTGGGTCTTCACCCAGATCTTTATCAACTGATCGACGACCAGAATGGCGAGGACGATGATCCACGCCAAACGGCCGTCGGTGAGAATTTTCTTTTTGCTATTCATTATAAAATGATATAGACTGTCAGATGTATTCACAGATGAATCATCATCTGATTATCAGGCATTTGCCTTTTCTACTTTAATATTCAGCTTGAAGCTGTCGAAATCTGTCTCCACGCCATCGTTGTCAGCCACGGTGATGCTGTCGGCCAGCACCTGGCCTTTGATGTAGTCAGCGAAAGACTTCACAGCGGTCTCTACCTCTGCATTGGGGGCTACGGTGACGTTGATGCGATCGGTGATCTGCAAGCCCGTCTCCTTACGCAGGTTCTGAATGCGGTTGACAAGCTCACGGGCCATACCCTCATTGCGAAGTTCTGGCGTCAACTCCACTTCCAAAGCTACCGTCAGATTGCCCTCGTTGCTGACGAGCCATCCGGGGATATCCTCAGAGATGATCTCCACATCAGCAGCGTCGACAGTGACATTTTGTCCGTCAACATCAAAGCTCAAGCTACCCTCGCGCTCCAATGCCGCAATGTCGTCTTGTGACAGACCGTTCATCTTGGCAGCGACACCCTTCATCAGCTTGCCAAACTTCTTGCCCATGACACGGAAGTTGCACTTCACCTTCTTCACCAAGATGCTTTGTCCCTCGGCAAAGTTGAGTTCCTTGACATTGACCTCATTCATGATCAAGTCTTTGACAGCCTCGATATGCTTACGCTGGTTGTCGTCGACAGCTGGGATCAGGATCTGCTGCAGCGGCTGACGCACCTTGATGTTGACCTTACGGCGCAGTGCCAGCACCATCGAGGTGATCTTCTGTGCCATGTCCATGCGCTGCTCCAAATCCGTGTCGATGAGGCTCTCGTCGACCACGGGGAACGACTCGAGGTGCACGCTCTCCATCTTTCCGCCCAAATCGTGATAGAGCTGGTCAGCAGAGAAGGGGGCAAAGGGCGCAAGCACCTTGGCCACAGTCATCAAGCAGGTATAGAGCGTGTTGTAAGCGGCGAGCTTGTCGTCGCTCATCTCCTTACCCCAGAAGCGCTTGCGGTTGAGGCGCACATACCAGTTGCTGAGGTGGTCGTTGACGAAGGCATCGATCAGACGTCCGGCGCGTGTCGGGTCATAACCATCGAGCTCACGGCGCACTCCCTTCACGAGCGTGTTGAGGCTGGAGAGGATCCAGCGGTCGATCTCCACGAGATGCTCCTTGGAAGCCTCCAAAGAAGTATTCTCAAGATCATAGCCGTCGACATTGGCATAGAGGGCGAAGAAGCTATATGTATTATATAAGGTGCCGAAGAATTTGCGGCGCACCTCGTCTACGCCATTCGGGTCGAACTTCAGATTATCCCACGGCTCGCTGTTTGTCATCATATAGAAGCGCACGGGGTCAGCACCGTATTTGTTGATCATCTCAAAGGGGTCGGTGACATTGCCCACGTGCTTGCTCATCTTGTTGCCCTTGGCATCGAGGACGAGGCCTGAGGAGATGACATTCTTGAAGGCGACGGAGTCAAAGACCATCGTAGCGATGGCGTGGAGCGTGAAGAACCAGCCGCGTGTCTGGTCAACGCCCTCATTGATGAAGTCGGCAGGGAAGAAAGCCGGTGGCACGGGAGTTCCCGTGTAGGTACTGTGAATGAGTTCGTCGCGGTATTCGCTTTCGCTCTTACCCGTCTTCTTCAAGCCCTCGGCATTGATCTCTCCCTCAAAGGGATAGTGCTGCTGAGCATAAGGCATGGAACCGGAATCAAACCACACGTCGATCAAATCACTCTCACGATACATCGGTTTGCCCTCATCGTTGACGAGCACAATATAGTCGATGTACGGGCGGTGAAGATCAATCTTGTTGTAGTTCTCCTCAGAATAGTCACCCACGACAAAGCCCTTGTCCTTGAGTGGGTTGCTCTTCATCACACCGGCAGCAACAGACTTCTCTATCTCGTTGTAGAGTTCCTCAACAGAGCCTATGCACTTCTCGCCACGGTTCTCGTCACGCCAAATAGGCAGCGGCGTGCCCCAGAAGCGTGAGCGGCTGAGATTCCAGTCGTTGAGGTTCTCCAACCAATTGCCAAAGCGACCGGTACCCGTAGACTCCGGATTCCAGTGGATGGTCTTGTTGAGTTCCACCATACGCTGCTTCTTGGCCGTGTCACGGATGAACCAGCTGTCGAGGGGATAATAGAGGATTGGCTTGTCGGTGCGCCAGCAGTGGGGATAGTTGTGGACATGCTTTTCTATCTTGAAGGCAGTGCCCTCCATCTTCATCTCCATGCAGATAATAACATTCAAGTCATCGGCTTTCTCCGACGCTTTCTTGTCCCATACTCCGTTGGGATTATACTTCGGATCATAGGAATTCTTGACATAGTCACCGGCGTGATGTCCGTAAGCTTCCACATCGACGCAATGCTCTATGAAGTTCTTGTCGAGTTCATCGAGCACATAGTATTTACCTTGGAGATCCACCATAGGACGTGTCTCCCCCTTCTTGTTGATCAAGTAAAGAGCGGGCACATGAGCATCCTTGGCAACCTTGGCATCATCAGCACCGAAGGTAGAGGCGATGTGCACAATACCGGTACCATCCTCTGTGGTCACATAGTCACCGGGGATAACTCGGAAGGCCTCGCTCTCCATCTCCACGAAACGATCCTTGCCGTTCTCACCGACGAAGACCTTGTCGGGATGCGCCTCGGCATAAGCATTGACGAAGTCGGGCTGATACTCCCCTACTTTCTCGCAGGGCTTCACCCATTTCATCAGCTGGCTATAGTGCATTCCGACGAGCTCACTTCCCTTCATGCGGTCAACGACTCTCCAAGGGCAGATCTTCTTCTCCTTGTCAAAGGTGGGCAGGTCACCCTCTTTGCACTCCTGATCTGCTTTGAGGTAAGCACCCAGACGAGCCTCTGCCATAACGAGCGTCATCGGCTCACCATCGTAGGGGTTGTAAGTCTCCACAGCTACATAGTCGATGTTGGGGCCCACACACAGTGCGATGTTTGAAGGTAGTGTCCACGGCGTGGTGGTCCAAGCGATGAAGTAAGGCTTACCCCACTTTGTCCACTCGGCTTTCGGATCCGTGATGAGGAACTGCGCCGTGACGGTGGTGTCCTTAACATCGCGATAGCATCCCGGCTGGTTGAGCTCATGACTCGACAGTCCAGTACCGGCAGCCGGTGAATACGGCTGGATGGTGTAGCCCTTATAGAGCAGACCCTTGTTATAGAGTTGCTTGAGCAACCACCACAGCGTCTCAATGTATTTATTGTGATAAGTGACATAGGGATGATCCAAATCGACGAAATATCCCATCTTCTCGGTCAGCTCGCGCCACTCAGCCGTAAACTTCATCACGTTTTCACGGCACTTATGGTTATAGTCCTCCACCGAGATGTACTTATCAGATTTCTTGTTGTCGATATCTTTTTTAGTGATGCCCAATTCCTTCTCCACACCGAGCTCCACAGGCAGTCCGTGTGTATCCCATCCGGCTTTACGCTTCACCTGAAAGCCTTGCATGGTCTTGTAGCGGTTAAAGGTATCCTTGATGCTGCGTGCCAGCACATGGTGGATACCGGGATGACCATTGGCCGATGGAGGACCCTCGAAGAAGATAAACTGAGGGCATCCCTCTCTCTCATCAATACTCTTGTGGAAGATGTCGTTCTTCTCCCATTCCTTCAACACCTCGTCGTTGATCTTCGTCAGATCGAGACCGGTATGTTCGGCAAATCTCTTAGACATAAATGATTCTCTTTCTTTACCTTGTATTAATATTCTTGCGCAAAGGTAGTAAAAAAATAGGTTTCCCACAAAACTATCATTGCTTTTTAGTTAAAAATGAGTATCTTTGCACAAAAACATTCAGCTATGGACATCAAGAAAGCCCAATTTGTCATCTCAGCACCCACAGTGTCGCTGTGTCCCAAAGACAACAAGCCGGAATTTGCCTTCATCGGACGAAGCAATGTCGGCAAGTCGAGTCTCATCAACATGCTCTGCAACCACAAAGGTTTGGCAAAGACTTCCGCCACTCCCGGTAAGACGCTGCTCATCAACCATTTCATCATCAACAACGAATGGTATCTCGTCGACCTCCCCGGATACGGCTATGCCAAACGCTCCAAGACCGTACAGGACAAGCTCGACAAGATGATACGCTCCTATATCCTTCAGCGTGAGCAGCTCTGCAACGTCTTTGTGCTCATCGACATCCGCCACGAGCAGCAGAAGATCGACCGCGAGTTTGTCGACTGGCTCGGCGCGAGTGGCATCCCCTTCTCTATCGTCTTCACAAAAGCTGACAAGCTCGGACCAGTGAAAGCCAAGGGCAATGTCAAGCAGTGGATGGACGCCTTGCTCGACACTTGGGAGACGCTTCCACCCTATTTCATCACCAGCTCGGAAAAGAAAACGGGAAAAGACGAGGTCCTCAACTACATCGACGAGATCCTCAAGGAAATCAAAGGTTGAAATTCACAAAAATCATGACACCTTATTTAGACGTACAAAATCTCACCAAATCCTTCGGCGCGCAGGTGCTGTTCCGCAATATCTGCTTCTCGGTAGGCGAAGGGCAGAAAGTAGGACTCATCGCCAAGAATGGCACCGGAAAGTCTACGCTCCTGGAGATTCTCGCAGGAAAAGAAGGCTATGACGAGGGACAGATCATCTATCGCAACGACATACGCATCGGATTCCTGGAGCAGACTCCTAAGTTCGACGCTGAGGAGAGCGTGCTCGACGCTTGCTTCAATCATGAGGGAAATCCCGACAAAATCCTCAGAGCCAAGCAAATCCTCACCCAGCTGCACATCACCGATCTCGACCAGCCCATGGGACAACTCAGCGGCGGACAGCAGAAGCGTGTGGCGCTTGCCAACGCCCTGCTCAACGAGCCCGACTTCCTCATCCTCGACGAGCCGACCAACCATCTCGACCTTGAGATGATCGTTTGGCTGGAGGGCTATCTGTCACGCTCCACGCTCACATTGCTGATGGTGACACACGACCGCTATTTCCTCGACCATGTCTGCCAAGTGATCCTGGAACTCGACAACGAGACGATTTATTCCTATCACGGCAATTATAGTTATTATTTAGAGAAGCGGCAGGAACGCATTGAAAATCAGACCGCTGAGATAGCACGAGCAAAAAATCTATATCGCACCGAACTGGAGTGGATGCGGCGTATGCCACAAGCCCGTGGCCACAAGGCGCGCTACCGCGAGGAGGCCTTCTACGACCTGCAGGCCAAAGCCCACCAGCGCATCGAGGAACGCCAGATGAGGCTCAAGGCCAGCAACGTATATATTGGCTCGAAAATCTTTGAGTGCCAATATGTCTCAAAAAAATTCACCGACTCGAAGGGCAACGAGAAGATCATCCTCGACAACTTCTACTATAACTTTGCCCGATTCGAGAAAATGGGCATTGTCGGCAACAACGGCACCGGCAAGTCTACCTTCATCAAGATGCTCTTGGGCATCGTGCCGCCGGATTCCGGAAAGTTCGACATTGGCGAGACGGTGCGCTTCGGCTATTTCTCCCAAGAGGGGCTGCAATTCAACAATGACGAGAAGGTCATCGATGTCATCACCGACATTGCCGACTACATCGATCTCGGCGGGGGACGACACATGACGGCCTCGCAGTTTCTCAACTATTTCATGTTCACACCGGAGCAGCAGCACAACTATGTCTACAAGCTCAGCGGTGGCGAACGCCGCAAGCTCTACCTCTGCACCGTACTCATGCGCAATCCCAACTTCCTGGTGCTCGACGAGCCTACCAACGACCTCGACATCCAGACCCTGCAGGTGCTGGAACAATATCTCGAAGACTTCCCAGGCTGTGTCATCGTGGTCAGCCACGATCGCTACTTCATGGACAAGGTCGTGGACCATCTGCTCATCTTCAAGGGAGAGGGCGTCGTCAAGGACTTCCCCGGCAACTACACGCAGTATCGCGAATGGAGCGCGCTGAAATCAAAAGAGGACAGCGAGAAAGAGAAGAGCAGGGCCGACAAAGCTCCCGCAAAGAAAGACTATCACCACGACACCCGACGCCGCATGAGCTACAAGGAAAAACGAGAGTTTGAGCAGCTCACCGCCGACATCGAGAAATTGGAAAACGAGCAGAAGCTGCTGGAGACGCAACTCTGCAGCGGACAGCTCTCCGTAGAGGAGCTCACAGAGAAAAGCAAACGCCTGCCTAAGCTTAAAGATGAACTTGATGAGAAGAGCATGAGATGGCTGGAACTGAGCGAATTGGATAACTAAGCATTTTTCGAACCGGAAAGAGAAAAGAAATCGGTTATGAACATTCATCGTGGCTGGCATCAGATTCTGATCCTTGCTTTCTTCGCTCTCATGGCACTGCCATTGAGGGCAAGAGAGCGCGCTGACACAGCACTGCTGCATCGGGTGTTTCACTATGCCGCCACGGTGGATACCACACACATGCAGGGCTACGCCACCTATGCTTACAACCGCTTCACGATAGACATCGACAAGAAAAACCCGCTGCTCATGCTGGTGCCATCGCTCTATGTCATCGCTCATGGACATAACCGCCACTATATCAGCGAGACTTTCTCAAACAACATCTACAAGCGCAGACGATCCGACACTCAAGTGCTCTTGCACACTACGACGATACCGCGCGGACGGCAGGCCTGGGACCGGGTGCTGAGCTATCTCTACCCCAACATCTACAACACGACCATCATCGAGAACTATCTCCTCTCGCCTTTCCATGCCGACAACCGCAAGTTCTATCGCTATCGGGTGGCCTTTCTCCTCAACGGCACCGCACGCATCACCTTTCGCCCACGCCGCGACAACACGCAACTGGTCAGCGGGGAGGCACTGGTCGACTACTACACTGGCCGCGTCCTCCGCTGCACGCTGAAAGGCGAATACGACATGATCGACTTCACGCTCAACATCACACCCGGCGATAAGGGCTTCACCACCCTGTTGCCACAGCAATGTGAGGCTGAGACCCGGTTCGGCCTGCTCGGCAACAAACTCAGGGCGCAAGCGCTGGCCTGCTATCACCGACCGAAGCCTCCCGTGGACTCCTTCCCCAAGCGCGATGACTATGAGCTCATGTCGTCCTTGCGACCCGACACGCTCTCACCCAAAGAGCTGCAGCTCTATACCCAGATGTTCACCGAGAAATACAAAAGAGATTCCGTGGAGCTCACAAAGGTCAATATGCCCAAGAAACACGACTTTGTCAAGGATGTGCTGTGGGATGTCATCGGCAACAACGCCCTCAACCGCTTCAAGTCAAACTTTGGCGTCAACAACCAAGGCTATATCCGACTCAACCCTGTGCTCAATCCTCTTTATATGAGCTACGACCACAACCGCGGCATCACCTATAAGATTGATCTCCGTGGCAACTACCAGTTCTCTGATCAGAAGGAAATCACATTGAGATTCCGAGGCGGTTACGCCTTCAAGCAGCACCGGTTTTATTGGCGCGTGCCACTCTACTACTATTTCCATAAACGCAAAAATGCTTACTTGAAATTAGAAGTAGGAAACGGCAACAACATCCATAGCGACAAGGTGCGGAATGACATCCAAAAAGAATTGCCCGACACCAGCCAACTCTCCACGATTCTCGACCGCCTCCATGAATTCCGGCAAGCCGACGGACGACTGGTGCTCAACTACGACGCCAACAGCATTTTCGGCATACAGCTGGGATTACTCTTTCAGCAGAGAACCGCTGTCAACAAACTGGAATTCCGACGGTTTGGATGGACGGACACCTACCGATCCTTCGCCCCTGCCGTGCAACTGCAATACCGGCCCGGCGGATGGGACGGACCCATCTTCACCATTGACTATGACCGGTCTTTCAAAGGCATTCTACGCTCCAACACGGCCTATGAGCGTTGGGAGATGAACGGAGAATACATCTACCGGTTCAACCGACTGCAGTCGCTGCAAGCCCATGGCGGACTTGGCTTCTACTCTTCCAAGGGAAAGAGAGCTTATTTCCTCAGCTATGAAAACTTTAGGGAAAACAATATCCCCGGCGGATGGAATGACGACTGGAGCGGACAGTTCGAGTTGTTGCGCTCCTCCACCTATGAGAGTTCCGACTATTATCTCCGCATGAACCTCACCTACGAGTCCCCGCTGCTCTTTCTCTCATGGGTGCCATGGGCTGGCCACTACATCGAGATGGAGCGCTTCTACGTCTCGGCACTCGACGCCCATCATGTCCATCCCTACATCGAGGTGGGCTACGGCTTCACGACTCGAGTGTTTTCCGTGGGACTCTTCACCAGCAACGGACGGGGCAACCGCGTCTTTGGCTGCAAGTTCGGTTTCGAGCTGTTCAGAAAGTGGTAAAAAAAAAGCCTCATCACCCAACAGCCTCACGCCAACAGCCTCACCCCCGCCCCCTCTCCAAGGAGAGGGGAGTAATATGCTTCAAGACACCACAGCATCCGCTACACTGCTACACCGCTACACCGCTACATTTATAGCTATAGCATGTCGGAATAAGCGGATTTGTAAAATAAGAAGATAAAACAAACAAATAATATAAAATACTAATATTTAATATATTAAATAATAATATAATATATAGTATATTTTTACTCTATAGTCTCATTTTCTGTGTTTTCCTCGTCGCATGTCTGTATCGGCCTTATGTAGCGGTGTAGCGGTGTAGCAGTGTAGCGGTGTAGTGCATGAGAGGAGCAATGAACAGTGAGCAATGAGCAGTGAGCACGTCTGTCCTGCCAAACAATATGTTTGCTTCGAGCGAATAATAATCACGCCCCTCGCAAACCATAAATTCAGCAAAATGAGGGTTAGGGCTTGTTGTTAACAGATTTTAACCACAATAGAAGCCACGAATTTGGAAACGGAGAGATTGTGTAGTAACTTTGTAATTAAGGAAAAGGGGTAAAGAGGTAAAAGCGTAAAAGACTGAAAAAATCATCTATGAAACCGCATTTGCGCTCCTCACTGGTGCCACAAATGCGGTTTTCTATCTCGAAGAAAAACGGGGCCGTCTGTTAACGTCTGCTTCTGTTTCTCCACAAGTTCGACATATCCTCCAGTGTCTTGCCCTTTGTCTCCGGCACGAGTTTCCACACGAAGAGCGCAGCGACGACGCAGATGATGCCATATAAGCCGTAGGTGAACCAATGCCCGAAGTTGTCGCCCCTCGTCAGGTGCATGTTAAACATTGGAACGAAAGATGACGAGACGATGAAGTTGAGACAGTCTTGTCGGTTGTGAACGAGGCGACGTTGGAAAGCCATATATTTGCTTCATGCGAGGGATCAAGTGTCAACGACACCGAATCGAATTTCTCTGTGCCCTCCACTCCCGTGGCGTTGGCAACGATAAACGCGCGAATGTTCTCGCCAAGGGGTAGCCCTATGGCAAACTGTCCATCACCAATATTGATGGTGGTATCCTTGACGAGAGAGTCACACTTGTTTTGACGAATGTAAGCAAAGAAGCGTACTTCATTGATACCGGCCTGAGTGAAAGAGTCAACAGATTCGCGTGTCAGCGACATCGTGACAGAACTTTGGGACTGTGGGATGACTGGAGCTGAAGAAGACAGCCCTTCATCACTGCAACCGACGACAAACAGACATGCCGCTAAGAGTGCAAGAATCGACTTAATAAAAATCGAATGTCTAAAATGAATCATATTTATTTAGGTTTTTATTATTTGCTTGCAAAATTAGGGGGGTAAAGATTGTCCAAGAGTGGAAAATTTGGTGGAATAGTCGTAAGAATGGCATTTTACGTGCCAAAAAGAACGATTACCGGTGAGGTACGTTCTTTTCAGCACATCCGATTATTTGGTGAATCTTATCCAATCGATGTCGAGAAACGGTGCGTCGTTTTTCTTTTCCGGACGCATACAATAAAAGCCTGTCTTCGCTCCAATCCACTTTCCCTCTACGATGTCAAAGGGCTGACCAAGTTCCGTGTACTTCTTCCCGTCTGTGCTGTAGGCGAACTGAGCATGTGCCTTGATGCTATTGCCGACTCCGGTGCTCCATACTTTTGCGCGTACATATATATAAGGTGTAGCTGCCCGTGGCTGCGGTATGTCATCGACAGCATATTTCTGAGTGTAGGGGCGCGACATAGGCACCAATGCAACAGGCTTCTCTTCCTCCGTCTCTTCTACTTTGCCTTTCTGTGCGCCTTTGCAGACTACGTAACGAAGGACACAGCCTTCCGGTGTGCTCACAAGTTTTATTGCCGCATAGTCCTGCCCCATGATGACGAAACCACCCTCCTCTCCTCTTGGCTTGAAGTCGGGATTGGGTATAAACCTCATACGGGCCACTACGGTGAAGTTCTCTGCCGGCAACTTTTGCAGCAGCATATTTTGCAGATCGCTGATATTATGGAAATCTTCCGGCTGCTGCGGGCCATAGAGGCGCAAACGCGAGTTGCGGGCATCGCAATAATACCAGTAGTGGCTCCATGGTCCCTCAAACTGCCACTGCAATCCCAAATCGTTACTGTCAAACTCATCATCCTCTGCCGGTTGTAAGACTTTATCTTTAGAAAGTGCAGAGACTTTGGGCTTCCTCCATGTTGCTACTGCATCACCACAGCCGTCTCCGTCCTTGTCGTCACCGATGACGAGCCAGCCGCCCTTCCATTGAGCGGGCTGCAGGTGCACGACACGTCCATAAGCATGCTTGTCTTGGAAATGGATAAACCAGTCCTCACCACATGGAGTATCTACCCATGCTCCCTGATGTGGACCGTTGACCTTGCTCTTGCCTTGCGCCAGCGTGACACGCTCCTCGTAGGGTCCGTAGGGCGACTTGCTTCTGAGTTCCACCTGCCAACCGTATTTCACACCACCGGCCGGAGAGAAAATGTAGTAATAGCCACCATGCTTGTAAAACTTTGTACCCTCTATCGTCGGTTGGTTCTCATGTCCATCGTAGACAATGCGCGACGGCCCTATCACATGGGTGCCGTCTGCCGACAAAGGTGCAACGAAAAGCACGCTCTTCACTCCTGCCCGTGAACCGGCGCAACCATGAGAGAGATAAGCGCGTCCGTCATCATCCCAAAGTGGACAGCAGTCGATCAGTCCCTTGCCTTCCTTGACAAGCAGCGGCTCAGACCATTCGCCACGCGGATCCTGGGTTTTAACCATGAATATACCTTGGTCAGGATCACCCCAATAGATATAATACCAACCATCGTGGTAACGGATCGACGGTGCCCACACATAATTGCCATGCTGTATCTTGTTGTGATAATCCAGATCTGTCCCACGGTATTGTGGCAGCACTGGGTAATGGTCTTTCAATGCCGCACCAACGATAGTCCAGTTGACCAAATCGGTAGAATGGAGTATCTGAAGGCCCGGGAAGCAAGCAAACGACGATGATGTCATATAGTAATCATCGCCATGGCGGCACACGTCTGGATCGCTATAGTCGGCATTGATGATCGGATTTTGATAATGTCCTCCGGAGAGATTGGGATTCCATGTCTTCGACGGGGCTTGCGCCATCATGAACAATGGCATCGCCAGCAGCGATAAGATCAGCTTGAATTGTTGCATATTTAGTTATTGGTTTTGATTAATCTCTTTTGCTAAAGGAATTCTTGTTGCAAAGTTAGCAAAACATCTCGGTTAGTAAGGTGGAAAAAATATCGTATAAAGGCTGATAGACGTTCATAACTATCAACAAAATAAGATTTTTAGTAAACTTCTAAATGTCGGCATGTTTGAGTTGGTGAAGGAACGTTTCTCTAAATATGCCGAATTCGATACAGTAAAATAGTCGTTTCGCAAAAGAGATAGAGCCTCACCCCCTATCCCCTCTCCAAAGGAGAGGGGCGTGATATGCTTCAAGACACCGATGGAGAACCGATGATGGAGAAGTTAAAGAACCCGCAGAGCATTCTACTCCCCTCTCCTTCGGAGAGGGGCTGGGGGTGAGGCTCTATCTCATTCGGGTCGGGGTGAGGCTGCAAGGTTGTTACTCATTCATCAGCACCTCCACGATGCGCTCCGCCGTGCGTCCGTCCCATCTGTCGGGGATGCCGGATTGCTTCCACTGTCCGCTGGCCATCTTGCCGACAGCCTCTTCGAGCTTCTCAGCATCTTCGCCGACCAGCACATTGGTGCCGATCTTCACCGTCTCGATATGCTCGGTATAGCTGTTGAGCGTGATGCACGGCACCTGGTTGAAGGTAGCCTCCTCAGCCACATTGCCGCTGTCTGTGATGATACCGCTGGCATGACGCGTCAGACGTGCGAAAGCCAGATAGCCCAACGGGGTGACGATATGGAAATTCTTCAGGTCGGGACGCTCTCTCAGTCCCAGCCCCGTGATCGTCTCCTCGGCCAGTCCTCTCAGCGGGGCGATGATCGTCGTGTCACCGGCTGCCCGGGCCAGTGCCATGATCATATTTTTCAGATTGTCCTTGTCAGCCAGCAGCGCCTTGCGGTTGATCGTGAAGACCAGATAAGGCTTCAGCCTGCCATCTTCTGCCGTGATCACACGAGCCACCTCGTCGGGCAGCGTAGCCTGCTCGATGCGTGTGTGGCAATAGCGCAGGTTGTCCATGAGGATGTTGCCCACCATATACACTTTTGAGAGCTCCGCCCCCTCGCGGTTTGCTATCGAGTTGTTGCTGATGCCGGCGGTGAAGAGAATGTCGCTCAGTCCGTCGATGACAAGCCGGTTGATCTCCTTCGGCATGTTGATGTCGAAACTGCGCGTGCCGGCAGCGATGTGCGCCAGCCTGATGCCCTGCTTCTTGGTGACGATAGACGCCGCCATCGTCGAGGCAAGGTCATCGACAACGACAACCACATCGGTAGGATGATCCTGAAGATAAACCTCAAACTTAGACATCACCTGCCCCGTGAGCTCGTTGAGATTGACACAATCCACGCCTAAGAAGACATCGGGACGTCTGATGCCCAAATCGCTGAAAAGACTGTCCTCCAGCGTCGGGTCGTTGGCAATGCCGGCATAGACAATCTGACTCTCCACCGGTTTGCCCTCCCGACGCAGGTTCTCAATCTGACGAATCACTGGCGCCACCTTCATGAAGTTGGGACGGGCGCCGCAAAAAACACATATATTCATAGTATCGCTGTTTTTCTAATTTATTGATGCAAACTTACATAAAAATTGCAAAACTTCAAAATTTCTTCCATTGATTTTACGAAAAAGATAAGAGATGCCGCAAAACTATTGCTACTTTCAGAGATTTCATGTACTTTTGCAGACATCAATCATCAACGCCATGGAAGCTAAACACAACAGCGACAATTTCGAAGCATACTGGGCTGAGCACAAAAGTGAGCTCATCGCCCGCGCACCGCAACATCTGCGCCAGGAGAGAGAAGACGCCTTGAAGATGAATACCGCGGGCGACTGGCTGCTGGCCATCGTGCCCATCATCGTGATGGTGGCATTTCTCAGCGCAGGACTCATTCGCAGCGAGATCCTCAACTTTGCCGCCGCAGCCTTGATAGGTTTTGCCATATATGTGTTGACGATGCTCGTCAAGCCCTATGTCACAGGCAAACGCAGCCTTGTAGACATCGACAACGACATCAAAGCGTATTTCCGTCAACAGCCAAGAACTTAGCGGGGGCTTGGTCGTTTCCCGATTTTTTTGTACCTTTGCAGCCCGGACACATTATATTTATAACACATTATTATTTAACAATAATAGGTATTAGAAGGAATACAAAGATGCAAAATCAGTTTTCCCGTACACAGTTGCTTCTTGGCAAGCCCGCCATCGACACGCTCAGCGGCTCGCGTGTAGCCGTCTTCGGCATCGGTGGCGTCGGAGGATATGTGGTGGAAGTGCTGGCGCGCAGCGGTGTCGGCGAGATAGACCTCTTTGACGACGACCGCGTCTGCCTCACCAATGTCAACCGGCAGATCTATGCGCTCATCTCCACCGTCGGTCAGCACAAGGTCGACGTTGCCGAGGCACGTATCCATGACATCAACCGCCGTTGCATCGTGCATAAGCATCAGATGTTTTACATGCCCGCCAATGCCGACGAAATCGACCTCAGCCAGTATGACTATGTCGTGGACTGCGTAGACACGGTGACCGCAAAACTTGAGCTCATCAAGCGCTGCTACGCCCTCCACATCCCCATCATCTCGTGCATGGGAGCCGCCAACAAGCTCGATGCCACCGCCTTCCGGGTGGCTGACATCAACAAGACCAAGATGGATCCGTTGGCAAAAGTCATACGCAAAAAGCTGCGCCGCCTGCATATCCCTCATCTCAAGGTGGTCTACAGCGACGAGGAGCCGCTCAAGCAGATCGAAGATGACACCATCTCCTGCCGCTTCCACTGCATCTGTCCCAACAAGGATATGCGCAAATGTACTGAGCGCCGCGACATTCCCGCCAGCGACGCTTTTGTTCCCGCAGCAGCAGGGCTCATCGTCGGCGGCGAGGTGGTGAAGGATCTGATCAATGCCGCGGGCACCATGCGCATCACTCCAGAAGAAGCTCCTACCAACCCCAACGCCATTGCAGCGGCAGAGAAGGCACAGCAGCATCTTAAAAAATACAATGCGCTGAAAAAAGCAGCAGCCTCACCCCCTACCCCTCTCCAAAGGAGATAGAGCCTCACCCCCTACCCCTCTCCAAAGGAGAGGGGAGTAATATGTCTCAAGACACCCTCTCGACAAGCCAATTCAATGCAAGTCAACACCCGCAGAGCATTCTACTCCCCTCTCCTTTGGAGAGGGGTTGGGGGTGAGGCTGCTGGGGGTGAGGCTGCCTGGGGTGAGGCTTTCTCATGGGTACTTTCCCCATTGACGTATTGATGTTGGTTGACACGCTGATATTTCTCAGCCTCAGCAACGAGCTGGTCAAAGCGAGTCTTTCTATCGGCTTTCAGCACTCCTTTGTTGACCAGCTTGCGGTTGTGCTTGGCCCAGTTGACCAAGTCGCGCTCTTCAGGCTGATATTTCGATGGCCGTCGTTTGTTGTTGTGCAGAAAGTCCATATACTTCTGCCACATCATGATCCACCTCTGGTCTTGCGTCATCATATTTCTTTCGTTTATCTAATAACAAACTTCAATCTAAGACTGTTGAGAACCACGCTAAGGCTCGAGAAAGCCATCAATGCGGAGGCCCACATCGGCGTGATCTGAAAGTCGATGCCAAACAAGCGTAGGGCTCCGGCCGCCAAGGGAATGCAGACAATGTTGTAGATGAATGCCCAGAAGAGGTTTTCCCAAATCATTTTCACCGTCTGACGGCTAAGCTCTATGGCGTTTGGAATGGCGCGAAGGTCATCGCCCATGAGCGTCACCTGCGCCACATCCATGGCCACATCGGTGCCGCGCCCCATGGCGATGCTCACGTCGGCGAGTGCCAAAGCTTGCGTGTCGTTGATGCCATCGCCGATCATAGCCACCGTTTTTCCCTCATTTTGCAGTTTGCGCACCATCTCCTCTTTGTCCGTAGGCAGCACCTTACTCTTGTAGTGCTTGATGCCAGCTTTCTGAGCCCAATAGTGGGCGGCCTCATCCTTGTCGCCACTCATCATCCACACTTCGATGCCCCATTTCTGGAGTTGGTTCATCGCCTCAGCGGCATGTGGCTTGAGCTGCTCGCGCTCCTCCAAAGGCAGATCGTCGGACTTGGTGAAATCGACATTCTGATTGGGAATCGTCAGTGTGCCGGTCTTGTCAGTGACCAACGCGTCTACTTTGCGCAGCCGCTCCAGGGCTGTGGCGTCCTTGATGAGCACCTTGTCCTGCGCTGCCCTTCCAATCCCAACCATCAACGCTGTAGGAGTTGCCAAGCCCATTGCACACGGGCAGGCGACGACGAGCACGGCGACGGCAGAGAGGATGGCTTGCGGCATCATCGCCGTGCCGCCGATGAGCAGCCACAACGCGAAGGTGAGCACAGAGATGCCGCCCACCACGGGCACAAAGACCAAAGCAGCCTTGTCGACAATGCGCTGAACCGGCGCCTTTGACGCCTGCGCCTGCTGCACCATTTGGATGATATGCGCCAAGGCAGTGTTTTCCCCTACTTCACGGGCTCGCATACGGAACTTACCTTGGCTGGGAATAGTGCCGGCAAGCACCTTGCTGCCCTTCTTCTTCTCGGCGGGTGTCGGTTCACCCGTGATCATACTCTCATCGACATAAGCAGCGTCAGCCGTCATAAAGCTTTCGGCACTGATCACCTCACCGTCGACAGGCACCTTCTCCCCCGGTCGCACTTCGAGCACATCTCCTTTCTCTATAGTAGAGACTGGCACCTCCCTGACCTGTCCATCCTCAACGATATGAGCCGTCTTGGGAGCCATGCCCATGAGCTGACGGATGCTGGAGGCTGTTCCGTCTTTTGCTTTTTCCTCTAAGAGGCGTCCGGTGAGCACAAAGGTGATGATCATGATCGAGGCATCGAAATAGGTATGCCACCCGATGCCCTTGCTGCCCCAGGTCTGCTCGCCCCAAAAAGTATTAAAGACAGAGAACAGAAAGGTGATGGCGGTGGAGAGACACACCAGCGTGTCCATGTTGGCGGTGGCATGGAGCAGCTGACGCCAGGCTGCGCGGTAGAAGGCCCACCCGCAGACAATGATATTGGCTAAAGCCAGAAGCAGCTCCACTTGATTGGTCAGCGAGGTATCGCCCACGCGCAGCCAATGCATGGAGAGCGACATACACAAAGCGGCAAAGAGCCAGCTCAGGACTGTCTTGCGCTTCAGCAATGTATAGGCTCGCCGCTCTATCTCCACCGCACTGCGGTCAGACTCAATGACGAGGTCGTAGCCGATGCCGTTGATGGCCCGCTTCATGTCCTCAAGAGAGATCTTGGCAGGATCGTATTCGACGAGCGCACTTCTGCCCGGAAGAGAGACCGAAGCCTGCTGAACGCCATCGAGACTGTTGAGCTTGCGCTCGACATTGGCGGAGCAACTGGCGCAGGCCATGCCAATGACAGGGATTGTCTTCTTCATAAACGCGATGCCCCCCTCTCATTAGTCGGTCAGCTCATAGCGGCCGGTAGCATCCACGGCAGCCTTGAGATCAGCCTCACTGGCCTGCTGCCCGTCAAATTCTACGGTGACAGTCTTGTCGTCGAGTTGAGCCTCAGCACAGACGACACCTTTCACTGCCTTCAATGCGTTTTCAACATTGGCAGCGCAGTGGCTGCACTTCATACCGGATACACTAAATGTCTTCTTCATGGTCGTTTTGTATTTTTTTTAATTGTTATGCCTCTGTTGCAGAGCATGGTCATCTGCCAAGCTCTTGTTGACGAGTGCAAAATTACGAAAGATTGAGCGATAAGCCGTTACGATATTATAGAGAAAAGTTATGAAATGCATCCCCAAACAGCTGCAGAGCAAAAAAAATCCCCATCAGCTTCTCGCGAAAGAAAAGCTGATGGAGAAATGAAAGCCTATTGCCATACCTCCTTTTTAGGAGCGTAAAACAAGATACTTGCGAATTGATGATCAATATTCACCCCATGCCTTAATATCGATGTCTTCAGGTTTCAACGTGCAGAAAGCATTGATGAAGGCAGAAGCAAGACGGCTGTTAGTGATCAATGGTACATTGAGGTCGATGGCGGCACGCCGGATCTTGTAGCCATTGGTCAACTCGCGCGAGGTGAGATCCTTCGGAATGTTCACCACCATATCGATCTTCTTCTCATGTAAGAGTTCGAGAGCCTGGGGGTGCCCCTTCTCCGACGGCCAGTAAACCAGCGTATTGGCCACACCGTTCTCTGTGAGATAGCGCGATGTGCCGCCAGTAGCATAAAGCTGATAGCCATGGGCCAAGAGTTGTTTGGCGGCATCGAGCATCTCAGCCTTCTGCTTGGCACCACCGGTAGAGAGCAAGACGGTATGCTCAGGAATGCGCTGACCCACGGAAAGCATACTCTTGAGCAGAGCCTGATTGGTGTCGTCGCCCAAGCAGCCAACCTCTCCGGTAGAACTCATATCCACACCGAGCACAGGGTCTGCTTTCTGCAAACGGTTGAACGAGAATTGGCTGGCCTTGATACCAACGTAGTCGAGGTCGAAGAGATTCTTATTGGGCTTCTCCACCGGCTCACCGAGCATCACCCTGGTAGCCAGATCGATGAAGTTGATCTTAAGCACCTTGCTCACAAAGGGGAAGGAGCGGCTGGCGCGGAGGTTACACTCGATAACCATGATGTCGTTTTCACGGGCCATGAACTGAATGTTGAACGGACCGGAGATGTGCAGCTCCTGCGCAATCTTACGGCTGACACGCTTGATACGTCGCACCGTTTCGACATAGAGTTTCTGCGGAGGCAACTGCAAAGTGGCATCACCAGAGTGGACACCGGCAAACTCAATGTGCTCACTAATGGCATAAGCCATGACCTCTCCCTGCTTGGCCACGCCATCGAAGTCTATTTCCTTGGCATGCTCTATAAACTTGCTGACGACCACGGGATGATCCTCACTGACGTTAGCTGCCAGCTTCAGGAAGCGCTCGAGTTCTTCGCGATTGGAACACACATTCATGGCCGCTCCGGAAAGCACATAGCTCGGACGGACAAGAACCGGGAAGCCGACACGGTCAACAAACTTATCAATGTCGTCCATCGACGTCAGCGCGCTCCACTCCGGCTGGTTGATACCATTGCGGGAGAGCATCTCAGAGAACTTCGCACGATCCTCAGCGTTGTCAATGTCTTTGGCTGCCGTACCAAGGATATTGACATTCTCAGCATCGAGATACATGGCCAGGTTGTTAGGAATCTGGCCACCCGTGGAGACGATGACGCCATAAGGATTCTCCATATCAATGATATCCATGACGCGCTCAAAGGTCAACTCATCGAAATAAAGGCGGTCACACATATCATAGTCTGTGGATACTGTTTCCGGATTATAGTTGATCATAATACTGCGATAACCGCTCTTGCGAATGGTGTTCAGAGCTTGCACACCACACCAGTCGAACTCCACAGAGCTTCCAATGCGGTAAGCACCTGAACCCAGAACGATCACCGAACGCCTGTCGTTGGAGAAGCTGATGTCGCTGGCCACACCATCGTAGGTCACATAGAGATAGTTGGTCTGAGCCGGATACTCAGCAGCCAAGGTATCGATCTGCTTGACAACCGGCAGAATGTCGTAGCTCTTGCGCAGGCGACGCACCACGAGCAAAGCCTTGTGCATATTGCCAAGTTCCCGCTCCAATCCTACTGCACGGGCAATCTGGAAATCGGTAAAACCATAGACCTTTGCCTCACGAAGCAATTCACGGTCGAGCGTATTGATATTGCAACGCTTCAAACGCTCATCGATATCGATGATGTGTTTCAGTTTATAGAGAAACCACTTGTCAATCTTTGTCAAGTCATGGATCTGATCGATAGTGTAGCCCTTATGCATGGCTTTGGATATAACGAAGACACGCTTGTCGGTAGGTTCACGAAGTGCCTCATCGATATCATCGATTTTCAACTCTTTATTCTCAACATAGCCATGCATGCCCTGACCGATCATGCGCAAGCCTTTCTGAATAGCTTCCTCGAAGTTACGGCCAATCGCCATCACCTCACCGACGCTCTTCATGCTGGAGCCCAGCTCACGGTCAACACCACGGAACTTTGACAAGTCCCAACGCGGAATCTTGCAGACCACATAATCCAAAGCCGGCTCGAAGAATGCGCTTGTCGTCTTGGTAACGGAGTTCTTCAACTCGAAAAGACCATAGCCCATACCAAGTTTTGCAGCCACAAAAGCCAAAGGATAGCCGGTAGCCTTGGATGCCAGGGCAGAAGAACGGCTCAGACGAGCGTTGACCTCAATGACACGATAGTCCTCGGAATTGGGATCGAAAGCATACTGCACATTGCACTCACCTACGATACCTACATGGCGCACGATCTTGATGCTCAGTGCACGAAGCTTATGATATTCTGAGTTAGAAAGCGTCTGCGATGGTGCGATAACGATCGACTCACCCGTGTGAATGCCCAATGGATCGAAATTTTCCATGTTACACACCGTGATGCAATTGTCATATCTATCACGTACCACCTCATACTCGATTTCTTTCCAACCTTTCAAACTCTTCTCTACAAGCACCTGAGGCGAGAACGAGAAAGCCTTCTCACAGATGCGGCGCAGCTCATCGTCGTTGTCGGCAAAGCCGGAACCCAGTCCGCCCAAGGCGTAAGCAGCACGCACAATGACCGGATATCCCAAATCGGAAGCAGCCTTCAAAGCTTGGTCCATGGTTTCGCAGGCCTCACTCTTAATCGTCTTGACGTTGATCTGATCGAGTTTCTCCACAAAGCGCTCACGGTCCTCCGTGTCCATGATAGCCTGAACAGGTGTACCCAAAACCTTCACACCATATTTCTCCAGTACGCCACTCTCATAGAGCTTCACACCACAGTTCAATGCTGTCTGTCCGCCAAAGCTCAAGAGAATGCCATCGGGGCGCTCCTTCTTGATGACCCGCTCCACGAAATAAGGCTGAACCGGCAGGAAATAAATTTGGTCGGCAACGCCCTCGGAAGTCTGCACGGTGGCAATGTTTGGATTGATCAGCACCGTAGAGATGCCCTCTTCGCGAAGAGCTTTCAGAGCCTGGGAACCGGAATAGTCAAACTCACCGGCCTCTCCAATCTTCAATGCTCCCGAGCCGAGCAAGAGCACTTTCTTTATACTTGAATCACGCATAGCGTTTGCAATTTAGAATTAATGAAACGAAAAAGATGACATCCCCCTATTACTTCAAACTCTCGACAAACTTGTCGAACATGAACATAGTGTCGAGCGGGCCGGCACATGCCTCAGGGTGGAACTGGGAGGAAAACCAAGGATTTGTCTTGTGGCGGATACCCTCGTTGGAGCCGTCATTCATGTTGACGAATAGCTCTTCCCAGTCTGATCCAAGCGTCTTGCCGTCAACGGCATAACCATGGTTCTGTGAAGTAATATAGCAATGGGTCGTTCCCACCATCTGTACTGGCTGATTGTGGGAGCGGTGACCATATTTCAGCTTATAGATGTTCGCACCCGAAGCTTTGCCAAGAAGTTGGTTACCCATGCAAATACCGCAAATGGGCTTGCGCGAACGGCTCATCTGCTTGCGGATAATGTCAACGGCAGCCTGACAAGTATCAGGATCACCAGGACCATTGGCCAGGAAAAGACCATCAAACTCCATGTCGGTATAGTCATAGTTCCATGGCACACGGACGACCTCTACGCCACGGTTGATGAGACAGCGAATGATATTGGCCTTCACACCACAGTCGACAAGCACAACTTTCTTACCGGCTCCTTCGTTGTAGTGGATGATTTCCTTGCAGGAAACCTTCTCAACAAAGTTCACTCCCTCGTACTCAGCCTTAGGCTGATTGTCTGGATCGTCGTCGAAAATAATCTTTCCCATCATCACACCATGCTCGCGCAGCACCTTTGTAAGCTGACGCGTATCGATGCCTGTGATGCCCGGCACATGCTCGCGCTTAAGCCATGAGCCAAGACTTTCTACTGCATTCCAATGGCTATACGCTTCGCTATAGTCAGACACGATGATGGCAGAAGCATAAATCTTGTCGCTCTCCATAAAAGTGGGCAATCCATTCTTTTCAAAAGTAAAAGGAGGGACACCATAGTTACCAACTAAAGGAAAGGTGAGTGTCATCAGCTGTCCGGCATAGGAAGGATCGGTAAGGGATTCCGGATAACCCATCATAGCTGTATTGAACACCACTTCGCCGGCTACGGGTTGATCATAGCCAAACGACTTGCCATGGAACTTTGTCCCATCAGACAATACCAAGGTTACATTCTTCATCATTTCGCGTTATTGTGGTCTATTGATTGTGTGGAGGCTGTTTTATACACCTTCTCAAAAAAATTCACATAAGCCTGGTTGCACAGACGAGTGCCACCCGGCGTGGGATAGTGTCCGGAGAAATACCAATCACCCGGATTGTTGGGGATTGCCTGATGCAGACCGTCAAGACTCTGATAGACAATGTCGATCGGGGTCGTCATACCCTCAGGACGGAGCATCTCCACAATCTTGTGGTTGATCTCGTCGACAGAGAACGGTGCATAGATGTCACGTACAGCATTCTGCATTTCCTCGCGGGGCTTGGATAGCTCTGCAAGGCACTCTTTATATACGTTCTCCAGTATGCTTTCCATACCACGTTCCTTGAGCAGGGCTACTGTAGCACGGAAAACACAGAACTCCTCCAGACGAGGCATGTCGATGCCATAGTAGTCGGGGTAGCGAATCTGTGGTGCCGAACTGACCATTACAATCTTTTTAGGATGGAGACGGTCGAGGATATGGAGAATACTCTCCTTGAGCGTGGTACCGCGAACTATACTGTCGTCAATGATGACGAGATTGTCGACATAAGGTTCAAGAGAGCCGTAAGTGATATCGTAGACATGGGCTGCAAGATCATTGCGGGCATTGCCCTCGGTGATGAACGTACGAAGCTTGATGTCTTTCCAAGCCACTTTTTCACAGCGCACATACTCGGAAAGAATATCAAGGAGTTCCTCATGTGTAGGAGTATGTCCAAGACTCTCGATACGTTCTATCTTCCGTTCTATGACATGCTTCTTGAAACCGTCGAGCAAACCATAGAAAGCAGACTCGGCTGTGTTAGGGATGAAAGAGAAGACCGTGTGGCGGGTGTCACCGCCTATAGACTTAAGAACTGCGGGAACAAGCTGCTCGCCGAGTTTCTTGCGCTCACGATAGATGTCCTGATCAGAGCCGCGAGAGAAATAGATGCGCTCAAAGGAGCAAGCCGCGTTGCTCTGCGGCTCAAGGATCTTCTTGATCACCGTCTCACCATTACTGCGCACGATGAGTGCCGTTCCAGGCTTAAGTTCCTGAACATCGTCATACTCGATATCGAACGTTGTCTGTAAGACGGGGCGCTCAGAGGCAAGCACGACAACCTCATCATTCTTGTAATAGAAAGCGGGGCGAATTCCGTGGGGGTCACGCATCGCAAACATCTCGCCGCTGCCGGTAATCCCCGTCACGACATAACCTCCATCGAAATGCTTCATCGTAGTTTTAAGCACATTTTCCATCTTGACATGCTCGTCGATGTAGCGCGTGATATTTTGATCCTCCAGTCCTTGCTTCTTTGCCTCACGGAAGTTACGCTCCACCTCACGGTCAAGACGGTGGCCCATGAGCTCGAGCATGATATAGCTGTCGCTGTAGATACGGGGGCACTGTCCTTGGCGGGTAAGTTCCTCAAACACCTCCTCCACATTGGTCATATTGTAGTTGCCGCAGAGACAGAGGTTCTTAGCTCTCCAATTGTTGCGACGGAGGAAAGGATGAACATATTTCAGTCCGCTCTTGCCCGTGGTGGAGTAACGAAGATGCCCCATATAGAGTTCGCCGGCAAAAGGTACCTCTTGAAGGTTGGAGTCGACAAAGACGCTGTTTTCCTTAACCACCTGATTGATTTGTCGGTTGGCTGAGCCAAAGATCTCTGTTATGGCATTAGGGCCTTCCGCACGCTCACGGAACATATATTCATTTCCCGGCTGAGTGTTCAGTTTGACGGAAGCGATACCAGCACCTTCCTGTCCACGGTTATGCTGTTTCTCCATCATCAGATAGAGCTTGCCCAAACCGTATCTCCACGTACCGTATTTCTCCTGATAGTAACTAAGAGGTTTAAGGAGCCGCACCAAAGCCACTCCACAGTCTTCGTGAATGTTGTTTTCCATCAACGATCTTCCTTTATTTACAAGATAAATGTATTGCTTAAAAAAAAGATTGAAACCATCACCCAACGTATCGTTAAGAGATATTCCAATCTTCTTTCAAAATTAATTTCTTAAGATGTTCACCAACAAAGACGCAACAGATGTCACGATTCCCATAAACGAGATCCACAACGTAGTCATACTGCCGATCGATGAGTTCTGTGCCTTGATTGAGTTAGGCTGAACGTAGACAATATCGTTTTGTTGCAGATAATAATATGGTGAGTTGATGATATTTGCATCATTCAAGTCAAGACGATGCGCATGCTTTTCACCGGTAGAATCTTCGCGAATGAGAAGCACGTTATCACGCCTACCATAGATAGACAAGTCCCCCGCGGTAGCCAACGCCTCAATGATACTCATTTTTTCTGTAGTCACGGGAACTACTTGCGGATTACCGACCTCACCAATCACCGTTACGCGGTAACTGGACATTCTAACGGTGACAATAGGATTTTCTTGAGCATTCAAATAAGGTTTCACCTTAGACTTTATAAGATTTTCACATTGTGTCTTGGTCAAGCCTTCTACATGAATTTTACCTACTATCGGAAAATTGATACATCCCTCATTGTCGACCAAATAGCCTTGCAACATTCCACCACCCGTGCTGAGCTGTCCACCTGTACCGACGGTGTTATTAACAGAAAGGTTAAACGGTGCAGAGGCATCGGGATTCGTGGTTATCACAGTAATCGTCAACATATCCTTCGGCATGATTTTGGCATCATAGAGGCCACGGGAGGCAGAAAGATTCAATGTATCGATGTTCTGGAAATAAGCAACTTTCTTGCTGCTCGCGCACGACCCCATGAATAAAGCGAAAGCCGCGACAATAAGAGGTATGAGTAATTTCTTCATATCCGTGGTTGAACGTTTATTTATCTTTGCAAAATTACAATATTATTTCCAAAAGGCAAAGGAAATCCGCTAAAAAAACAGAGCTTCCTCTACTTCTTGCCTATTCTCGCTTATTCGTAGAAGCGAAAATAGCGCCGGGCATTATAATAAGAGATGTCTTCTACCATACGAGCAAGGTCCTCCCGACTATCAGGAAGCAAACCTCGCTCAACATCATTGCCCAAAATATTGCACAACAGACGCCGGAAATATTCATGGCGAGGATAACTCAGGAAAGAACGACTGTCGGTGAGCATACCCACAAAACGGGAGAGCAGTCCCAACATAGAAAGCGCATTGATCTGCTTGGTCATGCCGTCGAGTTGATCATTAAACCACCAGCCGGAGCCAAACTGGATCTTGCCGGGTTCCGTACCATCTTGAAAATTGCCGAGCATTGTGGCTATCATTTCATTGGCCGAAGGGTTGAGGCAATAGAGGATCGTGCGCGTGAGCTTATGTTTTGAGTTGAGTTCATCCAAAAAGCTGCTCAAAGCCTTTGCTGTACTAAACTCACCGATAGAGTCGAAGCCGGTATCAGGCCCCAGTTGCTCATACATACACGTATTGTTATTGCGGATAGCACCATAGTGATACTGTTGTGTCCATCCGGCGTCATAGTCCATCTCCCCACAATCTTTCAAGAAAGCATGCTTATACTGATGCACCTCCAGGGTTGAGAGCCGCAAGCCACGCAATGCTTTACTAAAAATTGTTTCGATCTGAGAAGAAGTATACGGCTCACAATAGAACTCCTCAACGCCATGATCCGAGAGGCGACATCCATTCTCATGAAAAAAGTCGTGACGGCGTTGCAGAGCATCGATAAGATGCTGATAACTGTCAACCTCGATTCCGCTTACCTCAGAAAGCCGATCCATGTAGGCAGAGAAATCGGGATGTTCGATATTCATCGCCTTGTCAGGTCGCCAAGCTGGCAACATCTTTATCTCGAAGCCACTCTCACGTGTCACTTTATGCCAGTGCAGGTCATCGACAGGATCATCAGTAGTACAGACGCATTCCACATGATAGTGACGCATGAGCCCTCGGGCACTAAACTCGGGTTGTTGAAGCTTTTCATTACAGATATCATAGATTTCACGGGCCGTAGAGGGCGAAAGCAACTTTTCGATTCCAAAAGCTGTCTTTAATTCAAGATGAGTCCAGTGATACAAAGGATTACGAAAACAATAAGGCACTGTCTCAGCCCATTTCTCAAACTTTTCCCAATCGGAAGTGTCTGTTCCTGTACAATAACGCTCATCTACGCCATTGCTACGCATAGCTCTCCACTTATAATGATCCCCTCCCAACCAAAGTTCTGTGATGCTTCGAAAATGATAGTCTTCTGCCACCATCTTAGGGTCGAGATGGCAATGATAATCAATGATTGGCAGCTTCGCAGCATGATTATGATACAAGTCTTTAGCCACATCAGACTCTAAGAGGAAGTCCTCATCCATGAATTTCTTCATATTTGATTCTATTTTTAACGGATTGACTAATAATTGTAAGTGGTAGAACGATTACCTAAAGTCATAAATGCAAATATACAGTATTTATTTGGAATATAGACTAAATTAAATTACTTTTGCAGAAAAAACTAAGAATAGCGATGAACAAGGTAATGCTTATCTATACGGGTGGCACAATCGGCATGGGGCAAAATCCTCAGACAGGCGCATTGGAACCACTGGATTTCAACCATCTCGTTGAGTCAATGCCGGAGTTTCAACTGATCAAAGCCGACATTGACGTCTACCAGTTCACGCCTCCCATTGACTCCAGCGAGATGTCGCCCACACAATGGGCACAACTCGTGAGGATCATCAACCGAAACTATGACGACTACGACGGTTTCGTAGTACTACACGGTACGGACACAATGGCATATACAGCCTCTGCTCTCTCTTTTATGCTCGAAGGACTGACCAAGCCCGTGATCCTTACCGGATCCCAACTGCCCATTGGCCAGTTAAGAACCGACGGTAAGGAAAATCTTGTGACAAGTATAGAGCTTGCCGCGTTGAAGGATGAGTACGGACACGCCCGCGTGCCGGAGGTATGTATATACTTTAGCGGTGTTCTGCTTCGAGGGAACCGTTCTACAAAGATCAATGCAGACGGTTTCAACGCTTTCGACTCTTTTAACTATCCTCACCTGTGTGAGGCAGGAGTAAACTTTTCATTTCATGATCACCATATATTAAAACCCGACTTCAGTAAGCGGATGCAAGCCCATCTGGCAATGGACACCAACGTGGTTGTCTTCAGTCTCTTCCCCGGCATCCAAGAGGGAATTCTCAGACAAGTGCTGCAACTGCAAAGCCTTAAAGGTATAGTCATGCGCAGTTTTGGCAGTGGCAACGCAATGAAAAGTCCATGGCTCATGCACCTGCTCAAAGAAGCGACCCAAAAGGGAATCGTCATTGTGAATATCAGCCAGTGTGTAGCCGGCACCGTGGAGATGAGTCGCTATGACACCGGGTACCAGCTCAAAGACATTGGCGTCATCTCAGGCCACGACTCTACCGTAGAAGCAGCAGTCACCAAACTCATGTATCTACAGTCTCAATACAACGATCCAAATACCATCCGCAACTTGATGGCAAGAAGCATTGCCGGCGAGATCACTATCTAAGCCAACAAAAGGCAAACAAAAAAGAGACGCACAGAGAAAGCTTAGCTCCACCATTGAAATAACATATCAAGAATAGTAAAATAGAAATCCATATCTTCTACAATGCTACTTGATAAGCTATTTCTTTCGCAAAATGGTCTAATATATTAAAATCGACTCACCAACAAAAAAAACAAGAGGTTGAACCCAAACCAGTCCAACCTCTTGTACATTTATCTTTAAAGTATCAAAATCCGAGATTACTTCTTAAAGAAATCCTTGACGGCCTCATTGGGAACCATCTGCTCATCGAAGATGTAAGCACCTGTCTTAGGGCTCTTTACCATCTTAATAACCTTTGAATATGCGCGACCATCCGTAGAACCTTCATGGAGGGTAGCGACCGCTTTCTTTGCCATAGTCTATATGTATCTTTTAACTATTAACGTAAAACGAGAACTCTGGTGAGATTACTTGATCTCCTTGTGAAGTGTCATCTTTTTCAAGATGGGATTGTACTTCATAAGCTCCAGACGCTCGGGAGTATTCTTGCGGTTCTTTGTCGTTACATAACGGCTAGTGCCTGGCAGACCAGAGTTTTTCATCTCTGTGCATTCCAGAATCACCTGAACTCTATTTCCTTTCGACTTCTTTGCCATGATGATTATTCTCCTAATACTTTAATGTCCTTCCAATCGCAGTAGCCCTTAGAGACTGCCTGCTTCAGAGCTGCATCCAGTCCAACCTTATTGATAAGACGAAGACCAGCGGCACTAATCTTGAGCGAAATCCAGCAGTTCTCCTCTACATAGAAGAACTTCTTGCTGAAGAGATTAACGTCAAAGCTGCGCTTTGTGTGGTGCTTTGAGTGAGACACATTACAACCTCTCTGTGCCTTCTTGCCTGTAATCTGACAAATCTTAGACATCGCTATTCTTTGTTTTTGATTCGATTTTTGATACTTATTCCAAACAGAGTGCAAAGTTAGCAATCTTTTTTTTGATTCGCAAATATTTAGTTGGCTAATCTTGACTATTAACTATTTTTTTGTTTTTTCGATTCCATATTCTCTTTCCTTTTTCTTTGTTCAAATAATGACCCAAAAACAGACTTTTTACACCATTAAGCTTTTTTGTATTGCAAAAAGAGTGATTATTGAAGAGAAATATTTATCTTTGTAGAAAATTATAACGCAATGCTGCATTTTATCTCATTCGGCAGCGGCAGTAGCGGCAACTGCAGCCTGATATACAACGAAAAAGAAGGGTTGCTCATTGACGCTGGCATCGGTGTCCGTATTTTGAAAAAACACTTGAAAAACTACGGCCTAAACATTTCCAATATTAGGTCTATACTGGTCACACACGATCATGCTGATCATGTGAAATCCGTGGGTAGTGTGAGCAAAGATTATCATATTCCTGTATATACCACGCGCAAAGTGCACGAAGGCATAGAGGAGAACTGGTGTGTGAGAACCAAGGTACCCCAAGACATGTCTTTTGTTGTAGAGAAAGGACAGCCGTTTCATGTGGGCGATTTTACCATTACTGCCTTCGGGGTACCACACGACAGTAAGGATAATGTCGGCTATTGCATTAAGGCAGAAGGCGTCACGTTCGTGTTGATGACAGATATCGGGCATTTCACAGACGAAATGCTGGAGTATGTCGGACGCGCCAATTATCTCGTCATAGAAGCTGACTACGAAAAGGCCATGCTCGAAGCCGGTCCCTATCCCGTAGAACTGAAAAGAAGAATACAAAGTTCTCTGGGGCATACAAGCAATTTCGACTGTGGTCAAGTACTGGCTCACTATGCCACACCTGCGCTCAGAGGCGTATGGCTTTGCCACTTGAGCGACACTAACAATCAACCAGAAGTAGCCGAGAAAACGGTCAAGCAAGTGCTTAGAGCCAGCGGCATTGTTGCCAGCAATGATCCCGGCGCAGACTTCACCCTCAATGCGCTCAACAGAAAACTACCCACTGGCGTATTTGACTTGAAATGATTAACACACCACATTGTATAAGATGATGTGCTTTAAAAAGGCATACCCACAGCAAAGTGAAAAGTGAAGTCGCGCGAAAATTTAGGATGAAAGATCGCCCAATGCTCCTGTTGTGTTGTCCATGCGGGATTGATGGCTTTCATGCCTCCATCAAAGCGTAGAATGAAATAGCCGAAATTAATACGCAAGCCTAAACCATAGGAGACTGCTATCTGTTTGTAGAACTCATCGAAGCGGAATTGTCCTCCAGGCTGGTCTGTATAGTTGCGAAGCGTCCAAATGTTGCCGGCATCTATAAAGGCGGCACCATTGAATTTCCAAAAGAGAAAAGTGCGATACTCGGCGCTCAGGTCCAACTTCATATCGCCCGTCTGGTTGATAAAGTCTATGCGCCCGTCCTTACCGCGATAGCTACCAGGACCAAGCTCACGCACCGACCACCCCCTCACGCTGTTGGCGCCACCGGAGAAATAGCGCTTTTCAAAGGGCAGTACGGTACTGTTGGCATATGGATAGGCCAAGCCTAAGGCAGCATGGAGTACCAGCATATTGTGAGTATCGAACTGTTGGATACGTGTATAATCAAAATCAAATTTCAGATACTGGGCATAAGGTATATGATTGAAAAGCGTATACTGTCCATTATCGTTTTTTTTCAGTCCAATCAATGGCGAGAGCACTCTCAGCAGTCCTCCACCCGACTCGAAATTCATTTTCAACGCATTGACACCATTATTATAACTGAATCCTGCTCCCATCCTAAGGATGAAGAGATTCTCATAATTATAGCGTAGGATAGCATTCCGATTGGAGACATCGTCAAGGTAGTCTTTCTTGAAAGTGGCACTGATCCATGGCATGTAGACATAGTTCAGATCCAAAAGGTCAAAGCGGTAATGGGTATTGTGCCCTGGGTCAACCCAACGGTAGCGCCATCCAGCAGACAAGACACGGCGATGGAACTCTGGACGGTTTTGCATATCCCAAGCTAAAGACAACTCCGAAGTGGCATTACTCTGACGCCGGAAGCTTCGGGAGAGAAAAGGTGCCAAGAACTCGGGAAACTGTAGTTTTCCCTGTACACCATATTCTATATAGTCTTCATCGTTGTAGCCCTCCAACCCTGTAATGGCTTCGAAAGCACCACGCAACTGCACACTCAGCAATTCTGATCCATGTAGCAAGTTTTTATTCTCATAGATGAGAGACGCAGCGGCGCCTAAGTCACCCGCCGTGTTGGTACCTTCGGGTTGAAATGCAATTGTTGACCTTTTGTTCATGCTCAACTGGATATGGCAGTCCAAGAGATTGGAGTCCGGGACCTCGTTAAACAGAATATTGGTGTATTTCACCGCCTGAAGCCGGCTGAAATTAGAATAGGTCTTTTGTAGATCAGTGTTGCAAAAAGGCCGACCCACGGTGATCGCCGTATTGTTTTCCAATACATTCTTCCGCAGTCGTGCCCTGTCCGAGTCACCATCGAAATACTGAACAGAGCGGATGACATAACGGGGATGATCTGTAGGACGGACATCACTGTTGGCCTGGTATCTCTTAAGATGAAGCACGATACCCACCGAGCGGCTGTCGGACGAGGAATCTGCCGTAAAAGAGATAAAGTCCTTATGAAACTTGTAATAGCCAGAATCCTGAAGCAACGAAGTCAGCCGGTCGCGCTCTGACTCTAATGCCTTGATCGAGAAAGGTGCACCCTCACGCAGGAACGAAGAAGTTTGCTTTTGTCTCCACTGGGACACGTTATCGTCACCACCCAACATTTGTCGGATGGCAGGATCTTGAATATCATAACTGATATGTCCGAAACGGTATTGTGCCCGAGGGTGAAGCACGTAAACAGCCTTAAGCGAATGACCTCTGACAACAGTGTCAAGCGTGACATTGGCATGGAGATAGCCCTGGTTGATCATGGCCTGGCGTAAATCGTCCATTGTCAACCGTGCCGTGAGCGTGTCAAAGACCACAGGTTGCTCTCCAATATGCTTGAGGGTACGGTTGATCCATTTTGTACTGTCCTTGCCAGCAAGCGTATAGGTACCCATTGGTATCTTGAAAAGTGAAAACCATTTAGAGTTGGCTTTCTGACGAATATAAGGAAAGAGCTGTGAGGCATCGAACGATCGTACGTCGGATCTAATCTCCACAGAGGTGAGCAGATAACTTCCCTGGGGCACGTACTTGGAAGTGCTACATGCCGACAGAAAACTTATCACCAGGACAAGGAATACATAGAAATATGTAACTTTTGATTTCAACTGCTATATTTTTTGTACAAAGGTAATGTATTTTGTTGACAGATTACATAAAAATAACACATTATTTTTATCAGTTACAACATTAATCGCTAACTTTGCAATATGATAAGCAAGGCAAGAATAAAATTTGTTCATACACTTGAACAGAAAAAAGCACGCATACGCGAACAGCTCTTTGTCGCTGAAGGCCCCAAGGTCGTCGGTGAGCTGATGGCACGTTTTCAGCCCAAGATGCTTTTCCACACGGCAGACTGGCACTCTCCTCTTGGGGGAACGACCGGTGCGGAAACCGACGAAACGGTCAGCGAGGAAGAGTTGAAAAAGCTCTCATTCTTGCAGCACCCACAGCAGGTGCTCGCCGTTTTTCCCCTACCCCACACAGAAGCCACCAATATGGAGTTGCCAAGTCAACAGCTCTGTCTTGCCCTCGACGGTGTGCAGGATCCCGGCAACGTAGGGACAATCATCCGAGTGGCCGACTGGTTTGGCATCACACAAATCTACTGTTCACATGAGACCGCTGACGTTTACAATCCCAAGGTGGTCCAAGCCACGATGGGCAGTCTGGCCAGAGTGGACATACACTATACCGATCTGGCGGCACTCATCGACCATCTCCCTAAAAGCTGTCCAGTCTATGGTACTCTACTTGACGGGAATAATCTGTATCAGCAAGAGTTGAGTAACCAGGGGCTTATCGTCATGGGCAACGAAGGTAAAGGACTAACGGACGAAATCAGACAACGCGTCAACCACAGACTGTTGATCCCCAACTATCCCAAAGGCAGAGACACGGCAGAGAGCTTAAACGTTGCTATTGCCACCGCCATCGTGTGCGCGGAGTTTAGAAGAAGAATAGAATAAACCGAATAAACAGACTGGAAACATGAACATGAATACAAAACATATTGAAAATGAACTTTATAAATTAAGAAGTGTCAGAGCCTGCATCAAGTCAGCAACAGACATGATGATCAGTAATCCTCTGACTATTCTTCGCCGTACTTGGCTGCCAACCTTGGTGCTGAGTATCGTTTCGGGGATCAGTATCTTACTGCCTTCCCTCTTTGAGTCCCAGCAACCAACCACGACAGAAATAACCACTGTAAGTACACCTCTTATGATTCTCAGTGCCATCTTACTCGTCGCTTACATAGCTGTTGCGTCATGGTGGGGTGCTTCTGTGATCAGTCTGCTGACCGGTCGCAAGGTGAAAGACAATATCCGGCGCATGCTGTACTTGTTATTGGCAATGATTGGGCTATATGTCATCTTGGGCATATGCGTTTCTGTGGGTTATATGCTGCCTATGTTTGGCGACAAAACTTCTTTGGGCCATCCTACCATAGTCTCACCTTTAGTGGCAGGCTTCATACTTGTCTTAGCCCTTATCTTTATCCTGCCCATTGGCTATTCTGCCATGAAATATCTCGTAGAGCCACAACAAAAAGTGATGAGCATTGTCGGCAAGCCTTATATAACAGGACTGCACCGCTGGGGCTTCCTCTTTCTGACAACCCTGCTTGGCGGTATCATCATCAGTATTCTCATCATCATTACCGGTATTCCGGAAATCATCCTTGAGACTGCTAAAAAATCCAACGACATTGGGATGGCAATGGGCGACAGCAATGGTCTAAGTGCATCTTTCATGGTACTGCAGTTCTTCGTCACTATCCTGTGCTACTTCATTTGGTACTATATTTATTGCTGGATGAACTTTGTTTATTACTATGTGTATGGTAGTATCGAAGCTAAGGAAAAAGCCAAAAAGGATATTGTCACTGTTACCACAAGCAATAGTGCAAACAACAGCGGCTCTATGGCCTTGGACAAGCACTTAAAAGAAAGAAAGGCATCTGACAGCAGACTTGACATAGAAGATATACAATAAAAATCATATTTATTAAAAAGGAGAGATGGAAAAACAACGCATTCTTTTTATCGACCGAGACGGAACACTTATCGAAGAGCCCGATGATGAGCAGATCGACTCTTTTGAGAAACTACGCTTTGTGCCCGGCGTTTTCAGCAACCTGGGATATATCCGCAAACGCATGGGATTCCGCTTTGTGATGGTCACCAATCAAGACGGACTTGGCACGCCGTCGTTTCCCGAAGAGACATTTTGGCCCGTGCACCGGCTGATGCTTCAAGCTTTGGAAAGCGAGGGAATTGTCTTTGACGACCAACTCATCGACCGTCATTTTCCAGAAGACAACTCTCCGGAGCGCAAGCCCGGTACCGCCATGCTGAAGGAATACATCGACAATCCAGCTTACGACATTGCCGGAAGCTATGTCATCGGTGATAGAGAGAGTGATGAGCAGTTGGCCAAGAATCTGGGATGCAAGGCCATCATCCTCGGACGCGACGGCATGACCTGGGAAAAAGCAGCCGAACTGCTGATTGCCGGAGAACGCACGGCAGAGGTGAGACGTACCACCAAGGAGACTGACATCCTCGTACGTGTCAACCTCGACGGGTCGGGCAAGACAGACATTGACACAGGGCTTGGATTCTTTGACCATATGCTGGAGCAAATTGGCAAACATGGTATGATCGACCTCACCGTACACACAAAAGGTGATCTTTGGGTCGATGAGCACCATACCATTGAGGACACTGGCATAGCACTGGGCGAGTGCATACTCAAAGCATTAGGCGACAAGCGTGGCATTGAACGTTATGGATTCTGTTTGCCTATGGACGATTGTCTGTGTCAGGTAGCTATCGACTTTGGCGGACGACCATGGCTCGTCTGGGATGCTGAGTTCCACAGGGAAAAGATCGGGGAGATGCCAACGGAAATGTTCATGCACTTCTTTAAGAGTTTCAGTGATGCTGCACGTATCAACCTAAACATTAAAGCGGAGGGCGAGAACGAGCACCACAAGATAGAAGGCATCTTCAAAGCTCTGGCGCGTAGCTTGAAAATGGCAGTAAGAAGAGATATCCACCATTTAGTGCTACCATCTACGAAAGGGACATTATAATTACGATTATATATAAATAAAATAAGGAGAGCAGAATGAACCTGCTCTCCTTATTTTATATTATAGGTTCTATAATCTGAGTGATAGACCTCTCTAACCCATTATGAACATATCGACCCACGGAAAATATCCAGTGCGCCGAATATTCCCGCTGATTTTTTCTCACGGATTAAACAGATCCCACTCAAGTGCATTCATGCACTACATAATAGCATCTGAATAGAAATCTGCGAGATCTGCGAAATATGCGT
>NZ_VUNG01000027.1 GCF_009695775.1 Hallella mizrahii | reverse complement strand
GGCGTTTCTTGTGTACGAACATGATGCAAAGATAGCTTGCGCCACCCAAAAATCCAAATACAAAGTGTCACTTTATTGATTTTTAATGATTTACGGCCGTTAACGGCTATTAACGTGGAAAACAGGAAGATATTAAAGACATGTGGCACGCGGCATGGGATGATTACCGTCACGTGGATGTTTATCGTCACATGTCATGGGATGATTACCATCACGTGGCATGTTTACCATCACATGTCATGGGATGATTACCGTCAAGGGGGTTAGGGCGGGGATGAACCCCGCCCCTACGAACCTACCACAATCTGGTATTACTGGCGTCCACCGTTACGGCGGTGATGAGGCCCTGTCGGTAGTCTCCAAGATACTTTGTTGAGAAAACTGACATTTTTCGCTACTGTGGCTGCGATTTTCGGAAGCAACCGGTCTTTTGCCCGGATTTTCTCGATTTTTTGGCCATATTTTGCAAGTTATTGATAGTCAAGAAGATAGCTAATAAGCACTGTCTCTGTGGGCTCGAGCCATCGGCTTGGTCGATGAGAAACAACTGTTTTGTGCTGATCATCTCAGTGTTTTGTGGCGGTCATCTCAGTTGTTTCTCGATGTCAAACAACTGAGATGACTTGCTCATCACATTGTTTTTTGCGGACAAGACACACAAAACAGCCGTTTCGTCCTTACCGTTTTGCCTTTTTTTGCCTTTCGGCTTCTCTAGATTGAAAAAGTGCGATGTATGTTTTTTTCCAATGTCGTAACCTGCACATGGAAAAAAGGTGACGTTCCGATTTGTGCTTTTAAAAGAAAGTGTTACCTTTGCAGGCAACGCTCTATTCATCACTATCATTTACAGCATCTATGATCATTATTGCGACGATACTTCTATATTTTCTTTGCTTACTATTTCTGTCGTGGCTGACCAGCCGCCATGCCGATAACCGTGACTTCTTCAATGCCCGTCGCAGCTCGCCGTGGACGATGGTCGCCTTTGGTATGATCGGTGCCAGCATCTCGGGAGTGACGTTTGTCTCCGTGCCCGGCATGGTGCTCAGCGTGCAGATGACCTACTTGCAGATGTGCTTGGGCTATATCCTGGGCTACTTTGCCGTGGCCTTTGTCTTGTTGCCTGTCTACTACCGTCTCAGGCTGACGAGCATCTACACCTACCTGCAGGGTAGGCTGGGGGCACGCAGCTATGCCACCGGGGCTTCGTTTTTCCTCATTGGCAAGCTGACGGGATCGGCAGTGAAGTTCTACGTTGTATGCATGATCCTCCAGCGTTTTGTCCTCGATGCCTACCATGTGCCGTTTGTCGTGACGGTGTCGTCGCTGGTGCTGCTCATCTGGCTCTACACGCGTCGTGGCGGTATTCGCACGCTCGTGTGGACCGACTCTTTTCAGACACTTTGCATCTTGGTCGCGCTGGTGCTCATCATTTTCAGTGCGACGCGCGCCCTCGGCATGTCGCTCTCCGATGCCGTCGTGGCGGTAGCCCACGACAGTCGTTCGCGCGTCTTTGTCTTCGATGACTGGCGGTCAACGCAGAACTTTTGGAAGCAGTTTTTCTCCGGCGTGTTCATCGTGGTGGTGATGACAGGTCTCGATCAGGACATAATGCAGAAAAACCTCACGTGCCGCACGCTGCGCGAGGCGCAAAAGGATCTGTGCTCCTATGGCTTCGCCTTTCTTCCGGCCAACCTTCTGTTGCTGGCACTTGGTGTCTTGCTGGCCCTGCTCGCTCAACGATGGGGCATGGCCTTGCCGGCAAACACAGACGAGCTGATGCTCAACTTCACAGCCGGCGGGCGTCTGGGACCTGTGGTGACGGTCCTTTTCTCCATCGGCATTGTGGCCGCCTGTTTCTCCTCGGCCGACTCAGCACTGACGGCGTTGACGACGAGCGTGTGTGTCGATCTGTTCCGTCGGCCTGCCGATGAGCAGTTGCGCAAGCGCGCGCATGTCGTCATCGCCGTAGTGTTCGTGGTGTTTATTCTTGTCTTTGCCCGTCTCAACTCCACCAGCCTGCTGCAGGCCGTGTTGATGCTGGTTGGCTATACCTATGGTCCGCTGCTCGGCTTGTTTGCCTACGGACTGTTCACGCGTCGTGGCGTGCGTGACCGTTGGGTACCATACGTCTGTGTGGCTTCGCCACTGCTCTGTCTTGCCGCCGACATTCTTGCCCGCCGCTGTTTCGACTATCAGTTCGGCTACGAATTGCTCATGTTCAATGGAGCTCTGACCTTCATGGGGGTGTGGCTGACAGCTCCTTCCGCTCATCTGCCGTATGAGCGTCGGCATGGCGGCACATCCCGACTGTTCTCACGTACACTTTCTGATTAGAGGGTTAGGGCGGGGATAAACCCTGCCCTAACTACATTGTCACCCTTGACACTGAATTTCGGGGTTAGGGCGGGGATGAACCCCGCCCCTACATTGTCACCCTTGACACAGAATTGCGGGGAATTGTCTCCGCTCCTAAATCCGTTTGAAGTGGTGGGTTCGTAGGGGCGGGGTTTATCCCTGCCCTAACCCCCTTGTCGGTAATCATTCTCCCCGCCCTCACCCCCGTGACGGTAATCATTCCACCCCCGTGCCACATGTTTTTATGGCGCACTGGATATTTCCCGTGGGCCGATATGTTCATAATTGGTTAAAGAGGTCCATAACTCAAGGAAAATATTCATAGGCAGGCTTAAGCTCCCGATGGAGCTATGGTGTGGAAGTGATGGGGCAGCCTTTCAAGACGCTATGGACTATCTTCCGGCCGCAGGATTTTATGCCCAAGGGGCAATTTTACGCGTTAGCGATTTTCGTCATGGGCAGGCTTGACACCAAAGGTGTGGGGCTAAAGCTATGGGGTAGGCGGCGAGCTTGCTCGCAAGACTACCCCATAGCTTTAGACCCATTGCTCCTTGGGGAGCATAAGCATGACCATGATTTTCTTTTCTCTTTTCCGTTTAAAATGCCAAAGCGATAATGGCAGCATAAAGATTTATATTTCCTCTCACTATGATTCCACGGAAAATGTCCAGTGCGCCGTTTTTATATCTTTTTCGGGGTTAGGGCGGGGATGAACCCCGCCCCTACATTGTCACCCTTGACACTGAATTGCGGGGAATTGTCTCCGCTCCTAAATCCGTTTGAAGTGGTGGGTTCGTAGGGGCGGGGTTTATCCCCGCCCTAACCCCGTAAAACATATGAGTGGGCCGATATAGTCACCAATCTTGGAACTTGGGTGTCCCAATGACGAAAGCAGGAAAAAGATAACCGAATATCAAGCAGACCAGTTCTCGATATTCGGTTATATTCTTATTACCTCAATGGGGTTGAGGCATCACATCTTCGACCGCTGATAGTCTCTTGGCGACATGCCATACATATTCTTGAACATCGTGGAGAAGCTCGCCGAGTTGGAGAATCCGCAGGCATACATCACCTCGGTGATGCTCTGTTTCGGATTCTCGAGCAGACGTGCAGCTTGCTTGAGCCGCAGGTTCTTGATGAAGTTGTGCGGTGTCTGGTTGGTGAGTTCCTTCATCTTTCGATAGAGGTGCACACGGCTGATGCCCACCTGGTCGGCAATGTCGTCCACGCCCAGGTCGGAGTTGCTCAGGTTGTCGTTGATGACATCCATGACACGCTGCAGGAATTTGTCGTCGGGCGTCTGCACGTCCACCTTGTTGATCTTGTCGGCCTGGTCTTCCTGTCCGGTGAACTTGTTTTTCAGCGTACGTCTCACGGCGAGGAGGTTGGCGATGGTGCGTCGCAAGATATCCATGTTGAAGGGTTTGACCACGTAAGCGTCGGCACCGGTCTCCAGCCCCTCCATGCGGTCCTCGTCTCGGCTTTTAGCTGTGAGCAGGATGACGGGGAGATGGTTGGTGTTGATGTTTGACTTGAGCTTGGTGCAGAGCGTGATGCCGTCCATCTCGGGCATCATCACGTCGCTGATGACCAGGTCGGGCATGTCCTTGAGGATAGCCGCGAGAGCCACCTTGCCGTTGGGATAGTAGCAGACATTGTATTCATTGCTCAGCTCCGTCTGCAGGTAGCTGGCGATCTCGTCGTCGTCCTCCACGACGGCAATCGTCGGTTTGCTGTTGTCGTCGCGTGTGGCAACGGGATGCACGAGGGGATCCGCCTCCATGTCTTTGAGTTCCTGCGCCAGTTGCTTGTCGGCTTCACTGTTGTCGTGCTCAACCGGTGTCATGCTGCCGTCGTCTGCCACCATCTCCTCGGGTTTGAGATGGCTGTTGCCCAAAGGCAGTGTGACGATAAAGGAGGCGCCCGGTCCGTCGCTGTTGTTGCGTGCGGTGATCGTGCCATAGTGGAGTTCCACGAGCGAACGGGTGAGGTCGAGGCCGATGCCCGTACCCGTGTTGCGCTCTCCAATGCTGGTCGGACTTTGATAGAAGCGCTGGAAGATCGTCTCGAGCTTGTCCTTAGGAATGCCGCATCCCGTGTCGCGCACGGTGATGATGGCGTCGGTGTCGGTATGAGTCAGGCTGATGTTCACCTCACCGCCCGTGGGGGTGAACTTAAAGGCATTGGAGAGCAGGTTCATGATCACCTTGTCGAAGTTGTCGCGGTCCACCCACACAGGCAGCGTGTCGCTGTCGTGGTGGAAGGCGAAACGTATCTTCTTGATGTTGGCCTGCTGCTGGAAGAGCTGCACCTCGTCGTCGATGAAGCCTACCATGTCGGTTTTCCGCATGTGCATGGCCATCTTTCCCTTGTCGATTTTCCGGAGGTCCATCATCTGGTTGACGAGGTGAAGGATACGCTCGGCATTGCGGCGCATGAGCGCATAGGTGTTTTGGCGCTGCGGGTCGCGGTCGGTCTTGATGAGCGAGAGCAGCGGGGTGATGATCAGGGTGAGCGGGGTGCGGATGTCGTGGCTGATGTTGACGAAGAACCGAAGCTTGGCCTCACCCATCTCTTCGGCATGGATATGCTCCTGGAGCGTGAGATGCTCCTGCTCCTTGCGCTTGCGGTAGGCAAGATAGGCGTAGAATGCCCAGACCAGCAACGCGAGATAGACAAACTTGGCAGGCCATGAGGCGTACCATGCGGGACGGATCTCGACGATGAATTCCTCCTCGGCCGACGACTCGCCGTTGTAGAGAGCCTTGACACGGAACTGGTATTTTCCGGCGGGCAGATGGGCGAAGGACAGCACATTCTGTCCCTGAGCCAGTGTCTTCCATCCCTCGTTGTTGATGCTGTAGGCGTAGGTCACCTGCTCCACATCGTTATAGGTGAGTGTTGTCAGCTCCAGCGAGAAGCTGTTGTCGTCCTGTGCCAGGGAGAACAGATGTGATTCGTAGCAAGGCTCCTCGGTGATGGTGAACCATCCCGACTTCATTCCTGCGATCACGGGTGTGTTGCCTACGAAGAAGTGCGAGATGTGGACGGAAGCCTTCCATGGTGAATGTCCGATATGCGAAGGGTCGAAGACGTTGATGCCTCCCGGTCCTCCGACGAGCATCCTGCCGTCGGCAGAGAGCGAGACGGCGCCGTCGCTGAACTCATTGCTTTGCAGTCCATTGCCGACAAAGAAGCTTTGTGTCTTGCCCGTGCGCATGTCCATACAGCAGAGTCCGTGGAGGGTGCCGAGCCATAGCCGGTGCTGGCGGTCTTCCTGCATGAAGGCCACGCTGTTGTCGGGCAGTCCCTGCCGTACGGTATAGACGAGCGGCTTGCGCCAGTGAGCCTTGTCGTGGCAGTAGAGCACGTCGTTGCTGCCTACCCACACGCGGTCACGGCTGTCGACATAGAGGCTGTGGGCAAACGATCCCTGGTCGACGCTGTTCACGCCGAAGGTGCTCAGCCAGCTGTCGCGCTTGAGATCGAGGCAGGCTATGCCCACCGAGTTGGCTACATAGAGGCGGTTGCCGTCGCGCGAGAACGCCAGCTTGAAGATGAAGTTGTTGGGCAGGCTGTTGGCCTTCAGGTTGCCGTCGGCGTTCTTTGCCATGACATAGTGGCGTCGGGTGCCGTCAGGCCGGATCATGAAGAGGCCGTTGCCGAGGGTAGCCAGCCACATATTGCCTCGGGCATCGCTTTTGATGTCGAAGACGCTCACGCCCTGTCCGAGATCCACGGGATGGTAAGTGTTGCCCTCAAGATACCCGCAGCCTTCGAGGTAGCTGCCTATCCAGAGCCGGTGGCGGCTGTCGAGGCAGAGCGCCTCAATGGTTTTGGGGAAGGTGAGGTGGCGGAGCTGTTTGCCCGTGGCGTCGAGCTGGTAGAGGCCATCGCGGTCAGTTCCCACCCACATCGTGCCGTCCTCGCCGAAGAGTACGCGCGTGACACAGTTGCCCCCGATGGGGCTGGTGTTGCCCGCACGGTAGCCGATATATCCAAAGTCAAAGGCCAGGGCAGGCTGCATGAAGAGTCCTTTTTGGAGCATCGTCATCCAGATGTTGCCCTGCCGGTCTTGGATGATGGAGTTGACTTTGCCGGTGGTGAGGTCGATGCGGTTGGTATAGAACGGGTTGTTGACCACGATGCCTGTTGCAGGGTGATAGGAGAACAGGCCGTGTCCATCGCTGCCGACATATACCTTGCCTGAAGGAGCAACAAAGATACACGACACGGCGAGTTTGCCCAAGGCACTGATCTGGGTAAAAGGTGACGTGCCGCCGCGTGAGAGATAGACGCCGTCGCCCGTCGTGCCGATATAGACATTGCCCAGCGCATCGCAGACGATGGAGGTCACGGCCTGGTCGCCTTTGCCCAAAAACTTCTGAGCGAGTCGTCCCTGATGGTCCAGACACAGCAGGCGGCCGTCCTCGGTGTTGATCCACAAACGGCCCAGCCGGTCTTCTGCCATCCGCCGGATGTATTTCAACTTGCTAATTGCGCCCTTCACCGGGCGGCATACATAGTCGTTGGCTTGGGCGGTGGGCTGGAGGATGCCATATCCCGACGTGCCGATGAGCACTTGACCATTGTGGCGCACGACGATGTCGTTGACGTAGGTCTTGATGAGTTGGTGCTCGGCATTGTAGATTTTGTAAGCGTGGAACTGCTGTCCGTCGTAACTCATGAGGCCTTTGTTGGAGCCCAGAAGGATGTTGCCCTGCCGGTCCTGTTCCACCTTATTAATATAGTTGCTGTCAAATCCGCGCGCGCCGGCATTGTCGCGGTTGATGACAACGAAGTGATAGCCGTCGAAGAAATTCAAGCCATTGCGCGTGGTAACCCAGATGAAGCCACGGCTGTCTTGAAACACCTGGTTGGCAAAACTGCTCGACAAGCCGTTTTCGGTGTTATAGAGTTTGCCGGTCTGAGCCTCCGCAAAGGCGGAAGTCAATAATAGGATAAGGAAGAAAAGTGTCTGTCTAAGGTTCCGCATGATGGTTTTAATCTGTGTCGGTGACACGATGTTATGTTATTAAGTTTTGGTGAGACACGGCATCCGGAAGTAAACGGTTTACGGCGGAACGTCGCGGCTCCTGTCTTTGTAGCCACAAAGATAGTAAAAAAATGGTAAGTCATTACGTCTTTATCTCAAAAAAAGTGGCTGAAAAGACATTTTATAAAGAAAATGTTACACTGCGATACAAATATCAAAACTCTATGAGACTAATAATAAAGTAAGATAAGGACGAATGTCGTAATTTTGCAGCAGAAATCAAATCTCCCAAAAATGAAAACGACAAAAACTGCTTTAACTACTCTCATGCTCATGGCAGCACTCGGCACCAGTGCCCAGCAGCTGACCCTGCAACTCGACAAAGCCCAGAAGGCGGTAAGCCCGACACTATATGGTATGATGACCGAGGAGATCAACTTCTCCTATGAAGGCGGTCTCTACGCTCAGATCCTGCGCGACCCTTCCTTCCGTGAGGATGTCAACGGACAGCGTCGCAACCCATGGACGCCCTGGCATTCGGGAGGACCCAAATACTGGCTGGCTACCGACACGCTCGCCTCACAACTTACGCTCACGCAGAAGGGCGGATACAACCGTGCCAATCCCGCGGTGCTGAAATGGAAGGCTAAGGCTGGAGCAAGCATTGCCAACGGTGGATTCTGGGGTGTGCCCATCCGCGCGAAAGAACACTATAAAGGATATGTCATCGCCAAAACCGAGAAAGGCAGTGGCACTTCGTTCACGCTGAGCCTTGTCAGCAACGACGGCAAGACGGTCTTTGCCTCCACAAAGATCGACGGACTCGGGGAGAACTGGCAGAAGAAGAGCTTCGAGCTGACCGTGCCCGAAAAGGTCAAGGCCACGAAGGACGCTCGCTTTGTCATCATCGCTGACAATGAGGGAACGTATGACTTGAGCAAAACGGTGCTCTTCCCTGAGACGTTCAACAACCGGCCTAACGGACTCCGCAAGGATCTCATGGAGATGATGTGCCGGATGAAACCGAAGTTCCTGCGCTTCCCCGGCGGCAACTACCTCGAGGGCAATGATTTCCGCAACCGCTTCGACTGGAAGCGCACCATCGGCGATCCCGATGAGCGACCGGGCCACATGAGTCCTTGGGGCTATCGCTCTACCGACGGTCTTGGTCTATTGGAGTTCCTGGAGTGGGCGGAGGACTGTGGCGCAGAGCCGATCCTCGGTGTCTTTGCCGGTTACACGCTCAGCGGCGACCACCTCACTGCCGACTACATCGACGGCTTCGTTCAGGATGCCCTCGACGAGATCGAGTATGTCACGGGCGGTCCTGAGACCAAGTGGGGCGCACAGCGTGTGCGCGACGGACATCCCCAGCCGTTCCCACTGCACTATGTGGAGATCGGCAATGAGGACTTCTTCGACGAGAGCGGCTCTTATGCCGGACGCTATAAAAAACTTTATGACGCCATCAAAGCCAAGTATCCTCAGCTGCAGCTTATCTCTACCGCTGATCAGAAGATGGTGGAGCACTGGGCACAGGAGACGGGCGTGACCGGACTGAAGTTCGATGTCATCGATGAGCACTACTATCGCAGTACGGGTGACATGTATGCGGCTGCCAACCAATACGACAAATACGACCGCAAAGGTCCGAAGATCTTCTGCGGCGAGTGGGCAGCGCGCGAGGGCAAGCCGACCACCAATATGAATGCGGCGCTTGGCGACGCTGCCTGGATGACAGGTATGGAGCGCAACGCCGACCTGCTGATCGGTCACTGCTACGCACCGCTCTTCGTCAACGTCAACAAAGGTGGCATGCAATGGGAGAGCGACCTCATCGGATACGACGCGCTCAACGCCTACGGCTCGCCGTCCTACTACGCTCAGTGTATGTTCGCCCAGAATGTGGGCAACCGCATTGTGCCGATGGTCGACAAGGACATGCCAACAATGGAATACGAGGGTAAGAAGCTGCCGCAACTATACTACTCGGCAACGACCGACACGCAGTCGGGACGTACATACCTGAAGGTTGTCAACGGCGGAAAGACAGCACAGACGCTCACCGTCACCGTCAGCGGCGGTAAGGTAGCCGGAAAGGGTACCATCACCACGCTCAAGGCTGCCAAGCCCGAGGACACCAACTCCATCGACAACCCCAAGCATGTCGTGCCGGTGACCGCCAAACAGAAGACCGGCAAGACTTTCAAGGTGGTGCTCGCACCGCTGTCGGTCAATGTGATCAAGATGTGAGGAGTATATAAGATGAATATAAGGTTAATATAATGTGAAGAATATGGCTTCATGAATAATGCTATAAGTTTAGGTTTTTAGAAGTGTAAAGTTAGGTTACAAGATGTTATGTAGGTTCGCTGTACTTACTTTTTTTCAGTAAGACAGATGATTTTAATGATTCCTAAGGCTCTCCGTAGTGATTACGGGGGGCCTTGATTGTGTTGAATAGGTTCGTATCACTCAGTGGCCACCTTGAAGTCGCTGACAGTTCCTGACTTCGTCAATGCGTCACCCTGAATCGAGAATAAGTTTTTGGAAAATAGTCACGTACAGACTTTAGCTCCCCATGGAGCTATGGTGCTGAGGTGATGGGGACAGCCTTACGAGCAAGCTCGTCGGCTGTCCCCATCACCTCAGCACCACCCCCTACGGGGGACAAAGCCTGCCCGTGACGAAAATCGCTATCGCGTAAAATTGCGCAGAGCGCATAAAATATTCAGCCCCCCCCTAAATCTGATCACAATTATTTTAGAAAGCCTTGATGATATCATCGTAGTAATAATAACGCTCTATCTGTGCTTTGGGCCATGTACCGAAGTTCACCAGAATGGCTATTGGAAACGATGTGCCGCGAAGATAACCAAACGTCTGAAACTGCTCTTTGTTCGTGATAGTCTTGATGGACTTGCACTCTATGATGACATTGCCACGGGGCATTATCACGACCATATCCATCTTGATGTAGCTTTCGAGTTGTTCTCCGTCGAAAAACGGATGATATATGAACTCCTTCCTTGCATCAAACTTTTCTTTAACCAATTTTCTGCACAAAGCCTCCTGGTAGATATATTCCGGCATTCCGGGTCCCAATTGTCTGTGGACATATTGCATACAGCCAATAATGCCATAAACATATTGAATGAGGGACTGATGAAGATCAGAATCGAGGAGAGAACGAGAAATAGACAAATCATTCATGTACTGCGTTTTACTTACAAACGATTATTCAGCCGCTTTATTTTATGCGTTATGCGCAATTTTATGCCTTGGCAATTTTCTTCATGTACAGGCTTTGACCCCGAAAGGGGTGAGTCTCAACCAGCGGGATAGCCGTCGAGCTTGCTCGTAAGGCTATCCCGCTGGTTGAGACTCAGAGCTCCTCATGGAGCGTAAGCCTGTACATGATTTTCTTTTTTCGTATCACCTGGATACGGCAAGGCAATATGAGTCAGGACAAAGACATTGACTGTCTGCCGGGCTGTTAAGGAGGAATATCATTCCATAATTCGTAATTGCGTCACTATCAATTGCTGAAATATAGATAACCGTCATAGTGCACTTTCAACAGTTGCAATGTTTTCTCATAGGTATATTCCAATGTCTCTGCCATATCCTGGATGGAAGATGCAAAGACCTCAGACAATTCCTCTTCAATAATTCATGAGCCATCGCGGTAGTCATCGTATGGCGTCCTATAACCCTGTTCCGTCGACCCTTATCGCGATTCCGATACGCAAAAAGTCCTTTCTCATGTCGGTTTTCTCGGATTTTATGCTTACCTTTGCGAGCCTAAAGTGAAAGATGATGCAGTATCATCCGACCGCATAACAACAATCTCAACTTTCTTTGTTTGAGATCCTCACCAGACTAATTCCAACATTAACAATCTTCTTCCATAGATTTTAACGTACAACAATATGAACATCAATTTCAGACAACTCACGCTCAGCGCTGCCCTGACTCTTGTCTTCGGCTTGCCTGCCAACGCTCATAACAGCGTTGTCGGCCTCGATAACAGCGTGATGCGCAAAGACTCCACCGTACACAATGACTCCATCGCGAAGAGACATTCCGCTGACAAGGCCAAGAAAGACTCCACAGCCGCCAAGAAGGAAAACGCCTACGACAAACTCATGAAGAAAGGCGGCTCGGTACGTAACGGACTCTTCACCGTGCGACATATCGAGGATAAATGGTATTTTGAGGTGCCACAACGCATCACCGACCGCATGCTCTTAGCGGTGACACGTTTCACCTCAGTGCCGCAGGCCTTCAAGGAACTGCCCGGTGAGGAGGTCAACCACAGCACCATCTATTTCGAAAAGCGTGATGACAAGACGCTGCTGCTCCGCGCCTATGCCAAGACACAGGTCGCCGACGACAAGGAACAGATGGCGCAACTCGTCGAAAAGTCCACGATCGACCCCATCGTGGCGAAGTTCGACATCATCGGAAAGAATCCCAAGACCGGTGACATGCTCGTGGAGGTGAGTAAGTTCTTCGTTCAGGACAACAACATCTTCGGACTCTCATCGTCGGACCGCAAGGTTGTCAACGTCACGGCCTTGCAGGCTGATCGTAGCTTCATTGACACGATGACGGTCTATCCCATCAACGTCGAGGTGAGGACGCTGCGCACCTATAGCTGTCCCGACGGCAGGATGCCGGCGTCAAGGACCGGTTTTGTCACCGTCGGCATGAACACGAGCATCGTGCTCCTGCCCGAGAAGCCGATGCAGCCACGTATCGCCGACAACCGTGTAGGATTTTTCGAGACCCGTCAGACACGCTTCTCCGACGGTGCGCCCTCGAAAGGCTACGCCATCATCAACCGCTATCGCCTGGAGCCCAAGGACCCGAAGGCCTATAAACAGGGCAAGCTCGTGGAACCGAAAAAGCAGATCGTCTACTATATCGACCCGGCAACGCCAAAGAAATGGGTGCCCTATCTCATCGCCGGCATCAACGACTGGAACGCTGCCTTTGAGGCTGCCGGATTTAAAAACGCCATCGTTGCCCGTGAAGTGCCCAAGGGCAGCGACATCAGTCCCGACGACGCACGCTACTGTTTCCTGCGCTATCTGCCTTCCGAAACGGAGAACGCCTATGGTCCGTGCATCGTTGACCCGCGCAGCGGCGAGATCATCGAGAGCCATATCTGCTGGTATCACAACGTGATGAACCTCGTACGCAAATGGTATATCACCCAGTGCGGGCCGCTCGACAAGCGTGCTCAGACCATGCAACTGCCCGACAAGCTCATGGGCGAGCTCATCCGCTTTGTCTCTTCCCATGAGGTCGGCCACACGCTGGGACTGCGCCACAACATGATCGCCAGCAGTGCCACACCCGTGGAGAAGCTCCGCGACAAGAAGTGGGTGGAGGCCAATGGCCACACGGTGAGCATCATGGACTATGCACGCTTCAACTATGTGGCTCAGCCCGAGGACGGCGTGTCGGAGCGCGGACTGTTCCCACGCATCAATGTCTACGACAAATGGGCCATCAAATGGGGCTACCAGTATCGTCCGGAATTCAAGGATCCATGGAAAGAAGCCAAGCAGCTCCGCACCGAAGTCAGCGAGGCGCTCAGCCACGACCATCGACTGGCCTACTGCGGTGACGAGGGACGAGGGCAGGATCCACGCAGCCAGACCGAGAGCCTCGGTGACGACAACATGAAAGCCAGCGACTATGGCATCAAGAATTTGAAGCGCGTCATCGCTCATCTCGAAAAGTGGACGGCACAACCCGACGGCCAGTACGACGACCTTGAGGAGATGCATAAGTCCGTGCGCTCGCAGTTTGCCCGCTATTGTCTCCATGTGCAGCGCAACATCGGCGGCATGTATACCAATACGATCCCCGGCATGCCCGTCACGGAAGTCGTTCCCCGCGACGTGCAGAAGGAAGCCATTGACTGGTGCGCCCGCAATGTCTTCGAGGCTCCGCTGTGGCTCTATCCCACGAGCATCTGTACGAAACTCAACCTCGACGCTGAGGACGAGATCGTGAACCGGGCCCGCACGCTCGTCTCCTACCTGCTCTCCTCCAACATGGTGGCCAACCAGTATAAGAAGAGCCAGCGTGCGCTCAAGCCCTATCCCGTGCAGGAATATCTCACCGACGTCTTCCACGCTGTGTGGAAACCGTTGGGAAAGGAAGGCGACAAGCAGGACTACTATCGCCGCCAACTGGAGCGTGCTTACGTCAACACGCTCAACCAGGATATCAATGCGGATCCGTCGAAGGACAAGAGCACGCTTAGCCTCAATGCTGCCAACTCCGATGCCCGTCTCTTCCTGCTCCAGCATCTCGACACCGTGGAGACGTTCTGCCGCAAGCAGCAGGCTTCGCTGTCCTCCAACAGCCTCAATGCACTGCACTACGCTGAACTCATCCACGAGATAGAACTCATCCGAAAGAAGTACGACAAGGCGGAGTAAGACAACAGAGAATAGTAATTGGGTCAAGGAAACGGGGATGCATGAATATTAACTCGAACGAGGATAAGTGTCCTCAATGCATGGCTCAATTACTTATTTGGTTTTATATGTGTGCGTATGTCATGCTATTTATGCTGAGGTTTCCTTATCTTTCTTGATGATAAGGAAACCTCAGCGTTTTCTGACAATTCTTTCTTCTATTTTTGTATTGCGTGGCTAAAGGTAATCATTTGCGTTTTTTCCTGAGATTTCCGTTCTTCTTATAGTGTCAGATTTCCGTTAGTTGATAAAAAACTCTCTTTCGTTGAATTTTAAAACACTTTCACGCATGAATATTTGCGTATATGGGATAAATAGTCTATCTTTGCACTCGAAAAGAAATATATATCGTTCGTTAGTTACAACAGCTTTTTTATTCAACTATCCAGACCATCCTTTTCGTGAGAAAGGGATGGCTTTTTTTTGCCCTCATTGATGGATCTCTTTTCTATCCTTTGTTCTGCTTACTTACGTCTCTTTATAGCACTGTGTCATTGATATACATCAATTAAGTGCCAATCTGTAAGTGTTATCCCAATAAATCATTTCAATATTGCATTCATCTTGTCTTTGATTAGGCATGGTGTAAGCAATATATATTATTTATATAACTTTTTGTTAGTAATACTTGTTAGTTGCTGACAAAATGATTACTTTTGCAGCATAATCATAAATCAGTGATAACAAAAGTAGAAAGAAATTAAACTTATTGCTTATGAAGCCGAATCCATCCACAGCGGTTGCCGCTACTATAGCTACAGCAAGCGCCTCTCAAGCACAAGCGAAAGCACCCGGACTGGTACGTGTACTGGGGCTGAAAGAATCAATTGGTATGACTATAGGCACCGTTGTCGGTGTCGGTATCTTCACATGCGGCAGCGCGCAGGTAGGACTGGTGGGTCCCTGGATCATAGTCTTCACCTTTCTCTCACTGCTGGTGAGCATCTGGCCCTGTATGATCTACGGCGAGATGGCGGCAGTGCTGCCTGAGGCAGGCGGTACCTACAACTATGCCAAGCGTGGTCTGAACAAGGTGTGGGCCATCATTGCCGGTTGGCAGTATATCATCTCGGTGGTCGGCATCGGTGCCGGCGAGACGCTGGCGTTCTCCAATTATTTCAAGATACTGATGAGCGCCTTGGGTGTTGACATCTCCATGATCGATGACCGTGTGATCGCCTGCAGCCTTGTGGCGATCTTCCTCGTCATCAACTGTCTCGGCATCAAGCAGAGCGGTAAGGTACAAAACGGCTTTATCTTCTTCTTCTGGGGCATGACAATCCTGTGGTTCTGCTATATGATTCCTCATGTGCACCTGGCATATTTCGGTGGATTCACCATGGACAAGATGCCGCCGTTCAATGAGATGATGTATATCTTCGGACTCGTATGGTGGTGCTACACCGGTTTTGAAACCTGCTGCTCGGTAGGTGGCGAGACCAAATTCCCGCAGTATACCTTGCCGCGTGCGCTGAAGCTCAGCGTATTCCTGGTGTTTGCCGTCAACGCGCTGTTTCAGTGGTTCCTCGTGGCACTGGTCAGCCCCGACTTCTACGGCACACTGGCCGTGTCAGACGCTCCTTATGCTGAGGGTCTGAAAGCTGCCGGACTTGTCGGCGCACCGATCATCCTGCTCTGTATCGCCATCACCTTTGGCGGCGACCTGAGCACTATCAACCCCGGCATTGCCGCTCCTGCCCGCTATATCTATACGATGGCTGAAGATCACAGCCTTCCTAAGTTCCTCGGAAAGATCAGCCCACGCTTCAACACGCCCAACAACGCCATCCTCCTCGTGGGTATCATCAACTTCATTCTCATTGCCACCAACTCTATCACCTACATTGCCTCGGTGTCACTCATCTCTCTGGCCGTTTGCTACATGATTGGCTGCCTGGCCTATCTCGGCTTGAAAAAGAAGTACCCTGATCTGAAGCGACCCTACAAAGCACCGATGGGTGTCTTTGGCAGTTGGTTTACCATTGTGGTCTATGCCTTCATGCTCTGCTTTGCCGACCGCATGGCACTGATCACCGCCGCCATCATCGGCGTAGCCTCTCTGGTTTATTTCTTCCTCTACACACGTGGCCATAAGGATGTCATGCCGACTCTCGAAGAGGAGATCGGCGAGATCGACGAACCCACCGTTAAGGAGAGACTGCATATCGACAGAGAGTACAAGATCTGGGCATGGGGCACTGCTGCTGTCACCGTCGTGGCACTGGCCATCTATCTCATCCCTATCCTCTTTTAGCATCAGCATCGCCTATGTATAGAATCACCATAGAACAGACATCCTACGCGTTTCCTGACCTGAAGGCGCTCATGGCCAAGGCCACACCGATCAGGTCGGGAGACCAACTCGCCGGCATCGCTGCCAAGAGCATGGAGGAACATGTGGCAGCGCAGATGTGCCTGGCCGACGTGCCCCTGCGCCGCTTTCTCGAAGAGCCGCTCATCGACTACGACAAAGACGAGGTCACGCGGCTCATCATCGACAGCCATGACGCTCAGGCCTTCCAGCCTATCAGCAGTCTCACCGTCGGGGAGTTCCGCAACTGGATCCTCAACGATCACACCACCACGGCGATGCTCTCTGCCGCTGCGCCGGGCATCACACCGGAGATGGCGGCCGCGGTCTCGAAGATCATGCGCAATCAGGACCTTGTCCTCGCGGCGCAGAAATGCCATGTCGAAACGGCGTTCCGAGACACCATCGGCCTGAAAGGATGCATGGCCTCACGTCTGCAACCCAACAGTCCTACCGACGACCTCAAGGGTATCGCCGCGAGTATCATCGACGGACTGATGTACGGCTGTGGTGACGCCGTCATCGGCATCAACCCCGCAAGCGACTCTCTGCCGTTGCTCATAGAGATGGAGAAGATGCTCGACGGTATCATCTCGGGCTACGACATACCGACACAGAGCTGTGTGCTCAGCCATATCACCACAGGCATCGAGATGATCAACCGCGGCGCACCGCTCGACTTGCTCTTCCAGAGCATTGCCGGTACGGAAAAGGCTAACGCGGGCTTCGGCATCAACCTCAAACTTCTCGATGAGGGCTACGAGGCCGTGAAGAGTCTGCACCGGGGCACGTTGGGTGACAACTGCATGTATTTCGAGACCGGACAGGGCTCGGCTCTCTCTTCTGACGCCAACTTTGGTGTGGACGAACAGACGTGCGAGGCGCGCTGCTATGCCGTGGCCCGCCGCTATCATCCGTTGCTCGTCAACACGGTGGTGGGCTTTATCGGACCGGAATATCTCTACGACGGCAAACAGATCACGCGCGCCGGACTCGAAGACCACTTCTGCGGCAAGCTCATGGGCGTGCCGATGGGCTGCGACATCTGTTATACCAATCATGCCGAAGCCGACCAGGACGACATGGACAATTTGTTGCTGCTGCTCGGCGTGGCGGGCGTGAACTATGTCATGGGCATCCCCGGTGCCGACGACATCATGCTCGGATACCAAAGCACGAGTTTCCACGACATCATCGCCACGCGCAAGATGCTCGGTAAGAAACCGGCACCGGAATTTGAGAAATGGCTCGAGGACATGAAACTCTTCAATCGCGACGGCCGCATCCTGCAAGCCTCGCCGACACACGCGCTGATGAAGCTCGTGAGCTAAAGACAGAGTAACAACGGAATAAAGCCTTTTTGTAGACAGAAAGACATAAAGGACATATAGAGCCTCCCGGATTTTGTAGACAGAAAGACATAAGGGACATATAAAGCCCCCTCGGATTCTGTAGACAGAAAGACATAAAGAACATATAGAGCCTCCCGGGTTCTGTAGGAAGAAAGACATAAAAGGTATCATTATCCTCCGCTGAATACAAAGCAGAGCCGCCCTTGGGGTGACTCTGTTTGGCGTGGCTGGTTACAACCAACCGTGCCACTGAGGGGTATAAAATCATCGATCATCATGGAAACAGAGATAAGTATCAGAACACAGCATTTGGAGGAAAATGACTGCTGGGCGTGGCTTCGGCAGTTCACTGACGCCCGCATCGCCCTCGGCCGTACGGGCAGCAGCGTACTCACCGACGACTATCTGAAGTTCAGACTGGCCCACGCTCGTGCCCGCGACTCCATCAAGATGCCGTTTGACGCCCGTCGTGTCGCTGAGGATCTGCACCGTCTTGGCCTTACCTCCTTCGAGGTGGACAGCAAGGCGGGTAACCGTGAGACGTTCATCACACGGCCCGACCTGGGACGCCGCCTCTCCGACGAGAGCCGGGCGCGCCTCAAAGCCATGCACTATCCCGGTTGCGACGTGCTGCTCGTCATCGCCGACGGACTCTCGTCAAAGGCGGTGCACAAGCAGGCCGTGCCCCTCGTGGAGCATCTGCAGCCTTATCTGCGTGACCTGCGGCTCTCGCTTGGTCCCATCGTACTGGCGCATCAGAGCCGGGTGGCACTCGCCGATGACATTGCCGAACTTATGCACGCCAAGCTCGTCGCCATACTCATTGGTGAACGACCCGGATTGTCTTCACCCGACAGCTTGAGCGTGTATATGACCTATAAGCCCTACTTCGGCCGTATGGAGAGCGAGCGTAACTGTATCTCCAACATCCGGCCTGAGGGACTCAACTACGACGCGGCAGCCTTCAAACTCACGTGGCTCATCGCCAACGCCTTTGACCGCCGCGTCAGCGGTACTGCACTCAAGGACGAGAGCGACGACCCAGCCAAGTATGGCAAGCTCGCCGACCTCCGCAAAAAATACTATCACGAGATACCTATGGTGCACAAGACGGCACTCAGAATTGCTATTGGTTAGATGGGTCCTTTGATCTTGTCACTGTTGATCTTTAAAGCCTCCACACCTTATTCTATTTAGTGAGTGAATCTCGCATGGCGTCGTATAGTATACCTCTTCTTCGTATACGAGCCTACGAGCGTGGTGATCAGCATCAACTCTTTTGTTTTTGTTAGAGGCGCATTTCTTCTCCCTCTCCCCCAGAGAGAGGGGGTAGGGGAGGAAGAGAACTTTCTGTTACCCTCTCAGTCGCTCTCTCAGTGCATTGCTCCTTCTGAGATAGGCCATGAGAAGGAAGACACTCAGGAAGGCGATGACCAAAGAGACGAGATAAAAGCTGCCGGCAAACAGGTCGTAGAGGCCGTGGAGTGTGGCGGGTATGGCCAGCGCCAGTACATAGAGCGATTTGCGATACTGAGGATAGAGTCCGGCCATGCCCACGAAGTAACCGCAGATACCTGCCCACACGGCATGGAGGAAAGGCAGAGACGTCAGTCGGGCGATGTTCAGCACAAAAGCTGTGGTGTAGTCGGCACGGATGTTGATCGACGTCTGATACTGTACGCCCTCGAAAACGCCGAAGGCTATACCCGCCATGAGACCATAGAACACCATCGTCTGCGGCAGCTGCGGCTCGCGAGCCCGCCGCTCCAAGACGAGCAGAGGGATCATCTTGGCGAACTCCTCCGTCAGTCCGATGCCGAGGATATAGCCTAAGATGCTCAGCGGGAAGGGCGCCGAGGTGAAGGCGTAGAAGAAATTCAACTCGTTGAGGCCCGAGAAGATGACGAACACGCCGAGCTGTGTGAGGAAGAACGTGGAGACGGCTTTGCTCTTGCTGATCTGTCGCGTACGGAAGAAATAGGCGAAGAACAGCCCCCAGATGGTGGCGAAATAGAGGCTTACGGCATAGAAGACGAGATAACCGCCGATGGGCAACAGCATGATAATGGACAGCGACAGCCCAACGATGGCAAGGATGAGCAACCGCTTGTCCTCCATGATATGATGCCGCTCCATGTCGTCTTTGGGAAAGATAAACGCGTGGCCGATATATCTGAGCTGCTCCATGAGTGAGCCGCGGTTGCGCACACGCGGGCGAATGCCGCGCGCGGCGAGCAATTCCTCTACCGTGCCCTCGACATCAGACTCCGCATCGCGTGCCCGGTCGTTGAGCAGCAACCGTCCCTCTTCTACGTATCTTGCAATATCAGACGCCTCGTAGGGCCCGTATTCATGCTGGTTCCTAATGATATAAATCATAACGTTCTCGTTCTAAAAATCTGCTAAACCTTATAGCTAACTTCTACCTTGCTGATTGCGCCTTGCCGCAATATATCTCAGAAACTTATTTCCTGACACCGATCTGGTCCAGTGCCTGCTTGATGTCGTCGAGGATGTCGTCCACATCCTCTATTCCCACAGACAGACGGATGAGATCCGGGGCGATGCCGGCGGCCTTGAGTTGCTCGTCGGTCAGCTGGCGGTGGGTATGACTGGCCGGGTGGAGCACACAGCTGCGGGCGTCGGCCACGTGAGTGACGATATTGATCATCTGCAGCGAGTCCATAAACTTCACGGCAGTGTCGCGGTCTCCCTTCAAGCCGAAAGCGATCACACCGCAACTGCCTTTAGGCATGTATTTCATGGCACGCTCGTGATAGCGGTCGTCTTTCAGTCCGGAGTAGTGTACCCAAGCCACGCGCGGGTCGTCATGCAGGAACTCTGCCACGGCCTGCGCGTTTTTGCAGTGCTGGGCCATGCGCAGGTGCAGCGTCTGTAGGCCGAGGTTCAAGATGAAAGAGTTCATCGGCGCGGGTATGCTGCCCAGGTCGCGCATGAGCTGAGCCACGAGTTTGGTGGTATAGCCCATCTTGCCGAAGGCCTTGACATAGGTGAGTCCGTGGTAGCTCTCGTCGGGTGTGCAGAGTCCCGGGAATTTCTCGGCATGTGCCATCCAGTCGAAGTTGCCGCTGTCCACCACAGCACCGCCGACCTGCGAAGCCGTTCCGTCCATATATTTCGTGGTGGAATGCGTCACAATGTCTGCGCCCCACTCAAAGGGACGGCAGTTGACTGGTGTGGCAAAGGTGTTGTCGACAATCAGAGGCACGCCATTGCGGTGGGCCACACGAGCGAACTTTTCGATGTCGAGCACAGCGCAGCCGGGGTTGGAAATCGTTTCGCCGAAAAGCAACTTAGTGTTGGGACGGAAGGCAGCCTGCAGCTCTTCTTCCGAGGCATCGGGATTGACAAAGGTGCACTCGATGCCGAGTTTCTTCATCGTCACGCCAAAGAGGTTGAACGTGCCGCCATAGATCTCGTTGGAGGCCACAATGTGATCACCGGCCTCACAGATGTTGAACACGGCATAGAAGTTTGCCGCCTGTCCGCTCGAAGTGAGCACGCAGCCCACGCCGCCTTCGAGTTGTGCGATCTTCAGTGCTACCGCGTCGTTGGTAGGATTTTGCAGACGGGAATAGAAATAACCCTCTTTTTTCAAGTCAAACAACTGTGCCATCTCATTGGAGTCGTCGTACTTGAAGGTCGTGCTTTGGATGATAGGCACTTCAATAGGCTCGCCGTTTTTGGGTTGATAGCCACCTTGCACGCAGAGGGTTGCCGTCTTTAAGTTTTTGTTCATGGTGTCGTTTCTTTATGTCGATTAGAAGATAATTTGCTCCTGCTCTTTTAATTCCAACCACAAAAGTACAAAAAAACTTAGAATTAAAAGATCCCGTAAGCATAAATTACCGTCTGCTGGCGGCAAAGAGCGCATAAAAAGCAAGGAGGCGACGAAGAATCACTCCCCATCGCCTCCTGGATTGCCTTTCTATTCAAACGAGTTTGTATAACAGTATAACATTGCGTCTCAAAAGTCGCGTATCAGAAGTTATTTGTTGGCCGGATGATCATAGCTGCTCTTGCGCACGTCCCAATACATCTTCGTGTAGTAGTTGTTCGTGCCGTCGGTAAGCTTGGATAGTGCTTCCTTGAAGTTTGCACCGTTGAGCGTACTCTCGTTGGTGGGGTACTTCACGCGCTCGATGATGTCGCCTTTGGTGTCGGAGAGCGGTGTGAACTTCACGGGCTGATCCTTATAGATGCAGGCGATCTCGCCCGGCCGCATGAGCTGCTCAGGATAGCCGGTGCGGCGGATCTCTGTCCACGCTTCGGTGCCGTTGGTGAAGAGGTCGAGGTATTTCTGGATGGCGCAGCTCTCAGCGTCGACCTTCTTCGATACGGCAGTGACATAAGCGTCCTCGTCGGCGGCGCTCAGCGTCTTGCCCGCCAGGCTGTACCAGTATTCGAGGCTGGCGCGCACGCCGTCCTCATAGTCCTGACGGTCATAACCGTTGTACTCACAGAGGATGAACTTCAGCTCGGCGTAGGTCATCAACGGCACGCTGTAGGTTGGAGTCAGTGCCAGCGGCTGGCCGCTTTTCCAGTCGGGTGAGGATGCACGGAACTTGTCCTGGATGCCGGTGGGCGTGACAAACGGCATGCCGGTGTACTCGCCATTGGCGTTAGGACAGGTGTAGATGCTCAGGCGCGGATCCACGGTGCCCTGCCAGGGATGCGTCTTGTGGTTGAGCTCGTCGGCCTCGCCTTTGAGGAGGTAGAGCAGCGGACGGGCGATGGAGAAATCGTTGCGGCCCTCGACATAGAAGCCCTCGTAGAACTGGCAGTAGTCAGAGCCGGAGGCGGAATAGGTGAACTTTGCCGCGTCGTCGTTGCTCTGCATCACGCCGCTCTCCACAGCCTCTTTGATATAGTTTTTCCAGTTGGGATCCACCTTGGACAGATGGATGGCGAGGCGGCACTTGAGCGAGTTGCCGAAGCGCTTCCATTTCTCTGCGTCGCCGCCGAAGATGACATCACCGGAGGAGAAGGCAGGCTGGCTGACGTCGATGGTGTTGACGGCGTCGGTGAGCTCCTTGATCATCTCGGTGTAGATGTCCTTCTGCGAGTCATAGGCCGCGTAGAGCGTGCCCTCGCTCTCGAGTTTTCCTGCCTGAGAGTAAGGCACGTTGCCCCAGGTGTCGGTGATGATATCCATCAGCCACACTTTCATGATCTTGGCAGCGGCAATTTGGTTGGCGTTAGTGCCGTAGGCGGAGTTGGTGGCTTTGTACTTCTCGTCGGTGTTGAGGGTGATGACCTTGTCGAAGTTGGCCAGTCCCATGTAGAGATAGTTGAAATAGCTGTTGTTCACCGTCTCACGTATCTGGTATCGGTCCTCCTCAGTGTAGTTGCGCTGCACCCACTGCTGGCTGTAGGTCAGGCACTGGCGTCCGCTGAACCAGAGGTCGTAGATGTTGTCCATCGCCCATTTCTCAGCCCCCTCCATGACCATGTTTGAGGGCACGTCGCTGGGCGAGTTAGGGTTTTTGTTGACGTTGTCGATGTCGCTGCACGAAAAGGTTGTCAGGGCCACGACCCCGATCATCGTATATCTGAGTATCTTGTTCATAGAATCATCCTCCAAAAATTAGAATTTGACATTTACAGTAAAGCCATAGTTAGCCACCATTGGCGTGGCACCACCTTCGATGCCCTGCACGTTGCCACTGCTGGTGACGATCATCTCCGGGTCGAAATGCTTGCAGTCGGGTCCCCAAACGGCGAGGTTGCGGCCGTAGGCACTCAGGCGCAAACCCTTGACAAACCAGTTGGGGCGCATCTTGAAGGTGTAGCCTATCGACACTTCACGCAGTTTGATATAGTCGCTGCGGAGTACGTTCTGTGCAGCCGGTCCCGTGTAGTAGTTCTCGTAGTAATCGCGTGCACTGACCACCTTGGTGTTTTTCACCGGTTGGCCGTTGGCGTCGGTAGCCACTTTGTAAGAGCCGTCGGCGTTTTTGATATAGTTGCCGTTGTCGTCGGTGGCAGCCACATAGCCGTCGGTGATCATACCCTTCTCACGCACGCCGTTGGCAGCGGTCTCCTCAAACATACCGGTGTAGCAGCCCCACAGACGGGTCGTGGAGAAGAAATGACCGCCATGCGAGAAGTCGAACTGAACGCTGGCGTCGAAGTTTTTCCAGCGGAAACTGTTGACCAGACCACCCGTGAAGTCAGGATAGATGCTGCCGATGTTGCGGTTGTCAGCCGTAGCCTTATAGAGTCCGGTCTCGGGATCTACGAGTTTGTGTCCGTACTCGTCATAGAGGTAGTCGGTGCCTTTGATGATGCCGTAGCCCTCACCTACCGAGGCTCCTACTTCCACCATGAAGGGGGCAGTGCCCAAGCGCAAGTAGTCGACACCGTCGGTGAGGCTCTTCACCTTGTTCTTATTGGAGGCGAGTGTCAGCGAGGCGTTCCATTCAAAGTCGTGTGTCTTGACCGGTGTGCCGTGGATAGCGAACTCGATACCGTGGTTCTGAATCTCGCCGCTGTTGACAACTTTGTAGATATAGCCTGTCGTACCCGAGACAGACAGCGGAAGAATCTCGTCTTTTGTCGTTGTGGTGTAGTAGGTCAAATCGAAGCCGAGGCGCTCGTCAAACATGCTGGCCTCCAGACCGAACTCCCAGGAGTGGGTGCGCTCAGGCTTCAGGTCTTTGTTGTTGAGCGTGTTCTGCATACGGTAGCCCGGTGTGGAGGGGTCGATGTTGGTGTACTGCAAGAAGGTCTGCTCCACCTGATAGGGGTCGGTGTCGTTACCGACCTCGGCATAGCCGGCGCGCAACTTACCATAGTTGAGCCAGGGCAGACTCTTCTTGAGCAGTTCGGAGAACAGCCAGCTGGCGGTCACCGAAGGATAGGTATAGGTGTTGTTGCCGCTGGGCAGTGCCGAGCTCTTGTCGGTTCTGACGGTGCCCTCGAGGTAGAGCATGTTTTTCCAGCCGAGGGTGACATCGGCAAATACCGAGTTGATGGCCTTCTCCTGCTTGTAGTTGTAGGCGTGAGGCGTGGAGATGGAGTTGGCAAGGTTGTAGAAGTCGGGAATGGCAAGTCCGCCGACGGTCTCGCCGTAGATGTACTCGTAGTGGCGTTTCATGATGTTGGCACCGAGGTTGGCCGACACGCTGTAGTCGTCGTGGAAAGTCTGGTTGTACATCAGCATGAACTCATGGTTGATCTCGTACTGAGTGCGCGCCACCTCTCTGTATTTCGACTGCTCCTGGGAGTGCACGGCGTTGCGCTCATACTGCTTCATGGAGTAGTAGTCGAGGTTGGCCTTGTACTGTGCCTTGAGCTGTGGGAGGATCTGATAGCTGAAGCCTGCATTGCCGTAGACACGGTCGCGGTTGTCGTTCTCATAGTTTTTGTAGCGACTCCAATAGGGGTTGTTGTGGAACTGGATGGTAGGATCGTCAAAGCCACCCATGTTCCACGAGCCCTGTGTGCCGTCGGGTTGGATATAGAGGTCCTTGAGCTCGTTTATGTTGAGCTGCCGCTGGCCCCACTGCGTGAACTTCACCATGATGTTGTTGTCGCCGTAACCAGTTTCCTGTCGTCCCTTGGTGCGGTTGTTGAAATAGTTGACCGTGGTGAAGACATTCAGTCGCTTGTCCTTGCTGGTGATGTTTCCGCTGACGTTGAAGATGTTTTTATACTGACTGCTGTTGGGCTCGTAGCCTTTGAGCGAGGAGTTGGTATAGGAGATGCGGTAGGCGCTGTTGTCGTAGACGTGCGAGATTGCCACGTTGTTAGTATAGCTGACTCCTGTGTTAAAGAAGTCGCGTACATCGCTTGTCGCCGGGCTCCACGGCGATGTGGAGGGGTCGCCTTTCTCGCCGCCGATGCGCCATTTGAGCAAGTCGTACCATGAGAGCACCTGACGCCCGTCGAGTTTTGGTCCCCAGCTCTCGTCCATACCGTAGTCAGGGATGGTGTAGGTCTTGCCGTTGATGGTCTGAGTGGAGAAGTCATCGCCTTCGTCGCCGTGGGCATACTCTCCGGCATAGCCATATCCGCCGCCGTATTGCTTTTGCAGTTTTGGTAGTTTGGTGACCGACTCAAAGCCGATGGTCGTGGAGTATTCCACGCCGTAGCCAGCGTGCTGACGGGCGTGTTTGGTGGTGATCATCACCACGCCGTTGGAGGCGCGGCTGCCGTAGAGTGCCGATGCGGCAGCTCCCTTCAATACAGAAACGCTCTCAATGTCGTCGGGGTTGATGTCCTGCACGAGGTTGCCGTAGTCGTAGCCCTCGGCACCTCGGGCTGTTTCCGAGCTGTTGTAGTCACGACCCTCGATGGGCACACCGTCGACGACGAAGAGCGGCTGGTTGTTGCCAGTGAGAGAGTTGGCACCACGGATAAGCACCTTGGCACTACCGCCCATGCTGCCTGCACCGGAGGAGATCTGCAGTCCGGCGATCTTTCCCTGCAAAGCGTTGACAGGGTTGCTCAGTCCGCCGCGGCTGAGGTTCAAGTCTTCGCCTTTCACCTCGGTGACAGCGTAGCCCAGGGCTTTCTTCTGTCGTGACACGCCCAGTGCGGTGACCACCACGTCGTTGAGCGTAGTGTTGTCGGCTTCGAGATAGACGGTTTGGTTTTCCTTAGCCTTCACGGTCTTGGTCTTCAAGCCAAGGTAAGAGATGCGCAGTGTACTCCCCGCCGGGATGCTCATTTGGTAGTGTCCGTCGACATCGGTGACGGTTCCTGTCTTGGTTCCTACGACCAGTACCGAGGCGCCCACAACGGGATCGCCCTCAGCGGTGAGAATGGTGCCACTGATGCGGGTCTGAGCCATTGCAAGTCCTGAACTTAGCATCATCGTAGCTAAAAGCATAGTCACTCTTTTGTCCATAAGCTCTCTCTAATTAATTAAGTTAACAATAATACGATTTGTTTTCTTTTTCTCTCTATTCCAGATAACAAGAGATTTTTAATTTTTTGCAAAGATAAGTAATTTTATCAAAACTACAAAGTACAAACGACATAAATTTATATTGTGCTTTTAAAAAGTGAATATTTGGTATATAAATATTCTTTTTAATAACATATATATTTTTATTTATAGAGAAATGCGTCTTTGTGATATTAACATAACACGATGGATGGCTCGAGAGTTGTTTTGACTTCTTCAATGCGTCACGCGAAATATACCCTGTATGGCTGATCCGATTGATATTCAAAGTAAGTGAATGCCAGCAATATCACCCCGGCGAACGTTAGCAATACTGGTCCGGGTAGGTTCGTAGGGGCGGGGTTTATCCCCGCCCTAACCCCCTTGACGGTAATCATCCCATGCCCCTTGACGGTAATCATCCCATCATCCGTGCCAGATGTTTGTATATCTTTTGCGGGGTTAGGGCGGGGATAAACCCCGCCCCTACTTGTCACCGGCCTTCTCGACGTTATCAAAAATCGATATACATGACTTGTAATGTGTTGGTGATCAGAATAATATATGGAGTCTTAATAAAAATGACGAAATCAGAAAATGTTTTTTTGCTGACACACATATTTTTATTTATAGAGAAATGTGCCTTTGTGATATTAACATAACACGATGGATGGCTCGAAAGCTGTTTCCGTGTGCGGTACCATAAGAATGCAGTTGGGTACGACGGCGTAAAACGCAGTTGTGATGTCAGTCTGCCTATGTCCATGGAATATATGATTTTACATGACAAAAACACCTCCGCGACAACTTGCAAACTAGAAACGAAAAAAGCGGATTTCTGTTTGCTTTTACTCATTTTTCCCTTGTTAGAGTGCTATTTTACCATGATGATGCTGTCATCTCACTGAGATGATGTGGTCATCTCACTGAGATGATGCGGTCATCTAACTGAGATGATGAGGTCATCTCACTGAGATGACAATGAAAAACAGTGGTTTTTCGAGCTATAAAAAACGGATTTTGTTGTAACGTATTGATAAACAGTAAGTTATAAAAAGGCGCCAAAAATCGCTGATTTTGGCGCAGAGGAGGTGCTGGTTCAGAAAAATGCAGCCACGAGGGCGGAAAATTGTCAGTTTCTTCAACAAATGCTATACATAGACAGGGTGGGGATAACCCCACCCTGACATGAAAGCTCTGTAGGCAACACATAGGAAGCCGGGTGATGAGCGGGCGATGGGGTGGGGCGCCCCGTTAGTTCACTATTTGTTTCTTCACCTTTGTGCTACCCTTCTTTGTCACTCCTTTGACGAGGTAGACGCCGGCAGGTATTTGAACATACGTCGTAGCGGCTTGTGGACGGAGGACCTGCCACAGACGACCGTCGAGGGTGTAGACCGACAGTGAGACAAGGGCGTCGCTACCTGCATAGGAGACAGCAAGCTGTCCAGTAGCCGGGTTCCAGGTCTTCAGGTCACCTTCGTCCGTGGCAAGCACGGAGGCGATGTCTGTCGGCGCGCCACGGGTGATGGCATAGGTGATGAACATCGGCTTGGCATTGGCAGCTTCCGCAGTATTACTTCGGATGTTGGCATCCACCTGCTGGCCTTGGTTGAAAACAAGTTGATTGTTAGCCGACATCTTCACGAAGAAAGACTCTTGCGGACGAATGACATTATACTCTGTACTCACCTGGTTGGCATTGGCCGACGGCAACTGTATCAGTGTGTCCCCGCGCAGCACCCAAAGGTTTTGCGTCTCAAGCGCGCCGCTGTTGTCGGAAAGGAACTGTGCGGCGCTGATGGATGCGGTGTAGGGGTTGGCGATGAGATAGTAGTGATTGTTCGAAGGCAGCACTGTGGCCGGCGTTACGGTAATCTCTCCCACCGCAGCCTCACTCATGTCGGCATTGACACGCAGCTTGCCGTTGTCGGTGCGTGTGAGCGTCACGGTCGTCTGTGAGGCGGTACCGTCGCTGTTCACCGTCTGGTAGCTGTAGGTGGCATCCGCTTTCGGCAGACGGACAAGGGCATTCTTGTTTCGCAGGTCTCCCTTTGGCATGTAGGCGTCACCGACACGCAGCGAGAAGGCGTAGTTGGCGTTCTGGTCGCTGCTGCCATAGATCGCGTTAGCAGTGTTATACACATGGCTCCAGCCGTTAGCCCCTGAGGTGATGGTTCCGTCGGTAGGCACCATCGCCATAGGACTGTCCCAGGCCGTGTAGCCGTTGCTGCCGTCCTGCTCCTTTACGGTCTTGTCGCCCCAGGCGCGCTGGTAGAAAGGATAGGTGACTCTGTTGTTGTCGCTGCTGTTCCAAGAGATGTTCTCAAAGGTCTGCGTCTCCTGACGGCCAGAAGCGGCAGGCGCATAGTAGTCACCGGCATAGGTGTCTTTCAACGGTGATGCCACCGAGTACCACTTGCCCACGGGGAGCTCCAGCTCCGTCCACGCCTTGTTATAGACAAGGAACTGCTGGCTGCGGAGCTCGGCGCCCGCCTTCAGGTAGATCTGGTCGCAGACGTTGCCACGGTAGTTCTGGCAGTAGAAACTGCCCTCATCATTTGCAGGATAGGCCTCCAACTCGTGGGAGATATCGGCCTCGTCACCATCTACAGAATAAGAAACTGCATTCTTGACATTCGACAGACGGATAGCCTGACCTACGTCATTATATTCAACGTAACCCAGCGAAGGATATAGGCCCGCATTCAGTACCGGTATAGTTACCTTCGTAAAGTACATCGGTGCATAGCTTCCGTCGCGCCTCGTCACGGTATTATCTGTTGCCGCGCCCGTGAAGGTAGCAGTATTACCATAATCGGTATAGGAAGCATTGTACAACTCGGATGCCGTAGAACGCCGCCAGTTTAAGTCGTTATTCCAGTTGGAATTGGTGCCATTCTCTGCTGTCGGATACCAAGAAACAAATTCCGGCACGATCTTCAAGCGGAAGAAAGTCTCACCAGGACAGTTGACAACGGTAGCGTCAGTAGAGTTGGTCACGACATACTGCAGTTGTAACTCATACCAATAGCCCTCATGTATCTTATTGATGATGCCGTCGGCGAGCCGGATGTTTACCGTAGAATCAGACGAGAGAAGATTGTAGGGCTGGTCAGGCTGATCGGCCTTGGCAAAGACCAACGAGCCTATTTGCGACTGCAATGCAGGGTCGTTAGTGTTACTCATGATGATATTGGCATCTCCGGTTGAGATATTGGTACCATCGACAAACATCAGATTACTCGTTGTGATTTTCTGTCCATCTACAACACGCGAAGAGATAGGTATGCGTAGCGAAGCCGCAGCGTTGTCTTGTATGATCTTGAGCTGTGGCAAACCAACACGAATATTGCGCACAGAACTTGTATTGGCATAAGGTATGCCGTTGCGACCGAGGTTGAGCTGAACACCCTGCTTGCTGACTCTCACCTTAAACTGTAGCGCTGCTCCCTCGCAAAGGTGATAGGTATAGCCATTTATCGTCAACTCACTGACCGTAGGAATGGCACACACTGAATAATTTCCCACTTTGAGTGGGTAGCCGGTAAGCGACGTGCTAGCCAGGAGCATCAACTTGCCACCGGGGTTTGTGCTTGCGTCATAGATGTTATTCTGCAGGACCTTCTTGTCGTCTTCTGTATAAGTTGTATTCGTTGTCTGATTATAATTGGAGGCAGTAGGATAAGCTTGTCTGAAATGGTCGAGCGCTTCCATAAGACCTGTTACACCATTGAACTCATCTTTGGTTCCTATATACCAGTCGAAAGGTACTTGACTGAGCGTCACCGCACCGCCATCCTCCGGGTTGGTAGTGCTCACGCGGCCTTTAATAGAGTAGTCGGTCACCTCATCAGACGTACAGCTCACCGCCACGTTAGTATTCAAGGAGCCGGTGACATCGTTGAGAACAAAGTTCTCCTCTGTCAACTGAAAATTGTTACTGTAAGTCGAACAACTCTCAGCCGAAGTGCCCCAAGAGTCAGGCTGCGATGCATCATCGCTTGACGGAAGGGCTATCTGTACATAATATTGCTTGTCGGAAGAGAGCGGGAAATGCTTCGACGCAAGCACAAGGCTTACCGTCTTGTCGTTTTCCGTCTCAAACTGTAAGGTCGTGCCATCGTCCAAAGTAGCCGTGGCATTATAGTCCGATGGTATAGTGACCTTGCCATAGCTGTCCATGCCAGAGCCATAGAAATCGGTACCCGTCACAGGCTGGTTGTCGGTAACATTATAGAATCGATAGAAGAGCGAGGCATTGGTGCCGGCATAGTCTTTCAATGACTGATAGTTGCCTTTCAACTTGAGCGTGATGGTTTGGTCAACATTGCTCTCAGATCTCGCGTCAGGACAGATAGGTTTGTTTTGAACGACCATAATCTTTGATGAGCGCTGATAGATACGGATGTCGTCGATGGCATAGTCAGCTCCATTCGTCCCTTTACAGTAATTGTCTATCGTAATGCGGAAGTTACTATACTGTTCTACGTTGGAGCTTGAAGGCAATATCCCACGCCCATAAACTTGATACCAAGTACCCTGGGAGCCGGACGGCGTATAACCATCAATGTTTGAGGTGAAGTCGCCTGAAGCTATATTCATCAACCGGTAAGCCTTGCCGTCTTTCAATCCATAAAGTACGAAAACAATCTGCGGCTGTTCCGGGATGGTACCCCCACTTGGAGTAGATGTATAGCTTGCCACCCATGCCGATACCACAATTTGGGAACCCGAGCAAAGGTTAGCCTGGAAATCTTCCTGGTCTATCTGGCGGCTCTCGTCGCTGGCATCCACATAGAGGAAACTGCCGTACTTTGTGGGGTCGTCATGGTGGGTACGGTCAAAGAGCGTAGCATCAGGGGATGTGAACCACACGTAGCCTTTACCCTGCTGACGAAGATTCTTGCTAAGATTCTTCGTATTTTGGTCAGCCCATTTATTATGCTGCACACTCATGGACACTTGACTGTTAGTACTCAAGGGTGACGCTGTCTTATACTGTGCACTCTTGTAGAAGCCATACTCACCATGCATCGGTGAGTGCTGAGGGTTTTTCCAGATGCCACCAATATCATCTGTTCCACCCATGATGCCGCCCCAACTCTTGGAGATAAGATTCTGATAGACAAAACCATAGGACACAGAAGAAAAATCACGCGGGACACTCGTCATGTTGAGTTTGTCGTCGGTGGGCTGATCAAGCGTCTGAGTGGTGAGCTGCTGGTCAAAACTGATAGGCGCCATGCTCTGATTATAGTGCGACTCCATGTAAGAGGTCTGGCGATCTGGAGCATCAGCCAACTGCGTATCGGACTTTGGATAGAACGAGCGGAACTGCACGTGCATATTACCAACAGGACATTTATTACCTGAGGCATCGGCTGCATAAGACACAATATATACCTCGTCACCGACTTTCACGTCTGCAGGTTTAGAAACAGCGTTATGGTCGAGATCATACCACGTGTTGGAGGTATTATTGATAGTATTGAGACTCACATTAAACATATTGGTCTTTCCCGACACGTTTGCAGCAATATCAGTATATTTAGTCCGGTCAGCAGTATAAACCCTAAAGATGAGCTTCGTGGCATGAATGAGCGAAGTAGAAGCAAAATCGGATGAAGTAATCTTATACTTTGCGTCAGTGGCATACACATGCTTGGTATCAGCATTCGACATCGGGTAAAAGAAATAGTTGGCAGCATCGGGCATATTACTCCGTATGGCGCACGAAGAGGCCGCATTCAGCATACCGAACACAGTTATCTTATGGTCCTCATAAGTCTTGTCCTCCGCATTGTCCTTAAGCAGCGCATCACGCAGCGCGTTAGCAAGGGTGTAAGCCGACCTTACGTGAAAGATGTAACGGACAGAAAGCGTGGGTTCGTGGGTAAAGGTACCCGGAGTGTAGGCATCCAAATCATTGTAATCCTGATAACGGCTGACATCGCACGCCACGTCAGCTCCCTCCCAATCAGGATTGTCACAATCAGCTGTAAGCTTATACCAACAACCCACTCTGACAAGGTCGGCACCACGGCCTGTCGTCTTAAAAGGGTTCTGCACCCTTGGGGCACCGAAATTACCTAAGTTCCATCCAAACCAACCAGCAGATTTTCCGGCCTTGTCGGAGGATGCTGTTGTTGCATAGTTGATATTCCTTAATGCAGCCTGCGTCATCCAAAAACCATAGGGCTGCAGATTGGAGTCATCATTCAAATCCGTCCGAAAGTTATACCATCTGAAATAGCCCTGGGGTTCAAGGTCACTACCGCCGGTATCGAAGTTATTTCTGTTGCTGGCGAGATAGTTTTGAAGAGGAAGCTTAAAAAGAAGGTAGTTGGAACCTTCGAAAGCCTCCATATTGGGTGCTGCCGACGACGTCACATAGATATTATATTCATATTCCGCTACCTGCTGCATGCCGTTGCTTGCCAGTGGCTTTCCGCTGGCGCCGGCATAGTGGGCGAAGGTCTGGGCCGGGGCCTGCGCGGTGAAGAGCAGGGCCACGGCGAGGAAGAGGGAGGAAAGATATTTAAACATAATTGTGTTGCGTGATTATTTATTCATTGACGAAGGTACAGAGAACGTGATCCAGTGCCAGTTTGTTCTGTCTGCGGCGCGTGTGGCAGCTTTAGCCCCGAAGCTCATCGGCGTCATCTTGAAGCGGACGTTGCGTGTGAAGGTCTCGGTGGTGCCATCGGTCTTGTTGATGGTGCACTGCAGGCGATAGACGGCGGAGGTGCCCTCGGTGAAGCCGAGGGATGCCTCTACCCAGTTGTTCGTGCTGTTCCAGTAGGGCGCCGTGGCGAAGAAGCCGTCGGGGTTGGTGCCTGTGACGAGTGTCCAGGGGGTGTCGCCATAGCTGGGTTTGACGTCGGCAGTGACATTGCTGTCGTCGCTCCACTTCTTTATCTTCGGCACGAGGTGAATGTCACCGTAGTAGGAGAAGTCGAGGTCGAGTGTCTCCCCGTCGTCGGTGACGGTGGGCGGAAGGACCCCGATGGCGGTGAAATACTTCACGTCGAAGGTGAGCTTATAGTCGTCGAGGGTAATGGGGATGACGCGGTAGTCGTTGCGCGCTATCTCCGTCCAGTTGAGGATGGCGTAGCGTTTCTTCGCCGTGGTTCCGTCTGCACCTTGTGTTGTCAGGGTGAGCTCAAACTGTGAAGGGTCGTGCGCCTGGCTCTCGTTGAGGTAGAACGTCAGCGACGTCGTGCCTTTTCCACTTTTCACCGTCTGCTGTTGCTCCGGCACGTCATAGATATAGGTGGAGCGTGTCGCCGTGCTGGCAAGATGGGGCGTGCAGCTCACCCCCTCGACCTTGTCGGTAGGCAGGAGGTAGAGGTTGTGGGCTGTGGAGGTGCCGTTCACGGTGATGTCGGAGAGTTGCACCTTTGTCACCTTGATATCAGAACCAGTGACATTGGTGAGGTTCAGTTGCATCTTCGCCACCATGCGTACGACCTCGAGGTCTACCTCCGTGGCTTTCTTCTCCACGGTGATGGTCTGCTTGTTGCTCATCGGAATGCCGTCGGTGAATTTGTCGATGGCTGTCTGGTTACCGCTCACGGCAAAGGTCTTGGTGTCGAAGCCATCGGGCAACTTGGTAGCGTCATCCGTCAGTCCTAAGTCTGCCAGAGAGATATTGGCGAAGGAGTAGAAGGTGTAGGCTCCGGGTTCGAGATGCACCGCGGGATAGTCGGCCTGTTCTACATCGCCGAGGTTGTCCTTGGTAAGGATACGCTTGATGTCATTGCCCTGTGCGATGATGATGACATAGCTCTTCATCCACTCGCCCGCCACGGCATTGGCGTCGGCAGCCCGTGAGGACTGTGCGTCCGTGGTCTGTGCGCGTGCCGAGAGACGTATGTCGACGACAGCCTCAGCGCCGGCCTCGTCTGTGGAGCCGATGCTGTCGCCCGAGCATGCCGTCAGGACAAGCAGGGTACAAAGGGTGATGATGGTATATAGCTTTCTTCGCATGGGTTACATTACGATTTCGGGATGATCTTCTCTGTTCCATTTCCTGACTGTGAGTTTCACGGTCAGGGTACGTTCCGCGTTCTTATAGATGATATACTGATACCAATGGTTACGGACAATATCGTAAGGAGCGCCGGTGGGCGCGTCGCTGCCGTCATACTGTACGAACTTTAGCTTGTAAGGTCCATCCTTCTTTCCGTCGGGATCTGTCAGCGTGACGGAGAGCGTGGCGGGAGTGACACCCGCCGAAGTGTTGTCATACTCCGGCAGGTAGAGGTTCTTCGACGCCGTGGAAGCTGTTGTGGCGGTGGCGGTGAAGTCGATAGGGGTGGCTTTTATGGCTGTTGCCTCACCACTGCCTGTGAACACGTGGAGGCTGTTGTTGAACGTGAGGTCTTTGGTATTGTCGAGACCACTGATGACACCGGGGAGGCAGTAGCCTTTGTTGTTCCAGCGGTCGATGCTGATGCTTCTGATGGTCCAGCCTTTCATGATATCAGTGTCGAGCTGTACGGAGACCTTCGCCATGGCACGGAGCATGGAGACCTCGTCGAGGTTCTGCTGCGTGCCCGCCGTGGTAGAGAACGACACCTTCTTGACGCCCCACATCGGGATATAGGTGGGGTTGTTGGGATCGTAGCTGTAGGTGATGTTGTGCACGGCATCGTCGGTCCACGCCGCTGTCGTTGAAGGCTGCTCCATGTTGACATAGACAACCATGTGTCCGGTGAACTGGTCGTCGACGATCTCATCCTTGCTGATGTCCATCTTGCCGACGATATGATAGACATTCGACTGAGAGGCATCTTGATAGACGCTCATATCCTTGACCTGGCCTACGTAGTTGCCGCCGACGTTGTAGAAGTAGACAAATATCTTGTTGAAGTCGATGCCGTTCTCGTAGTCGTCGGCATCGCCTTGGGGATCATAATTCTGCCAGGTTCCCGTGCCTTCCGGTGGCGCTGTCGCCCGGCTCTTAGCTGCCGTCGTCTTCACCGCGTCGTTGACAGATAGGGTGAAGACCACGGTGACCGCATGGCTGTCGTCCTCGTCGTCGCTGTCACGACAGGACGCGAAGGCGAGAACCAGGACCAGGGCGAAGAGCGCCGTCATGACCTTCCGCCCATGTGCTATGAGTGTATGCTGCATGATATTCATCCTTATTCTCCGAGGCTGGCATTGTTAAGCACCACTCTCCACGAGTTGATGTAGATGGAGGCTGCGAGCCAGTTGTGCTGGCTGTCTATGAAGAAGACCATGTCGTAGTGGTCCTCGCGGTCGAGGTACTCCTGGTCTGACATATTCTTGTTATAGTTGCCTTTGACGAGGAGGCAGTAGTCGATGGCCGGGATGTTGATGATCTCCTTGCCGTCGGCATTGTTGACGATATGCAGACGCATGTCGTGTCCTTTGATGAGTCGGTTGGTCGTTATCTCTGCCACGACAGCCGAGACGCTGGTGACGGTGGTGCCGTCGTTGCCGGTGACGCCCGCCTGACCGCTTGTCACCGACCAGGCGCGGTAGGTGAGCGGCTCGTCGTCGACGAGGTTGTTGGTGCAGTCAAGGCTGCCATTGTTGTCGGTGAGATAGAAGCTGAAGTCGTTGGGGGTGAGGTTGGCGCCACTGAGGTTCTGCAAGACGATGCGGAAGACGTTGGTGTCTTTGGTGAGATAGACCGTGGTCTCGCGCACGCCGCCGTACTGGTAGTCGGTCATGTCGACATTGCGTGTGACGCCGAAGAAAAGGGGTGTGAGGTCGTGGTTGACCTCCGCGTTGTTGCGGTTGACGGTGACGGTGAGACGGGTTGTGTCCTCCCGGTCGATGATATCGTCGCCATAGGTATAGGAGTTGTCGTAACGGTTCTCTCCGGTGGCCCACACGCGGAAGGTGTAGGTGCCGGAGGGGAGGTCGTTGACATCCATATATCCCCGGCTCACGATGTCGGCCACTGCCTCGCGCTTGGTATAGACGATCTTTCCCGAGGCATCATTGGCATAGAGGGTGACGGTGTCGACCTCATGAGCAAAGGCATCGGAGAACAGCATGTTCATGTCGAAGACGAAATGCACGCGCCGGTAGGTGGTACAGTCCTGCCCGCTGTCCGCCTCCATCATGCCGCAGGAGGAGAGGAGGAGAGCACCGAGCGCTGCTACGATGAAGCCAAGGCGCGAGAAAAGTGGGAAATGTGTGTGTGCTGAAGACATATGTTTGAATGTTTATGGGGACGCTACGGAGCAGCGTCCTACGGAACCCAGCCAAGGAGGCTGGGCATGAAAAGGGAAACGATGCAGGGCCGAGGGCGATGCAAGGCTAAAACCAATGCAGGGTCGAGGGCGATGCAGGACGCTTATTATTCGGCTGTAGCGTTGAGGTCAGCGGTCTGGCTGACGATGCGCCATGCCAGCACATTGATCTGGGCAGCGAGATAGGTGGCGTCGTTGCTGGGCACCACAGGGATGATGACCTTATCGGGGTCGTAGACCGGCGTGCCGAAGCCCTTCATGCTGTTGACCGTCACGTCGTAGAGGTGGTTACGCACGACGCCGAGGTAGCCAATCTGGCTAGGATCAGAAGCCAGATGGCGGATGCAATAATAATAATAGGTCATACCAGCGTTGCGCACGTCAGCGACATTGGCAGCCATCTCTGCGTTGATGGTGGTAGATGGAACAGAAGCAAAAGTAGTACCATCAGCGTTCTTCGTATAGTATGTGCCGTCCTTGACGCATGGCACTACCTGATAGTTCTTAGCCGCATCAGAGGTGGTAGTGGTAAAGGTGATATCAGAGGGTGCAAGCGCTGTATAGGTCTCCGTACCATCTGTGGATTTCGTATAATACTTGCTATACTCCGCAGCAACTTTTGTACGCAGAGCTGTCGTACCGAAATAGTTGTTGTTCTCATAGGTGCAGAGCTCTGCCGGCTCCCAGTCGGGAGCATCGTCCGTACCATTATTATACACGAGGACGGTCTTTGCCAAGAACTTTGTGAACTCAGACTGTGTGACGTTCTTGTTACAATCCGTATAACCTGTGAGAGTCTGATGGGTGTTGGGCAGGGTATAGAGCGAAGTGGCTGTCGTAGAGAGCGAGGTGGTGTAGCTGTTCCAGGAATGGTTTACCTGGGGATTGCTGCTTCCACCCTGTGTGTTGGTGGTGTTGAAAGGCACACTGATCTCCCAGAAGCTACGATGATAGTTTGGTGTAGACCAGGGGTCGATACCCAGAGACGTGTTCCAAGTTGACCAATACGTCTCATCGCCAAGGTTCTTCTCCAGAGAAGCCTGGCCATTCTCGTCTGCCAGGCCCCATCCTAAGACGAGGGCATAGATTTTCTTATCAGAAGCTTCCCCAACATAATAAGCCGGATAGGAAGTACCTTTGGTAACGATCGTCGTAGTGTTGCCATTGGCCTCAGCCGTAATATCCTTTGTAGCGGTGATGGTGCCTAATGTACCTTCAGTCGTAGGAACGCCGGTAGCAGATGCTGCAGCCAAGTGCGCGCGCACCTTCGCGTTGACACGCTCTACATAGACCTCCACAGGGCTGGCTTTAGCAGCAGTTTCAGACGTGAAGATATGTCCTGCTGTCTGCACCGCACCACGGAGGGTACCATTGTCTACATAGATGCTGTTACTCATCACGAAACCATCCTCTCCTTTGGCGGATGTACCCTTGAGGTCGGCATTACGGAGTTCGGTAAGCGACATATCCTTCAGCGTGCCTGCATCTGTATCAAAAAGAGGGTAAACACTCTTACCGTTGGTGAAACTCGTCGGGTTGAGGACGACGATCATCGAAGCAGGGCTGGCACCGGTATTGCTCTGAAGGAGCAAGACGACATCACTCTGCTCTTCGATGCTGTTGCCATCCTGGCTATCCTTATTGAAGTTGATCTTATCCCCATTTTCATAGCCTAACCAGTTATGGTTGCCGTTGTTGCTCAGACGGAACGGTGTACCATCAGCGTTGAAGAAATAGAAGGCGACGCTGGTGACCTTCTGCTCGTCTTCAGTACCATCCTCGTAAGTACCATTAGAAGCGCGTGTGGCTGCCTTGGCGCCGGCTCCGGCCGCCATGCTCTGTACGCTTTGGATGTTGACGGCTATATACTGCTTAGCGTCGTCCGTAGCGTTCTCACTGCCGGCCACATCGTCCTTGTCGGAGCATGCAGTCATGCCAAAGAGGGCTGTGCCCAGAATGGCAAGAGTGGAAAGTTTAAAAAAATGGTTCTTCATGTGTGTTGCTTTTATGTATTCTTAATTAATTATCTATCTATTTCGATTCAAAGGTTCACTTCTTGAGTTCTTCGTAGGCTTGTCGTGCCTGCTGAGCCTCTTTGCTGTTGCCTGCTTTGTCGAGGTAGGGTTTGGCATCATCGGCCTTACCTTCGTTGAGCAAAACAATGGCGGTGTTGAGATTGGCCGTGGCATTGTTGGGGAACAGGCGGATGGCAGTCTGCATGACGTCGTTGAAGTCCTTGGATCCGGGCTCGTAGGTCTGTGCCACCATGAACATCTCCTCTTCGGAGAGCAGCTGTGGCTGTGTCTTGATAACCTGCTTGGCCGTTTCCACGTCGAAGGGTTTCACCTTATAAGTAATGTGGTAGTCGGAGTGACGAAGGGCAGGATACCAGTTGCTCAGCATAAACTTATACTCGTCGGCGTACTTCTGCTTGATGCGTGCCTCGCGGGCATCGGGCGCAAGAGAAGTGTCGCTGGCGATAGCGAGTATTTCGGATTTATGCTCTAAGTTGCTGTTTTTGATGAAGTTGACGAGTCCGTCCCAGTCCTCGGCGGTGGAAGACACGGTGAACAGAGAGGCTGGAAGGTTGACCTGTCGGCGCACAAAGTCCGTCAACGTCTTGGCGCGGTTGGTGGCCAAATAGGCGTTATGGTCATAAGGGCTCTCGGGCGAAGCGTATCCATGGATGTTGATAGTGCTGACTTCCAGGTTTTTGTCGGCCTTAAGAGCAATGATGGTGCTGATGATGCTATCGAGCTGTGCCGGATTGCGGCGGTAGTTGGGATAGAGGGTGACCTGGTCGACGGGGAAGTCGATGTAAGCACGCTTGTCGAGATGGCGTATCTTCACGGCTTCTACCTGTGGCCGCACGAGCGGCAGATTGGGCAGATAGTGCTTCTTGAGCGTGTATGTGGTACCGTCGACCTTGTCGCCACATCCGCAGAGGTCCTCATGGAGGTCGACATCATAGGAGCGCACGCTCTTGTCAAGGGGTATGGTGGCGAGGTAGTGCGCCGTCTGTTCCTTGCCGTTGTAACGGCGCACGACGGTGGCGTCAGCGGCATAGCGACCGTTATAGAATCCGCGCTGGTACATAACCTGTTGCTTGCGGCCGTTGACGACGATCTCTGGCAACTGCTTGTCGCCCTGCTCGGTATGGAGGATAGGGGTGTAGACGAGTTGTGTGTTGCTGGGCAGGCGCAGGGAGTCGAGGTTGAGATCCATGGCCAGGGTAAGAAAGTTACCGGCACGCTCGACCTTGACATTCTCCAAACGCATCTCATTGTTGGCAACGGCGAGGTGGGTACAGTCTTGTGCGTGGGTGGCTGTGACGGAGAAAAGGGTGGCTATGGCGATGATATAGCTTTTCATGATGTGATCATTTTATGAGATAGACAAGAGAAAGGGCGGCTTTGGTCGGACCGACATAGTTGCGGTGTTCTTCCTTTCCTTCGGTGCGGCAGACGGCGCAATACTTCTTGTAGGGTGAATAGATGTATCCAGCTCCTACGGAAGCCTCGAAATTCCAATGTTTGCTGAGGACCCACTGATAGCCGGCCGTCAGTCCGCCGCCGACATACCAGCCTTTGTAGCGGTGGTCCTCCAAAGCGGGGAAGAAGCCTAAGGGCAATTTCACTCCTCCGGCATTGTATTGTCCACCCATGGCATGAGCACCGACAAACCATCCGTTGAACTTCTGGCAGAACCAGTGGCGCAGCTCAGGCTGTACGACCCAATGGCGTAGGGAACTGTGGTCGCCGCCACTCTGCTTCCATGGATTGAGGCCAAAGAACACCTGACCGGTAGTCTTATCACCCAGTCCTACTTCCATGCCGATATTTGGCGTGGTTGTGGCCCAGTAAAGCATGTTGGTTTTGAGGGCAACTTCTTGTGCGCAGGCACGTGGCGTGGGGACGATAGCCATGAACAATGCTATCGCAGTGCTCGGGAACAGGTGAGCCTTTGTCAACGCAACTCTGTGAATTTTCATCTTATCTTGTATCTATTATGTGTTCTGTGTTGTCAGCTAATCATCGAAAAAGGTTGTTATTAACTTATCTTCTTTTCTCTTTCTTACCTTTCGATCATTCAATCAGCTAATACCCTTTTTTATTTTTGTGCAAAATTACAATTTTCTGTGAAAAATAGGCAAAACAGCGTGGTTAATTAAAATTAAATTTAATTGGTGTTTTTTATACCCTTTCTTTATTTGTAAAAGGTTATTGTTTTTAACAAAACAACATTTTCTCCTCTCATGGTAATAGTTAAAAGACAAAGTGATTGAGGATAGTATCTTTTACTGTAGTAAAGAGTTTTGATGATAGATTACGTTATTGTAGTTCTGCGCAATAACATGTAGAGACGAGGGTTATCTCTGCTCTAACAAAGCACAAGATCAAGGCTTATTCTTTGTTAGTTTTTAAATTGATCATATGCAAGTGTAAATATCTGTAATATTGAATACGATGAGTAGCTTTTCGGAATTATCCAGCAAACGCAACTATACAATTTTTTTGTGCTGATTTATTGTTGTAAATGTTTGAGCGTATGCGCCATGACAGGAACAGAAAGCGTGAAGGAGCAAAAGTCGCTGACGGCTTGGCACATCTCCACGCCCATCAGTCCGAAGAAGTGCGGAAGAATGAGGATCAACGGGACGAAGAAGAGTCCGCTGCGGGCGGACGCCAGCAGGTTGGCGGCCACTGGCTTGCGGCACGTCTGGGTCAGCATGTTGCTCGTCATGATGAAGCTGTTGAGTGGCAGCGTGCTGATTTGCCAGCGCAGGGCGACGATGCCAATGGCGATGACCTCGGCATCATCGCGAAAGATGCCGATGAGATGATCACTGAGCAGCCAGCCGAAGACCGTGCAGATGATGAGAAAGACTGTGCCGACGGCTATAGTGAACCAATAGGCACGCTTCAAACGGGGGATGAGACGGGCACCGAAGCAGAAGCCACAAAGCGGTTGGAAACCTTGTCCCAAGCCGATGACGACGGCCATGACCATCATCGTGATGCGGTTGACAATGCTCATGGCAGCGATGGCGGCGTCGCCGTAGTTGCCTGCGGCATGGTTGAGCATCATCGTGGCCAGGCAGAGCAGTCCCTGACGGCACAGCGACGGGCTGCCGCCGAAGAAGATTTCCTTGAAGGCGGACCATGAGGGAGAAAAGAGACGGAAACGGATGGCGATGTTCTCTCCACGGCGCGTCATCAGGAAAAGAATGAGGAAGCTCACCACCTGACCGGTCACTGTGGCAAGGGCAGCACCGGCTACGCCCCAGTGACAGACAAAGATGAAGAGCGGATCGAGCCCTACGTTGAGGATTGCACCCGTGACGATACCCACCATGGCAAACGAAGCGTTGCCCTGAAGACGCAACTGGTTGTTGAGCGTGAGCGAGCCGGTTAGGAATGGCGCACCGAAGAGGATGATGCCGAGATATTGTCGTGTGTGGGGCAGGATGGTCGGCGTGGCACCTAACAGCAGTGACAGCGGATCGAGAAGCAACCAGCCCATCAGCGTGATCACGGCACCAGCCATCACAGAGAAGCAAAAACCAGTGGTAGCCATGCGTGCCGCGTTGTCGTGGCGGCGTGCGCCTAACTCGCGTGAGATATAGTTGCCGGAGCCGTGCCCAAAGAAGAATCCGCAGGCCTGCACGAAGAACATCATCGAGAACACCACGCCCACGGCAGCCGTAGACTGTGTGTCGAGCTTACCCACGAAAAACGTGTCCGCCATATTGTATAGGGCGGTGACGAGCATGCTGATGATCGTCGGGATGGCCATCGTCGGTATGACGCGACGGATCGGTGCGGTGGTGAGATAGGTATAGTTGTCTGTTCCTGCGTGCATATTTTTTCTCTTTTTCTTAGCCAGTTCTTATACAGATGAGAAAAAGGCCTTCCGGAATATACCGAAAGGCCTTGAGTGTTATCTCAATTGCAGTTCCACGGGGCAGTGGTCACTGCCGAAGACCTCGTTGTGGATATCAGCTACAGTGATACGTGGTTGCAAGCTGTTGGACGTAAGGAAGTAGTCGATGCGCCATCCGGCGTTTTTCTCTCTCGCCCGGAAGCGGTAGCTCCACCACGAATATTTCACCTCATCGGGGTGCAGCAGGCGGAAGGTGTCGGTGAAACCGCTGTTGAGCAGCACCGTCATCTTCTCGCGCTCCTCGTCGGTGAAGCCCGCGTTGTGGCGGTTGGTCTTGGGATTTTTGATATCGATCTCCTCGTGTGCCACGTTCATATCGCCACAGACGATGACCGGTTTCTTATTGTTGAGTGCCAAAAGGAAGTTTCGGAAGTCGTCCTCCCACTTCATGCGGTAGTCAAGACGGCGCAGCCCGTCCTGCGAATTCGGTGTGTAGACACAGACGAGATAGAAGTCAGCGTATTCGAGCGTGATGACACGACCCTCGTGATCGTGCTCGTCGATGCCCATGCCATATGCGACGCTCAGTGGTTCCTGACGTGCGAAGATCGCCGTGCCACTGTAGCCTTTCTTGTCGGCATAGTTCCAGTACGACGTATATCCGGGGAATTGCAGGTCAAGTTGTCCGGCCTGCATCTTAGTTTCTTGCAGACAGAAGAAGTCAGCGTCCAGGTCTTTGAAGTAAGCCTCAAAGCCTTTGCTGATGACTTTACCATCGTCGTCGGTCTTCGGCTTCATGCAGGCGCGAAGTCCATTGACGTTCCAGGAAATAAATTTCATGCGTTTGTGATTAAAGGGTAATCAAATGATGCCCGACGGGGGGCCTTGTCCGGCCGTGCCGCAGCCCTATATATATAATAAGGTGTACCGATCGGGAAGATGAAGCTCCTACTGTATATAAAATAAGGAGAGCGTGCCTTGTTATTTCACTTTCAGCAGGCTGAGGAACTCCATTCTCGTCTTTGCCGACTCGAAGACACCGCTGTAGGCACTTGTCGTAGTCATGGAGTTTTGCTTTTCCACGCCTCGCATCTGCATACACAGGTGGCGTGCCTCGAGCACAACCATGACGCCTTGTGGTTTGAGCGTCTCGCGGATGCACTGTTCGATCTGTTCCGTCAACCGCTCCTGCACTTGCAGTCGGTGGGAGAAAATGTCGACGACACGTGCGATCTTGCTCAGTCCGGTGATGTAGCCATTGGGGATATACGCCACATGCGCCTTACCGAAGAACGGGAGCATGTGGTGCTCGCACATCGAGAAGAAGTCGATGTCCTTGACGATGACCATCTGGTTGTATTTCTCCTCAAAAAGCGCGTCGGTAAGCACCTTTTTCGGATCCTGGGTGTAGCCGCGGGTGAGCGTCTGCATGGCCTTTGCCACGCGCATTGGTGTTTTGACGAGTCCCTCACGCTCCGGGTCTTCGCCCAGCAAAGTAAGTATGTCTTTATAGTGGTCGGCCAGCTTTTCGAGTCCTGGCCGGAATTCTGTTTCTGGATTCATAAAAGTTGAGAGTTGAAAGTTGAGAGTTGAGAGTGAGTTGAGAGTTGAGAGTGTGTTGAGAGTTGAGAGTTGAAAGTTGAGAGTGAGTTGAGAGTTGATAACTACAATGTTGAATGATGAGTGATAACAATGTTGAGTGTTGAATGATGAATTTCTGTCACCCCAATGGTGCACTTATTTATTCATTATACACTATACACTATACATTATACACTATACATTATACATTACTCATTATTTAGTTCACCGTGATCTTCCCCTTGACGATGGTAGCGGCCTTATAGCCCATCTTTCTGACGGCACGCAGCATCTTTTCGGCCTCTCCGAGCGAGCGGTAGTTGCCCACACGGCAGATCCAGCGTGGAGAATAGAAGTGAACATATATCGGTTGGTCGGGGAAACGCATCTTGATAGCGTTGCCTGCCTGTTGAGCTTTCATCTTATCGGCGCGCGTGTTGCCCCCGGCGAAGGCTTGTACCCGATATCCGGTGACCTTGCGGCTGCCACGCATCACCTTCTTGCGCATGTCGATGGTCGGGATCGACATCTCGTCGTCGTCCTGCTGATGAGCCTGGCTTCTGCGCTCGCTCTCCAATTTCTTTTTATAGGCTTCTGCCTCGCGAGCCCATTGCGCTCTTTTCTCTGCCTCAGCACTCTCTGCCCTGGCCTTAGCTTCCTGGGCAGCCTGCTGGCGTGCTAAAGCCTCGGCTTCCTGCTTAGCCCTGGCGGCCTCTTCCTGCCGGCGTATCTCGGCGAGTTGCTCTTCTTTCTGGGCTGCTTGGGCAGCGGCCTCAGCCTTTTTCTGCTCGGCTGCGACGGCAGCGCGTCGGGCAGCCTCTGTGTTTTTATTCGTTTGTGTGGAAGTCTTCTTTCCCAGTGCCAGGGCCGCTTTTTGCTCAGCTTTCTTGGCTCGGTCGATGGTGCTCTGCTGTTGTGAGACAACAGTCTTGCTTCCTACCGTCTTTGCCTGCGCACTTATCTTCGTGCCCGGCGTAATGTTGTTTGGTGTGGTGGTATTCTTTTCCGGGGACGAAGACGCATTGCCGTTGACGAGATCTGTGATGGTCTTGCTCTGCGTCACAGTGATCTTACCTTCCCCCTGCCTTTGCTGTTGCAGATGTCCAAGGAAGGTCTGTGCATGCATCGGGGTCATGCCCAATGTCAGCATACCGATAATCCCCAAGATCAGTCTCTTCATAATCGTCGTTGTAATAGTCAGGAATCAGAGAAGAGGCACGCCTTCACCCCCACAACAGGGGTGAAGGCCGTCCTGGTTCTCTCATTCCTGATAGATAGAAAATTACTTCCAAGCGTCGATGATAGCCTTGAAGTCAGCGCACTTCAGAGAAGCGCCGCCGATCAGGCCGCCGTCGATGTCAGGCTTAGCGAAGAGCTCCTTAGCATTGCCGGGCTTGCAGCTTCCACCGTAGAGGATGGTTGTGTCCTCAGCAGCCTCTTTGCCGTACTTCTCAGCGACGATGCTACGGATGTAAGCGAGCATCTCCTCAGCCTGGTCGCTGGTAGCCGTCTTGCCTGTGCCAATAGCCCAGATCGGCTCGTAAGCCAGCACGATGTTCTTCCACTCCTCAGCAGAGAGGTTGAACACACTGCCGTCGAGCTCAGCCTTGACGACCTCGTTCTGCTTGTTGGCCTCGCGCTCTTCGAGAGTCTCGCCGCAGCAGAAGATCACCTTCAGACCATTAGCCAGTGCCAGCTGAACCTTCTCTTTCAGGATCTCAGCAGTTTCGTGATAGTACTGACGACGCTCGCTGTGACCCAGGATGACATACTGTGCACCGGTAGACTTCACCATAGCGGCAGAGACCTCACCAGTGTAAGCGCCCTTCTCCTTGTCGGCGCAGTTCTCAGCACCGAGAGCGACGAAATTCTGATCCAGGACCTCAGCGACCTTAGCCAAGTGGATGAACGGAGTGCAGACGATGACACCACAGTTAGGTTTGTCAGCAGCACATGCCTCATTGATCTCTTTTGCCAGGGCGATGCCCTCCTGCAGGTTCTCGTTCATTTTCCAGTTGCCTGCAACGATTTTCTTTCTCATTTTACGTTTCCTTTCTATTAATAATAAGTTAAACAGTTGTTGTTGTATCTGATTTTCTTTTTCCTTCTGCCAAGCTTTGAGCCATTTGGTCCAAGCCCACAGTCTGTCAGCGAGCGTGAGCAGGAACAGCGGCAGGATAAACCAAATGGCAACCTTTGCCATCGTGCCGGCTGCCGTGTGCCCGTCGGGCTGTCCGATGGGCAACTTATTGATGTCACCGTGCAGGTCAGCTGCGTCAGGGAGGTCGTTATGGCTCCACTTGCGCAGAATCGTGCCGTTTTTGATAAGCATCAGTCCTGGATTGCTGCGGATCATCGTCTTGAGTGTGGTGCCGTCGGTGAGCAGGAAGGGATATTCCGCGCCCGTGATGTCTTCCCAGTGCTTGATGTCCTTGTCGCCCGAAGCTGTCAGACAGTAAAAGGGGATATGTCTGTCAATGCAATACTCATAGAGCTGGTCGATGGCACCAAAGTTGCCGTCGTCGGCAGTGCTCAGGTCGGGAGCGATAAGCAGGAAGGTGTATCCGCGGCGGTCGAGGATGCTGTCGGTGAGGTCATCGCCCGCGCGCGACTGTATCGAGAAGTCGTGGATCGGCGGCACATAGCCCTCGGCGGTCTGCACGGTCTTGGAGTCGATGAACTTCCAAGTGGAGTCGGGATAGTTGTCAAGGGTGAACTCTTTCTTCACGCCGTTCTTTTCAAGGATGAAAGTTGTCTCGAATTGGGGTTGCGGCGCACCGGGAGGAATCTCCATACCTTTCTTGATGTTCACGCCGACATGATAGGGGCGGAAGTCAAAGACAGGCAGCTTATAGAGGCAGTAGGTGCTTGTGACGAGGATGAAGATGATGGTGTAGTTGACGGCTATCCACTGGTTGGGCTTCGAGATAAACCGATACATGCAGAGCGGTTTCCGCCACAGCAGCACAGCGCACGCCGTGAGCACGATGTTCTTCAGCAGTGATTCGGTGTTGGTCAGATGGATGGCATCGCCGAAGCAACCGCAGTCCTTGACAGGATTGGCAATGACGAGCCACAATGTGATCAGCGTCATCACCGCCATAAAGGCGAGGATGATCTTTGAGGTCATCCGCCGGTGAATGGCAAAGACCATGAAGATGCCCATGCAAAACTCCAGTCCGGCAAGCAGCACAGCTGCCGAAATGAGCAGATAGTCGGGCAGAGCACCTGCCAAGCCGATGGCCTCCAGATAGTCCTGCATCTTGTAGAGCGTGCCCAACGGGTCGATGGCCTTAACATAGCCGGAGAAGATAAAGGTCAGCCCAACAATAAACCGGGCTATGTTGACGAGGATGGTCGTCAGCATGCTTTGCCAGCGCGAAGTAGCGCGGGCTTGTGTTTGGAGCTGTATGTTGTCTTCTTTGTCGGTCATGGCCAAGTGTTGCGTATGAAAAGCGAATGTAGGATCTTATCGGGCAGTGACGAAAGCGCCGGGTCTATGCTTTCTCTATCGGTTGTTTCGTGCGGATGGCACCGAAAACCGCATAGTTGATGATGTCGTAGTAGTTGCTGTCGATGCCTTCCGAGACGAGTGCTTTGCCCTGGTTTTCTTCGAGCTCTTTGACACGTTCTATCTTTGTGAGGATGAAATCGGTGTAGCTCGTGACGCGCATGTCTCTCCACGCCTCGCCATAGTCGTGGTTCTTGCGCTTCATCAACTCGAAAGCCTCGTGGGCATAGTGGTCGTAGAGCTTCAGTGCCTCATCAGGTGTGGTGTCGATGGTATCGGCGAAACCCTCCTTGAGCTGTATGAGTCCAATGATGCCATAGTTGATCAGCGCGATGAACTCCGGTCTGATGCCCTCGCCGACAAGACTTTCTTTAGTGATCTCAAGAGTGCGAATGCGCTTGGCTTTGATAAAGAGCTGGTCGGTAAGCGAAGAAGGACGGAGCATACGCCATGAGGCACCATAGTCATGTAGCTTCTTGGCAAAGAGCTGTCTGCACTCTGCCATGACGTCCTGGAACTGCCTTTCTGTTTCCTGCACGGTTGTACTCATTATTATATAATGTGCTAAGTTTCTGCAAAGTTACAGAATAAAATCGAGAAACAGAAAGAAAAGAAAACAAAAAAGCCCTTCCCGAACCCTCCCCGAGGGGAGGGGATTGCAATCCCCTCCTAACACCCCTTGGAAGTAATCACTCCCCTCTCCATGGAGAGGGGTACGGGGGTGAGGCTGTGTACGGGGGTGAGACTGTTATATCATTTTGGCGCAGGCATTGCCGGCGACGACGGCGAGCAGTCCCAACGCCACGCTCAGCCCTAAGTAGAGGGCGAGGTAGAGATAGTCTCCGTCGTGCGTGAGTGCCGTGCTCTCGTTCATGAAGGTGGAGAAAGTGGTGAAGCCGCCACAGAAGCCTGTGGTCAGAATGAGCTTCACCGACGGCGACATCCAACCTCCTGCCCAGTTGAGACCGGACAGGAAGCCGATGATCAGACAACCGAGAATGTTGACAGCAAACGTGCCAAAGGGAAAGCTCAGTGGTATCAGCACTTGTATGAGCTTGGACACCACAAAGCGACAGCCGCCACCCAAGAAGCTGCCGCAGCCCACGAGCATGAAGTCTTTCAGCATTTCTCACCCTCCTCACAGTGTGTGTCGGCGCCGGGCATTGTGTAAGTCTCCTGATAGATCATGTGGAGCAACTGCAATCCGGTCTTCGTCCTGAAGATGTTTTTGCGTGCCGCCTCAATGCCGTGCTGCGAGATATGGTCTTCGTAGAGGTTGACAAGGAAGTCTGCCTCCACGAGGATCTGATAGTCCGGTGCGTCTATGTTCTTGTAGGTATGGTGATGGGCGATGAGCCAGCAGATGCGCTCGATGTCGGCCTCGTCGTAGTGCATGTCTTCGAGGATGGCGCGTGCCGGTGCTGGTCCCTCCTTTTCCTGGTATTTACCGTTGCTGCTGCCGTATTTTGCCTCAGCGGGATGGATGCCGATGTCGTGAAGTACGGCTGTTGACTCCAAGACAAAGAGAGTGTGGGCGTCCAGCCCTTCGGCACGGCCGATGAGTTGCGCAAAGCGGTGTACCTTCAGCAGATGTTGTATGCGCATGGGATCACCAGCGTCGTAGGTAATGATGCGCAGAGTGAGGGCATCGATAATTTTTTGTGTCTCTTCCATATTTCTCAAATTAATTTATCAAACTGATCGATGATTTGTTCCGCCCCTGCCTCTTCCAGTTCTTCGCGCGAGCCATTGCCGTAGGTCACGCCACAGGTGTGGGCTCCTGCTTTGCGCCCCATGAGAATGTCGAAGCGCGTGTCACCCACGACGAGCGTATCCTCAGGCTTACAGCCGGTGGATTGCAGGATCACGTTGACAGGCTCGGCATCGGGCTTAGCATGCGTCACGTCGTCTGCTCCCACCAAGGCGCAGAGCCAATCGTCGATGCTATACTCCTGGGCAAAGCCTTGCAGCGACTCATGACAACGGCTGCTGGCCAGCGCGATGAGCCGTCCATGCTCATGGAGCGTGCGAAGCGTGTCAAGGACACCGGGAAACGGCGGTACGGCACCCGGACGGTTGTTACGTCGGAAGATGTCGCGGTAGACGGTGGCACAGCGGTCTGCCGTAGCGTCGTCGACATGGCAGGCCACGGCGAAGCATTGCTCCAGTGGCAGACCGATGGTGGCGGCGTAGGCATCTTCCGTCGGCTGATCCATGTTCAGCTCACGGCATGTGTCCTGCATGGTCTTGACGATGAGATGCTTGGAGTCACCCAGCGTACCGTCGAAATCGAAGATGTATAAGGAAGGCTCAACAAGCTTATCAGGCTCTCTAGGCTCAACAAACTCAACAAGCTCACCAGGCTCTCCAGCCTCACCCCCTTGCCCCTCTCCGAGGGAGAGGGGAGTAGTTACTGAGATAAACGGAGTATTATAGGAGGCCGACTTACCAGGTTCCTTATTACAGTGTTCTGGTTTATCAGGTTCCTTATTACTGTGTTTCGGTTTACCATTATGTTGTTGCGTATCTATCATCTGTTTCTTTCTATTCTTGGGTGTTATGTTCTTAGGGTGTTAGTAGGGGCGGGCCACGGCGAGCCGCCCCTATACAAAGCCGTGCGATCAACCGCAGGCTGGTTTCGCCAGAGTAATCACTCCCCTCTCCTTGGGAGAGGGGTTCGGGGGTGAGGCGTTCACTCCCCTCTCCTTGGGAGAGGGGTTCGGGGGTGAGGCGTTCACTCCCCTCTCCTTGGGAGAGGGGTTCGGGGGTGAGGCGTTAACTTTACCTCATACAGATCCGTTCGCCTGTCGAGCAGGTTACGTACCGAACCGTAGGTGTGGAGCTGGCTGAGGCGGTTGAGATCCACGTCGGCCACAAGGATCATCTCGGTGTTGGGCGTAGCCTCGGCACGCCGGCCGTCGTTGGGGAAGGGGAAGTCGCAGGGCGTGAAGACAGCGCTCTGAGCATACTGGATGTCCATGTTGTGCACACGCGGCAGGTTGCCCACACTACCGGCGATGGCCACATAGCACTCGTTCTCGATGGCGCGGGCCTGGGCGCAGATGCGCACACGGGCGTAGGCGTTCTGTGTGTCGGTCATAAACGGCACGAAGAGGATCTGCATACCTTGCGCTGCCAACAGACGGGTGAGCTCAGGAAACTCCACATCGTAGCAGATCACCACGCCAATCTTTCCGCAGTCGGTGTCGAAGGTGCGGATGGCATTGCCGCCGTTGAGTCCCCAGCACTTCACCTCGTCGGGGGTGACATGGATTTTCTCGTACATCTCGTCAGTGCCGTCACGGCGGATGAGGAAGCCCACGTTGTAGAGGCCACCGTCGTCCTTGACGTAGGGCATGGAGCCCGTGATGATGTTGATGTTATAGCTGATAGCGAGCTCGCGGAAGCGGTCGCGGATCTTCTCGGTATACTTAGCCAGCGCACGTATGGACTCCGCCTCACCAAGATTGTTGTAGCGTGCCATGAGCGGTGCGTTGAAATATTCGGGGAAGAGGATGAAGTCACTCTTATAGTCCGACACCGAGTCTACGAAGAACTCCACCTGCTCGAAGAGCTCATCGATGCTGTTGTAGGGTCTCATCTGCCACTGCACCATGCCGATGCGCACGGTAGGCTTGCGCTCCACCTTCTGGTCGCGCTTGGGTTCATAGTAGATATTGTCCCACTGTAGCAGGCAGGCGTTGTGCTTCGACTCCTCGTCGTTGGGCAGATAGTTGCGGATGATGCGGCGCACGTGGAAATCGTTGCTCAGCTGGAAGTTCAGCACGGGGTCGTAGATCTCGCGCGAGCGCACCTTCTCGATATACTCTTTTGGTCGCATGGTGTCGGCGTATTTGTGATAGTTGGGGATACGCCCGCCAAACATGATAGCCTTGAGATTGAGTTTCTCGCAGAGCTCCTTGCGATACTCATACATGCGTCGGCCGAGTCTGAGACCACGGTAGTCGGGATGGATAAACACCTCGATGCCATAGAGGATATTGCCGTTGGGGTTGTGGGTGTTGAAGGTCTCGTTGCCTGTCACCTGTGCATAGGTATGGTCGCCCTTGACCATGTCGTAGTCTACGATGATGCTCAGCGCACAGCCCACGATCTTTCCGTCGGCGATGACCACCACCTGTCCTTCGGGGAAGATCGTAATGAGTTTCTTGATCTGAGCGTGCGTCCAGAACTCATCGCTGTCGCCATAGATACGCTTAAAAGAGCCTGCCAGCTGGTCATAGTCCTCCATGCGCAGGGTGCGAAGCTCTACCTTGTTGATTTGATGTGTCGTTTCCATTGTTTTTGACGCTTAAGACGGCACTGCCGTACTGTAATCCTTCACCTTGATTATGCTTGCAAAGATAACCAATAATATTAAGACCGCAAAATCAGAAAGATGAAATTATCAAACGGCACAATATTGAAATGTCCGTCTCTCTTTTGGCTGCATAGGGACAGGGGTTTGCTTTCGCACCTTATTCGCCCTTTGGAGCATATCGTCCTCCTCTCTTTTGTGGAGATGGGCTATGGGGTGAGGCTGCGGGTTTAGTACGTCTCGATGTCCTCATCTTTCACTTCTTCTGTGGTGAGCTTCTGATGTGTCGTCCTTGCCTGTGTTGGCAATAAGCGCCGTATGAGCACGGCAAACGGGTTCTTGGCATTGCCTGCTGTTGGTAAACAGACGACAAAGATCTAAACTAGCAAGAGGAGTGGAAGACACAATAGGATTGTCATATAAACTGATAATTTTCGGCCTCTATTTTGGCGATTTTTATGACCGGGACCTATCTTGGCCGGAATTTCGCGAATTTTTGGGTTGTTTTTATATAGTATTGATATATAGGGACTTATGGATAGAGTGTAAAGATAATGGTATGAGAAAACCCTTGTTGATGCCTGCTTCTACGTTTTTTTCTCGATAAAACAAGTGCTTTGACTCGATAAAACAAGTGGTTTGACTCATAAAAACAACCGAGATGACTCGTAGAAACAACTGAGATGACAAGCAGAAACCACTGAGATGAGCGGGAACTGACGCTGAGAATGTCGTTTCAGAGCCATTGCCTTTTCTAGAATGAAAGCTTGCAATGAGGGTGTTTTGTCAATGTTTTTGGATGCGATTGCTGCTTATGTGAGGATGCTTGTACAGAAACACAAAGAGCACAAAAAAGGCTTCATGCCCCAGAATGGAGCATGAAGCCTAATTTGTCGTCTTGTTTAATCGCACTACATCGCCACCTGTTTCAGATCCTCCTGCTTTCGCCACTTTTTCGAGATCAAGAGATTAGTTATCATGCGGGGGTTAGGGTGGACGATTAGTTACCATGCGGGGGTTAGGGTGGGGATGAACCCCACCCCTACGAACCCACCATGTACACCCAACGTAGAGGCGTTTTTTATCCCCATAAAAGCAAAGGAAAATAACGTCGTCATCAAATGTACATCCAACGTAGGGGTGGGGTTTATCCCCACCCTAACCCCGCAAAACATATGATTGGGTCGATATAGTCGCCTGTCTTGGAATTTGGTTGTCCTACTGACGAAAACAAGAAAGAGCACAGAAAAGGCTTCATGCCCCAAATGGAACATGAAGCCTAATTTGTCGTCTTGTTTAATCGCACTACATCGCCACCTGTTTCAGGTCCTCCTGTTTTCGCCACTTTTTCGAGGTCAAGAGATTAGTTATCATGCGGGGGTTAGGGTGGACGATTAGTTACCATGCGAGGGTTAGGGTGGGGATGAACCCCACCCCTGCGAACCCACCATGTATATCCAACGTAGAGGCGTTTTTTTATCCCCATAAAAGCAAAGGAAAATAATGCGGTCATCAAATGTACATCCAACGTAGGGGTGGGGTTTATCCCCACCCTAACCCCGCAAAACATATGATTGGGTCGATATAGTCGCCTGTCTTGGAATTTGGTTGTCCTACTGACGAAAACAAGAAAGA